>NZ_CP166993.1:955684-1274246 GCF_048319245.1 Litorimonas sp. RW-G-Af-16
GTCGGGCACGTCTCTGGCCAACATGCGCGGGAGCGGTATTCCATGCAGATGGCATCACAAGTCGCTGTCGCGGGCGGAACCGTGATCGGCGCGTCGCAAATGTCTAAAAAATGCAACAGATATACGGGCGCAGCACGTAATAATTGTCTGCAAAGCGCTAATCGCAATACGCAGTATTTGGCACAAGCCTTGGGCCTCGGTGCGATGATCGGTCTGGTTTTGCCGTATTCACGGAAACACGAAGCCGAATCTGATTTGCTAGGCGCGAACTACATGCAACGCGCAGGCTATAATCCCTATGAGGCAGTGAAATTATGGGAAAAAATGGCAGCGAATAACCCGTCGCGCCAACCGCAATTCCTCTCAACTCACCCCGATCCGGCTTGGCGGGCGCGCAATCTTGACGAATATATCCGTCGCCAAGAGAAGTTAGGTTCGCAAGGCTTTAAAAATATTCGCACATAGTCAGTTCTGACTGCGAAAATATGCTTGTATAGGCGCAGTCCTTGTTATAGGTCTGCGCCACTTTTTAAGGAGCCGCCTTAGCTCAGTTGGTTAGAGCGCCGGTTTGTGGAACCGGAGGTCCTTGGTTCGAGACCAAGAGGCGGTACCATTCCTCATTATTTTTAATATCTAAAACCGTTTCGGATCACGTCATAATAACGGCTGATTAACCCTGTTTGGCTATATCAGAGCCTTATCAATAGGGTGATCATGTGACCAAAATCGCAGCGAATTTACTGACAATGCTTGGCAAGAAAACGGTGCGTGATGCTGTACATGGGCAGCATATCGAGACGCGTGCTTTGGCCGTGCAGAAGATTGGTCGGTCATTACGGGATGTGACCCTGACGGATGCCGAGCGAGAACTAGCCGAGAAAATATTGACTTTGGTTTGCCGCGATGTGTCAGACATTGTCCGCCGCGCCTTGGCCGTGACCTTACAGAATTCACCAAATCTGCCGCGTAAAATAGCCCTGAAGCTGATCAACGATATAGACTCGATCGCAGTCCCGATCCTCAAAAACTCGCCTGTTATTACAGATGACGATTTGCTTTTAATCTTGAAATCCAATGCGGCGGCTAAGGTTAAAGCTGTGGCCCAACGCCATCGCCTATCCGCACATATTTGTTCTGCGATCGTCAGTTTCGGCGACGGGGCAGCCGTGGCCGATTTGGCCGCCAATGACAGCGCTCTCATTGCACCAGATACCGCCGCCCATATGGCGGAGATTTATGCCCAAGACGATATGATCCGAGAGGCGGCATTATCACGTCAAGATATGCCGGCTCACGTCGTGCAGAAACTGATCAGCGCCGCTGCGTCTTCTGCAGAGCGCAAACTTTCTCAGAACACCGAACTGACAGAATTTGAAGCTGCGGATATCGCCAATCGCACGCAACAGCGCGCCTTAATCAGTTATGTTGGACGCGACTGGCCAGAGAAAACGCTGATCAGCTATGTTGAAACGCTTCATGCGGCGGGCGGATTGTCAGAGGATATTATCCAGCGTGCGGCAGGAGTTGGCGATATGCGCTTCGTGCAAATCGCGATTGCGAAACGTGTGGGTATCGGCATCCAGAAGGCTGGACTTATGATGTTTGACAGTGGCCCTCTAGGCTTACAAGCGCTCTGCGAACGCGCTGGGATGAGTGAAGCGTCACGGGGCTTTCTGTCTGCAGCCATCGTGATTTATCGCGACTTTCAAGTGTCTGGGCAAAATCTCACAGATCAACAAATTCAGAAAATTATGCTGGAGCGAGTGCTAACGCTCCCAATCGCATTTAGCCCCCAAATAGAGGCTGACTTTTGTGACAAGCTAGATAGCCTGTCACACCTTTCGTCTATCTAAGCGACGAATTGTTCCAATAAGATTTTCTCATCCAAGCCGTGATCGGCGTCAAACAGCATGGTGAGGGAGGCAGATAAATCCTGCTCCACCGTCACGGATGTGACATTGCGTATTTCAGAATTATCTGCGGAGGCAGACACAGGTCTTTTGACGGGTTCCAAGACTTCAAACCGCACTTTGGATGTGCCTTTGAGAAGCGCCCCTCGCCAACGCCGTGGACGAAACGCGCTAATTGGGGTGAGGGCGAGAACGTCTGCGCCCAACGGAATAACAGGGCCATGGGCTGATAAATTGTAGGCCGTTGATCCAACAGGTGTCGCGAGCAATACACCGTCCGCGATTAATCTCTCCATTCGCACCTTATTATCGACGATAATCGAGATATGTGCGGCTTGTTGCGTTTGACGAAATAAAGACACTTCGTTGAAGGCGACCTCGGTCAATTCGCCTCCCGCTGCCTGCGCCACCATTTTGAGCGGGTGAACCGTTGTCGGCTCAGCTTTGGCGAGCCGCTCGGGCAGATCGTCCAAGCTATATTCGTTCATCAAAAACCCAATAGTGCCGCGATTCACCCCGTAAACAGGCAATCCGCGACGTATTAAGGGCAAATGCCGCCGCAGCGTGTGGAGCATAAAACCGTCGCCCCCGATCGCAATAATAGCGTCCGCATCAGCGGCATCGTGGTTTCCGTAGCGCTGGCTCAGTGCCTTTAAGGCAGCCTTGGCACTCGGTTTTGCGCTGGAAATAAAGGCCAGTTTGGAAAAAGATTTAGATGACATAAATTGGCTATAACATTTGACCGCTGGAACACGCAAAGCCTAATGTTTCAATGGGATGGGTAAAATAGTTCGACAGGTCGAGCGCTGCGCCGCTGCGACAGGGCTATTTTGGGTGATGGGATCAAGTCCTGCCCTTGCTGGAGCGTGGAACCAACCCGCAGGTGACGGGCAGATCATTCTGACGTCGCTTTGGACCAGTGGAGATTTTGTGTTTGCCGATAATGGCGATCGCACTCCGATCATGGATTTTTCAAAAACTGAGAGTCGTTTGTTCGCCGAATACGGCGTCAGCGATCGGTGGACGCTGACCGCCAATGCGGCCTATCAAACGATTAATTACGACAGTCCTGACAGTGCTTTTACATTCAAAGATTTTGACGAGACCGAGCTGGGGCTACGCTACCAAGTCAAACGAAAACGGGGACAGGCGATTTCGGTGCAAGCTAGCTATATTTGGGACGGCGGGCCGATGGACAATATCCTCGATATTGGCGGAGATCGCGATATGGTCGAGCTGCGCGGTCTGTGGGGGCAAAGCTGGGAAACGTCGCGCGGTGACTTTTTCACCGATGCGCAAATTGCAGGGCGCATGGAAACGGGCGGACGCTATCAAAGCACAAGCTTGGACGTGACTTTGGGTTATAAACCTACGGATAAGTGGATGATAATGCTGCAGAATTACACGCGTCATGCGGAAGCTGAAGAAGCCCTCGGCTTCCGTGTGCCAGCGCAAGCCTATCTCAAATCTCACGCCTCTATTACATATCGATATAAAGCAGGGCAGCGATTACAGCTTGGCTATGTAAAAACACTGCTCGGCAAAAATATTGTGCAAGAGGGTGGTTTCACCCTCGGAGTTTGGTGGGAGTATTAAGGCGCAGTCGCAGGCGTTGTTTTGGCGCGCAAATATTCCTGTAATGCGGCACGATCTTCGGCCTTTTTAATGCCGACAAAGCTCATGCGGTTGCCGGGCATAAATTCACGAGGTTTCGCGATATATGCGTCCATCGTCTCTTCTGTCCAGACAACGCCAGACGCCGCCATGGCTTTGGAATAAGCGAATCCATCCTTCGCCCCTGCTGTTGCGCCGTAAACATTCCACAAATTAGGCCCGACCTTGTTTTTCCCACCTTCATTCAGGGTGTGGCAGGCCTGGCAGCGTTTGAACATGATCCGCCCGCGCTCCATCGAGGTCATCTCTTTCGCCGCGACTTGCTGAATGGGGGCCGTTGGTGTTGCGGGGTTTGTCGAAGTTGCACTATCACTGCCACCGCAAGCTGTCAGGGTCAGCATAGCGGCGCAAGCCAGCGCAATGTTCAATCGAAACTCTGGAAAATATCTCATAGTCGCATCATGGCCTTTGCTTTCTAGCAATCAAGGAAAATATCGCTGCTGCGCCAAATGGCCGTAACTGCAAAAGTTATAAACTGCCCAAGTCTTAAACTGCCCAAGTCTTAAACTGTATGCAGCCGCGTCAATTTTAACGCTTAAAATCGTAGCTAAGGCGTGCCATATCAGCGTTTCAGAACAAGGATTGTCTCATGTCATTTACCGCCCCCGTCAACGCTATGCAGTTTTTACTCAATCACGGCGTCGATTTCGATAAGATTATCACGCAAGATAAATTCGCTGACGCGACGCCAGAACTGGTGAGCGATATTTTGAATGGGGCATCCGTCTTTGCGCGCGATGTGCTGGCTCCGACAAATTGGACCGGTGATCAAAACCCCGCGACTTTGGACGGTAAAGACGTGACCGCTTCCCCAGGTTTCAAAGAAGCTTATGCCGCATTTGTCGAAGCGGGTTGGCAGAGCCTGTCTACGCCTGCTGAGATTGGTGGCATGGGCTTACCGACCGTGGTGTCAGCCGCTGTCAACGAAATGATCTACGCGGCCAATATGGCGCTCGACCTCTGCCCTATGCTGACAGGATCAGCGGTGAAGGCGATTGATGCCCATGCGAGTGAAGACTTGCAAGAGACCTATGTGCCCAAAATGGTGACGGGCGAGTGGACGGGCGCAATGTGCCTAACCGAGCCACAAGCTGGGTCAGATCTTGGGCCTGTGCGCACTAAAGCTGAAGACAATGGCGACGGCACATATTCGATCACGGGCCAGAAAATCTACATCACTTGGGGCGATCACGATTGCGCAGATAACATCATTCACCTTGTTCTCGCCCGCTTGCCTGACAGCCCCGAAGGCTCTCGCGGAATTTCGCTATTTTTGTGCCCCAAATATTTCGTCAATGCAGATGGTTCACTAGGTGATCGCAACGACTTTTATCCCATCGGGTTAGAGCATAAACTCGGCATCCACGGGTCTCCGACGTGTGTGATGGAGTTCTCAGGCGCGAAGGGTTGGCTCGTTGGGGAAGTCAATCGCGGTTTGGCTTGCATGTTCACCATGATGAACGAAGCGCGGCTTTTTGTGGGCGTGCAAGGCGTCGCGATCGGAGAGCGGGCCTATCAAGCCGCACTGGATTATGCGAATGACCGCGTCCAAGGCCGCCCGATTGAGAGTGACCCAACAGACCCGATTATCAACCATCCCGATGTACGGCGTATGCTGATTGATATGAAGACACGGCTCATGGGCGCGCGCGCGATTGGCATGGCGACAGCTGCAGCAGATGATCTCGGCGATCATGCGCGGGCAGGGTTGCTGACCCCAATTGCCAAATCTTACGGCTCCGATACCGGTGTGTCTGTGGCTAGCACGGGCGTGCAAATTCACGGAGGCATGGGTTTTGTCGAAGAGACGGGGGCGGCGCAACATTATCGCGATGCGCGGATTGCACCGATCTATGAAGGCACAAACGGTATTCAAGCGATCGATCTTGTCGGCCGCAAACTTCGTCGCGACGGGGGCGAAGCAATGCGTGCCTTGCTAGCTGATTTGAAGCATATCAATATCGAAGCAGACCAAGCCGAAGGGCTGGATGTCTGTGTTCGCGCTCTGACCAACGGGATTGAGACACTGTCAGTCGCCACAGATATTCTACTTAATGCCAGCGAGAAAGACGCGCTCTCCGTCGCCACACCTTATCAAACGCTATGCTCGCTCGTGATTTCGGGTGCGCTGTTGACTAAGGCTGTTGCACGCGGCACGTTGGCAGGGGACGCACACGCGCCGAATATGGCTGTTCTCGCCCGCTATCACGCGCTATCGGTCATGCCAGAAGCAGAGGCGCAGCTAGAGCAAATCCGTGCAGGCGCAGACCCGATCTTTGACTTTCCAAAGACAGCGCTTGCCGATTTGTAGGATAATCGCCATACAACCCTCTGTAATTAGGAGGTTTTATGTCCGCACAAAATACAGCGCGTCGTATCACGGCACCAGAGATCACGGCGCGTAAGGGCGGCGATCCGATCGTCTGCCTGACGGCTTACGACGCCCCGACGGCGAGCATTGTAGATGACCACTGCGATTTGATCTTGGTCGGCGACAGCCTGGGGATGGTTGTCCAC
Source organism: Litorimonas sp. RW-G-Af-16 (assembly GCF_048319245.1). Classification (GTDB taxonomy): domain Bacteria; phylum Pseudomonadota; class Alphaproteobacteria; order Caulobacterales; family Maricaulaceae; genus Litorimonas. The sequence continues at coordinate 961,786 of NZ_CP166993.1, forward strand.
GGTATGCCGTCCACCGTTGGCGTCACACTGGATATGATGATCTTGCATGGCCAAGCAGTGATGCGCGGGTCGCAAAAAGCGCTTGTTGTTGTCGATCTACCGTTTGGTTCTTATGAGGACAGCCCGATCACAGCGTTCAAAAATGCCTCTCGCGTCATGATGGAAACGGGCTGCCAAGCCGTCAAGATCGAGAGCGGTTCATACGCGGCAGAGACAATTAGCTATTTGGTGGAGCGCGGTATTCCAGTGATGAGCCATGTCGGTCTGCGCCCGCAATCCATGCACGTCCTTGGCGGGTTCCGCGCCAGAGGCCGCACGGACGCAATTTATCAGGAAATTATTGAGAACGCCCAAGCCGCCGCCGAAGCAGGTAGCTTTGCCGTTGTGGTTGAGGGTGTGTCAGAAGACCTCGCAAATGAAGTAACGAAGGCCGTGACAATCCCAACGATTGGCATCGGTGCATCAGCGCAATGTGACGGTCAAATCTTGGTCACGCCTGATATGTTAGGTATGTTCGAGCGCGTCCCAAAATTTGTCAAAAAATTTGGAGATCAGCGCGCGCAGACGGAGGCGGCGGTCAAAGCCTATGCCAAGGGCGTGAAAGCCCGCACTTTCCCGGGTGAGGCCAATCTTTACCGCTTTAAATAGCCTCCAAATTTCCGCATATCATTTCAAAGAGGTAATGCCCTTAGCGGTTGTCAGCGAGGGCGTGCGCGGCTAGGTTCCGCGACAAACTGGATGCCGAGTCATCCCCTATCATATGAGAGCCTTTCGTGGTCGATTTTATCAATGAAGTAGAAGAAGAACTCCGCAAGGACGACTATAACAATCTTCTCAAGAAATATGGGCCGTTAATAGCGGCCATAATTGCCGCTATCGTTATTGGCACAGGTTACCTTGAATGGCGCGAATATAGCGAAGACCGCGCCGCTCGGGCAACGTCGGCTAGCTATACCGATGCTGCGCGTTTGGCAGGACAGGGCGAAGTTGATAAAGCCGTCTCGCAATTTACGGAACTCGCCTCTGTCGCGCCGCAAGGTTATGCAGGTCTATCATTGATGCGGGCGGCTATCATAGAGCTAGAGCGCGGGAACCGTGCCCAGGCCGTGAGCCTTTATGATCAAGCGGCTGACAAGTTTGAAGCGCCGCGCCACAAGCAACTCGCGCAATTAAAGGCCGCCTATATCCTTGCGGGTGACGGGGCCTATCAAGATGTGGTGGGTCGTGTGGGGCCGCTGACTGAAACAGGTGCGCCTTATGAATTCCTTGCCCGCGAATTGCTGGGCTTTGCCGCAGCAGAAACTGGCGATGCGCAGCAAGCGCGTGAACAGTTTGGCTATCTTAATACGGTGCCTGGTGTTCCCGCGACAATCAAAGAGCGCGCGAAGCAATCTTTGACCCTGATGCAAGACCCAGCGCCCACGAACACTATGGCGTCACCTGATCCTGTTCTGGCCTCGCCAGACACGATGCCAGATACTGATGCCCAAGATATTGACGAAGAAGAGACACCCAATGAATAAGCATATCTTTCTAGGCGTGAGCGCGGCTCTGCTTCTCTCGGCCTGCTCGACGATTGGATCAGTTACGGACGCGATTAACCCGTTTGATAAAAGCGATGCTGACAAAAAAGCAGAGCAGGGCGATGTGGCGGGCGAGTCTGAGCGCATTTCGATTTTGGAATTATCTGACACGCTGCAAGTCGGCGGAGCTATCACACCTGATCAGGTCGTTCTGCCGCCTGCTTACGTCAATACCGACTGGCCGCAGCTTGGCGGGAACCCGCAACATGTGGTGCAACACACTGGCGCATCTGGCTCGCTAGAGAAAGTCTGGAGCAAAGACATTGGCAAAGGCTCTGGCGGTAAATCCCGCATGCTCGCCCCGCCTATTATTGCTAATGGTGTGATCTATACCATGGACGGCGACAACACGGTGACAGCTCGCAATGAGGCGTCGGGCGACGAAATGTGGGAGTTTAAAGTTGAAGTGGCTCAGCGTGAAAAAACGCGTGAAGGCCGCATTGGCATCATTGACCGCATCCGCGATCCGCTCTCGATCACAGACGGAAGTGGCCGCGACAAGGAATCTGTTGGCGGCGGCGTTACCTATGATGCAGGGAAAATCTATGTCAGTTCAGGCCTCGGTGTTGTTAAGGCGCTCGACGCCGCAACGGGTGAGCAGATTTGGTCGCGCGCCACACGAACACCGCTTCACTCTGCGCCAGTCGCTGATAATGGACGTGTTTTTGCGATTTCTGATGATAACGAGTTATTCGCGTTTAACGGCAATACGGGCGAAGTCCTCTGGACGTATCAAGGCTTGATTGAGAGCGCACGCATGTTAACCGTGCCGAGTCCCGCGATCATTGATGACGTAATTATCGCGCCGTTCTCGTCAGGAGAATTGGTGGCATTGCGCGTACAAAATGGCGGCGTTTTGTGGCAAGACGCGCTCGCCTCCAGTGCTCGCTTAACCCCACTTTCCTCGCTCAACGATATTGCAGGTGGTCCCGCGATTGCGGATGGCTACGTCATTGCGACAGCGCAAAGCGGTATTATGACGGCCTTTGACCTACGCACTGGGCAACGTGTTTGGAGCCAGCCTGCGGGCTCGCTCGGCATCCCCTTGATCGCGGGGGACTTTGTGTATTCCGTCACGACAGCAGGGCAGGTCGTTTGCTTGTCTAAGATCGATGGTTCTGTCGTCTGGCTGCAACAACTCACAGCGTTTAAAAACGAGAAAAAGCGCAAGAAGCGCATTGTCTGGACGGGGCCAATTTTGGCAGGGGATCGTCTCTTCCTCGCATCGTCCCGCGGCAATACGGTATTGATCAACCCCTATACTGGCGCGATTATTTCAGAAGATAAAGTCAGCGACGCCGTCTTTGTACCGCCCGTTATTGCCAATGAAACGATTTATGTCGTGACAGATGATGCCAAGTTGGTGGCGCTGCGATAGCTCATATGGATGATTTTGAGGACATAGATGAGGCGGTCGAAGATTTCGATACGCCAGAGACACGCCCTGCGCGGCTGGCAATTATCGGCCGACCCAATGTGGGAAAGTCGACAATTTTCAATCGTCTGGCAGGCAAAAAGCTCGCCATCGTGAATGACCAGCCAGGCGTAACGCGTGATGTGCGCGAAGCTCGCTCTCGCTTCCGCGGCCATGACCTGACACTTATGGACACAGCAGGTTTTGAAAACGCGCGTGGGCAGAAACTCGAAGCACGTATGCGGACCCAGACCGAAGCCGCCGTGATGGATGCTGATCTTTGTCTTTTCGTCTATGACGCGCGCGAAGGCGTGACACCGCTAGATCGCATTTTCGCGGATTTCGTGCGCAAATCTGGCAAACCAACTGTCCTTGTTGCCAATAAATGCGAGAGCCGCGCAGGCGATCACGGCGTAAACGAGGGGTATAGCCTCGGCATGGGTGACCCTGTCGAAGTCGCGGCAGAGCATAATATAGGCTTTGGCGAGTTGGATGACGAAATTGAAATGGCTTTGCGCGACGTTGTTCTGACTGTTCCTGATGAAGTCATCGACACAACGGAAGCCCCCGTGCGCATTGCGATTGTTGGCCGTCCCAATGCGGGCAAATCCACGCTTATCAATACGCTGATCGGGAAAGATCGACTGCTGACAGGGCCAGAAGCGGGCGTGACGCGTGATAGCATCACCATTGATTATGTCTGGCAAGGTCGTCGCGTGCAATTCCACGATACCGCCGGCATGCGTAAGAAATCAAAGGTCAACGAAACGCTGGAAGTGCTGTCTGTGCAAGACACATTGCGGGCGATTAAATTCGCACAGGTTGTTGTCCTTCTAATGGATGCGGAGTCACCTTTCGATAAGCAAGATCTGCAGATTGCCGATCTGTGTGAGCGGGAAGGCCGCGCACTTGTGCTTGGCATCACGAAATGGGATTTGGTGAAGAACAAATCCGAGATGTCCAAAGCCCTGCGCGAGAAAGCCGCCAATAGCTTGCAGCAACTCAAAGGCGTGCCTGTTGTCATGTTCTCTGGCCTGACAGGGAAGTCCGTTGACCGCTTGCTGCCCGCCATTGAGCGTGTGCAAATTGACTGGTCTGCTAAATTGAAAACGTCCGAGTTGAACGATTGGCTGATCGAAAAGGTGCAGCGCCATCCACCCCCCGCCGTACAGGGTCGCCGTATTAAACCAAAATATATCAGCCAGACGAAAACGCGCCCGCCGACATTTGTTCTAAAATGCTCCCGTGCGGATAAGCTGCCAGAGAGCTATAAACGCTATCTTATCAATGGTATACGCGAAGACTTTGACCTATGGGCCGTCCCGATCCGCATGTATGTTAAAGCGGATGAAAACCCGTATGATAACATCAAGCGCATTAAGGGCATGGAACCGCTCAAAGAAAACAAGCGTCGTAACAGGTAAAACTTCTTGGAGGTTATCCCCTTCGCATACGTTGTTGACTCTATAAGTGCGTTTGTCCAAACTGCATTTGAGCTTATAGGGGATATTAAATGGCCAGCAGCGTTACGCTTAGGTTTTACAACGTAGAGACAAGTCACGACTCTGATCGTTTTGAGGATGTTCTTCGGAAAATTTTTAGTATGACGATGAAATCGCGAGAGGCTCTGCTTCATAGTGGTGTGGCGATAAGGCTTGAGCATTTAGAGGAAAGCAGTGGCGTCTTGTATGGAGATTTCACTCGCGTCCAAGAGAGCAATCTTCCGGGTCAAGTCTTAGACGATGAGACCAAAAAACTGCCTTTTGATCGCCTCGGCCATTACATAGTGTTTGCTTACGACCCTTCAGCCAAAGCGTTAGCCCTCCAGTTTGACCGCATCGCAAGAGCGGGCGTGGTGTTGTCTTATGTGTCAAATTTCGCCGAAAACGGAGTTTACGCTCACAACGCACTTGTAAGCGGAACTGACTCTTTAAAAGCGCTAGAGACCTCAGATGTGAAGAGCTTCAGGGTAAGATTGGGTGGCATACACAAGTTTGAAGACGCTAATTCAACTAAAAATGATTTTATTGAAACCCTTAATACAATGGGCGACTTTTTCGATGGTCGTCAAATTGAGGTAAAAATTTCAACACGCGCGACAAAGAGCCCTATGGATGCCTCAAATGTTGTCTCTACTATTAAATCACTTCTTCATCTGAAAGACGAAAGCGACAATGTAAAAGCAATTTATGCTGACACATTTGGAGAGCATGACCCATATAACTTTATCAAGGAGTTGCTCCGCGAAACAGGTGAATTAGACCTTCCTGATAATGACCCTATCGGAAACCGAGAAAAGCGTATAGAGTTTGCCAAGAAAAGTTATGATAAACACAAGTCTCCATTACGATCGCAAAACAAGCCTGATTGATTTTGTGAAACTCTTCAAAAGACATTTTGCTCTAATACTGTCTTTGACGACATTAGTTTGCCTTTTTATGTTTCCAGCGCGAGTTGGTTCCGTTTTCGCAGGCGAGCAATGGGAAGTGGGCGCATTTTATGCTGCAATTTTTGATTGGTCTTCTATTCAAAGCGCATTCTTGTTTGGTATTTACGCCTTTATTCTGTCTGGATCAGAGGGTTTCATAAAGGCGGTAAAGGACACAGAGGCTTTTCGTCTCGCGCGAAACTACGTAAGGGTTACGGTTTATTTGGCATTAGCGCTTTCAGCTATTTGCCTTCCCTTGTTAGTCGTATATCCTTCAATTCCTGTGACAAGCGGGTTATCTTTGGGTTATGTCATTTTCTCATTCATCGTCGCTTCATCCATTTACGTGTTTTGCAGATTTCTTACAGTCGTTAATCTTTTTGGTATTTTAGAGAGGTCGCGCCGCTAATGACGACACTTAAGCAAGCTCAAAAAGACCCTAAAGCCATGAAGGATTTCATAGCCGAACATGAGGGCGATGAAATCGAAGATAGAGACTTCGAAAAAGTCCTCAAGTCCATGTCTGCAAAGGGAAAGTCGAAAGAAGATCGGGAAGCATAGTGTTTGGCGCTTTACGGCGATTATACATAAACTCCGCTTCTTTCGCATACTTAGGCAAATGCTTAGGTGATACCCAAATGTGGGTGCCTTTGATTGTGCGTTTTAAGTGGAAGAAAAATCCTTCAATAGTGTTAGTTGTCTGCCCGTCCTTACCAACATATTCGCTGATAGAGTGATCAACGGTTAGGTGCGTGTATTCCTCAAAGTGCTTTAGCGCAGTGTATTGCCCAGCAGTATCAGTATGAATTGTCGTTCCAGCGTGAACATTATTCAAGATCGGTCCAACAAGTGAAGCTTGACTACGGTTCGGAACCACGAATGTCATTACGTCACCATCTTTTTCGACAAGACCCACCACGATAGCCTTGCCCTTGCCGCCCATAGCCCCTTTTTCATAACCGCCGATATATGTCTCGTCAGCCTCAACAATCTTGCCAATGCCGCCTAGCGGCGTTTCACCGTCAACGCCAGCCATATGCTTACGAATTTCATGCCCCATGCGCCATGCAGTCTTGTAGGTGACACCTAATTGACGCTCTAACTCTTTGGCAGAGACGCCATTGCGGGATTTAATGAAGAGAAAGATTGCAAAGAACCATAATTGCAACGAAGTACGTGACTGCTGAAACGGAGTCCCGACCATTGGGTGAATATGATGGCCGCACCACTGGCAAGAAAACGCCTTCTCGGACTTAATGCGATACCACTTGGCATCACGCTCACACTTAGGACATTCATGGCCTTGACCGTAAGAAACTTCGAACAAGTGCTCTAGGCAGGTGTCATCGTCGGGAAATTGTTTAAAAAATGCTAGGACGTTCTGTTTCATGCTTATTATATAGCACAAACATCACCGTATGCCAAGGGGATAATGCCTAACTTCTTTTACGTAAAAAATACTTTACATTTCATCTTTCCCCACCTATTCATGTCAAACATATTTAACATTAGGCGTGCCAGCCTATGTCGACAGACACGTATAAAGGAGACAGATATGACCCGTATTAAAGATATGAGCGAGCCAGAGCGGCAGTCTTGGATTACACTGCTCGCGGACGGTGCTGTGTTTATCTATTTCTGGCAGAAGATGGCCTATGGTTGGCAATTCAAGCCCGAGCATTTCGAACCCGCAGAGTTGGGTGTTGTGGTCTTCCAGATAGTCGTTGTGACCATCATTCTTCATGCCGTGATCGCTTCAATATTTGCAGTTCGGTCACGAAATGAGGCTGCGGCAAAAGACGAGCGCGATGTAGAGATCGCGCGGCGGGGCAGTCAGAACGGCTATATGTTTTTGCAAATTGGGGTCGGCACAATATTAGTGACCTTATTGCTGCAATACATGGCGGGCCAAGCGTATTCGGGACCGATTTCTGTCATCAAGCCTGTCGAGATGATTTTTTATCTCGCCGCGATCAGTTACTTGGCAGACCTTTTTAAACAGATCACCAAAATTCTGGCGTATCGAAAATAGATCATGGGCGGTAAAAAAACACAGATCACAAATCATATTCGGCGTATCCGCCTGGCGCGCACGAATATGACTCAAGTCGAGTTGGCCAAGCGGGTAGGCGCGACGCGGCAAACCATTATCGCGATTGAAGCGAATAAATATGCGCCGTCACTGGAACTCGCCTTCCGTCTCGCGCATACATTAGGGGAGACCGTCGACGACTTGTTCGATTTTGACCCCCAAAGCTGGAGCTAACGCCATGACGACATCTACAACCATACACGCCTACGCCGCCCACAGCGAAGGCGCAGACTTAGAGCCCTTTGAATTTGAGGTGGGCCCGCTAGGTCACAATGAAGTCGAGGTTAAAATTCAGGCCTGCGGCGTCTGTCATTCTGATCTCTCTATGATCAATAATGATTGGGGAGCCAGTCAATATCCACTGGTGCCAGGCCACGAAGCGATTGGTGAAATCGTTGCGATGGGAGAGGGTGTGAGCCATCTCAAGGTCGGTCAAATGGTCGGTGTAGGCTGGAATTCAGACAGCTGTATGCACTGCTCGCCCTGCTTGTCAGGCAGCCAGCAGCGCTGCACGAGTTTGACGATAACGATTGCGGGACGCGGCGGATTTGCAGACCGTATTCGCGTCCGCGATATTTGGGCTGTGCCTTTGCCTGACGGCTTGGATGCAGATAGTGCAGGGCCGCTCTTTTGTGGCGGCATTACAGTTTTCGCGCCAATGATGGATTTTGATCTCAAGCCGACAGACCGTATTGGCGTAATCGGCATTGGCGGGCTTGGTCATTTGGCCGTGCAATTTGCACGGGCTTGGGGCTGCGAAGTTACTGCTTTCACGACGAGTATGGATAAGGAAGACGAGTTGCGAGAGCTGGGCGCACACAAGATCGTGAATACAAAGGACAAAGACGCGTTAAAAAAACTGAGCGGAAAATATGATTTCATCCTCAGCACGGTAAATGCGAGCCTCGCTTGGCCCGCTTATATGGCTGCGCTGGCGCCGCAAGGTAAGTTGATCACGGTTGGTGCGGTTGCGGAACCCATGGGGATCCCAGCCTTTTCCATGATCATGGGACAGAAGTCAGTTGGCGGCTCTGATACGGGCTCGCCGGACATGGTGGCGCGGATGCTAGAATTTTGCGTCCGTCACGACATTAAGCCGATGGTAGAATATTTCGATATGAAAGACGTTAACAAAGCGATTGAACGATTGGAATCAGGCAAAGCCCGCTATCGCATTATACTTAAAAATTAGCCCTTATAATGGGGCGTCTCGCGGAAATTAACTCGCTGGTCTGTTGTGTCCCAGCTTGGCGAGAGCATATCTACAATCAGGGGCGCAACATCTGCGGGATCTGGCAAGTGCGACGGATCTTCCCCTGGCATAGCTTTCGCCCGCATTGCCGTGCGGACACCACCCGGGTTGAGCAGATTGACCTTTAGCGGCGTGATTTCAGTTTCTTGCGCATAGATCGAAACGAATGCCTCCATCCCAGCTTTTGTTGCTGCATATCCGCCCCAATATGCCCGCGGGGTCTGAGCGACTGATGTCGTCACGAAGACAGCACGACCAGCATCGGACGCGCGCAGAAGCGGATCAAATGAGCGGATCAAGCGATAGGGGGCCGTAATATTAACGTCCACTAAACGCATCCAGTCCTTGGGTGTCACATGCGGGGCTGGCGTAATATCGCCTAATACGCCCGCATTGGACAGCAAGCCGTCCAGCTTTCCATAACGCTCTGCAATGACAGCGCCAAGGCGGTCAATCGCATCGAAATCGCGCAAATCCATAGGTACGAGTGTGCAAGATCCCCCTGATGACGTAATCGCGTCGTCCAAATCTTCCAGCCCGCCCTGTGTTCGTGCAATCGCGATCACGTGAGAGCCTGCATCGGCCAACGCCTTCGCCGCCGCATAGCCAATACCGCGCGATGCCCCCGTGACGAGGGTGATCCGTCCAGATAAATCTGCCATGTTACTTACGCGACCTCGATCAAAAATGAGAGCTGATTGCCGCCTAGCAGCTTCCGATCGCGATCAATCAGTGGCGTCGGATATTCGCCAGTAAAGCAATGATCGGTATATTGCGGCGTGTCTTCCGCGCGAAGTTTCTCACCCATCGCCCAATAGAGCCCTTCGACAGAAAGGAAGCCGAGACTGTCAACTTCCAGCATTTCTGTCATCGCATCGAGATTGTAATTCGCCGCAATTAGCTTCTCTTTAGTCGGCATATCAATCCCGTAATGATCAGGGAATTTGATGGGCGGGGAGGCGGAGCGGAAGTGAACTTCCTTGGCGCCCGCCGCTTTGATCATGCGTACAATCTTTGTCGACGTTGTCCCCCGTACGATTGAGTCGTCCACGAGCAAGACCCGCTTGCCTTCGATCATCGCGCGATTGGCAGAATGTTTCAGCTTCACACCCATATCGCGGATCGCTTGCGTGGGCTGAATAAATGTCCGCCCAACATAGTGATTTCGGATAATGCCCAATTCAAACGGGACACCCATTTCTTGCGCAAATCCAATCGCTGCCGGGACGCCACTGTCGGGCACGGGAATAACAACATCAATATCGGCAGGCGTCTCTTGCGCCAAGCGCATGCCCATCCGCTTGCGCACTTCATACACGCTCTTGCCGTCCACAATGCTATCAGGGCGCGCAAAATATACGAACTCAAAGATGCAAGGCCGCGACTCTGCATTGGGGAACGCTGTAAAACTGCGAATACCGTCACTATTGATGACGACCACTTCGCCTGGTGCGACTTCGCGAATGAACTCTGCGTCGATCATGTCAAAGGCACAGGTCTCACTGGCTAAGACATAGCTATCGCCGAGGCGGCCAATGAGGAGTGGGCGAATACCGAAACGATCCCGCGCACCAAACAATCCGTCTTTCGTCATTCCTACAAATGCGTAACCCCCATCGACTTGGCGAATGGCGTTGACGAAGCGGTCAATAAATTCTCCGCCTTGAGCGCGCGCGATCAGGTGGATCACGACTTCGGTGTCAGACGTTGATTGGAAAATCGCGCCTTTTTCAACCAGTTGCTCTTTGATTGTATAAGCGTTGGTGATGTGACCATTATGGGCCAGCGCGAAGCCACCCGTATGCAATTCAGAAAACAGGGGTTGCACATTGCGCAATACTGTCTGGCCCGCCGTTGAGTAGCGATTGTGGCCGATTGAGATATGCCCAGGCAGGCGTTCGGACGGATCAGCGCCCGTAAAGTTATCGCCGACCAGACCCAGGTGACGTTCTGTGTGAAATTTCGAGCCATCCGTCGCCGCAATTCCACAGGCTTCTTGCCCGCGATGTTGGAGAGCGTGAAGGCCGAGCGCGGTCATGGAGGCCGCGTTTTCCATGCCGAAAATGCCGAACACGCCGCACTCTTCTTTGATCTTGTCCTCATTCGGGTCGATATAGCAGCTGGGATTATCTGACATAAAGTCGTCCTCGGATATCGTGGAGTTATCGCTGTGGAAGAAGGTCTTCGTCATCGGGCGTCTCCCGCTCTGTCAATGTCTTCGGCGAGCGCTTCAAATTCGCCGTCTTTGATTCGGTCAGCATAAGATCGCATTTTTGCAAATGGTAGAGCCCGAATGGCGTCTGCAATACGGTTTAGTAAAGGGTAAAAGGTCGAGTCTTCTAGCATCGTTGGTAACGGTTTTGGTGCCGCGTTCATTTGATCTCGCATAGATTTGGGCATTTTGTCGATCATCTCTTGGGGTATGTTTTCGGTGCGGATATATTCCCGAAATTGAACGGCTTCATTACTGGCGCGGTGTTGGGACGTTAGCACCATGACCAACAGGGAGCAGAGAACTAACCCGCGCGCTACCCCAAATCCTGCGCCAAGGAGGCGGTCCAATAAGCCCACCTCTTTGCCTGCGATTTTTTTTCCAATGCCTGAGAGTAAAAACACCATGAGCAGATAGCTGAGCATGCCCGCGCCGCCGACAAGGATCGCGTCTGCGAGCCAGCTTGGTGAAATGACACCTTGCAGATCGAATCGGAACTGTCCCCAGATGAAAAGTGTGATGACCGCCGCAACCAAGAGTGCGAGCAGGGACGTAACTTCGCGCAAAAACCCCCGCGAGGCTGCGTAGAGCAGCGAAATAAGCAAAATAACTAGGACGCCAACGTCAAACCCGTTGAAATTCCATGATCCAACGCTGACAACTTGTCCGAGGTTCAACAGCTGAGCGACTGCTATCAGGTTCAAGGACATATTAGGCCGTTCCTATATCATTATGCGGCCCAGCTACTGGGGTGATCTAGGCCATTATCTGAACTGGCTTCTACACGGCGAATGAGGTCTGTCAAAGTCTTGATTGCAATGATTGGCAGTGCGCTATTGTCATTTTCTTGTGATTTGATCGGGCTGGGTGCAATCGCGCGGGTAAATCCAAGCTTTGCAGCCTCTTTCAACCGGGCTTCTGATCGTCCAACGGGGCGCACATCGCCTGACAAGCTGATCTCGCCAAATACCACGCAATCAGGTGGAAGCGGCATATCAAACGCGGAGGAGGCGATAGCCGCAGCTACGGCTAAATCTGCAGCTGGTTCGGAAATCCGCAGCCCGCCCGCGACGTTTAAATAAACATCTTTACCCGCAAAGCTGATCCCGCAACGCGCCTCTAACACAGCCAGCACCATAGCCAGTCGCCCCCCGTCCCACCCGACCACGGCGCGGCGGGGTGTGCCAAAAGCGGCAGGTGCCACGAGCGCTTGAATTTCTGTCAGCACAGGGCGCGAGCCTTCCAGCCCTGCAAATACAGCTGCCCCGCTGGAGTTTTCGCCACGACCATCGAGGAATAATGCTGACGGGTTTGGTACTTCGCACAAGCCAGTCTCGCGCATCTCAAACACGCCGATTTCATCCGTTGGGCCGAAGCGGTTTTTATGCGCACGCAGAATACGAAATTGATGGGCGCGGTCGCCTTCGAAATACAGAACCGCGTCGACCATATGTTCCACCACGCGCGGCCCCGCAATTTGTCCGTCCTTGGTCACATGCCCGACCAAGATCACGCACGCCCCAGTTTTCTTGGCAAAGCGTGTTAACTCTTGCGCACAAGCGCGCACTTGCGCGACCGTGCCAGGGGCTGCGCCGAGCTGATCTGTCCAGAGCGTTTGGATCGAGATCGATAATCACAACATCCGGTTTTTGGCTCATCAAGCCGTCAAGGATTGGCGTGAGCGATGTTTCGGCGGCCAGCGAGACAGGTGTATCCGACACGCCTAAGCGTTTTGCGCGCCTGCGCACTTGCCCCGTGCTTTCCTCGCCAGAGATATAAAATGTCTTAGTGCCAGACGCGGCCAACTGCCCTGTGGCTTGCAATAATAATGTCGATTTCCCAATACCTGGATCGCCGCCAACGAGGATACAAGATCCTGGCACCAAGCCGCCACCTGTGACACGATCAAGCTCCGCAATCCCCGTGGTCAGGCGCGGGACATCGCGGCTTTCACCGCCTAGATCAACAAATTCCAGACCTCGGCCTTTTTTGCGTTTGTGGGCGGGTAGCGCATTTTGGCTCTTCGCTTCTTCGACAAGTGTGTTCCATTCGCCGCACGCATCACAGCGCCCCGCCCATTTTCCGTGGACCGAACCACAGGACTGGCAGACAAATACTGAATTTGGCTTAGGCATGAATGCGACTCCTCAACGCTATAATTGTCGCGTATCAGAGTATTTGTCAATGAATGTTTATGATTTGTTCTATTTAGCAACATGCTTCAAACAGTCTGCGTCATAACGGAGCCTTAACCCTCTTTGCACCAAAACAGCACTATATCTCTTGTAAGAGCAAGAGTTGGGAATTTTGGCAGGGAAATATGGCTGGCTTTAAATATAATACGCGGCGCGCCTTATCGCGACTCGGTATTGGGATTGGACTTTGCGCCGTTGTGTCTTTGCCCACATTGGCCGCGGTGATTGATCGCCCGTTTTTTCGCGCGGGGCCAGTCGTCATCGTTTTCTCAGGCAGTGATTTTTACGAAAATGCGTGGGAAGCGCCAATCGTCAATGACTTCGTCTTGCTGGAGGGTGTCGCCAGTGGCTCAGCGGGCAATGACATTATTGCGCAAGACGGCGTGGCCGTGAACTTCCCCTTCGATCCGATCAGTAATGGCGATAGCGGCGGCTGGCCATTTCAAGTGACGGGGCAGCCCTTTGGCGGCGCTTACAATAACGATCCAAGCTTTCAGATGCTGGACGCCAATGACAGCTATACAGCCTTTGGCGTCGATGATGATACGGACATCGATTTGCTCGGCAATCAGGTGCGCTTTGCGTGGTTCTTCGTGGCTAGCAATGCAGCCTTTGATATTTATGCCAGCGCATCTAATCTGTCCGCGAGCGGTGATTTCATGGGGCTTGGCTACCAGAACATCACCTATCAATTCCTCGAAATCACGCCAGCTTCGCCGTCTATCGGGCAACGAGCGCAAAGCCCGTCTGTGGGTGGAGGCGGTGTGGTGCTGGGCAATAGCAATGGCGATACGTTGAACGATTTATCCAGCGGGCCTGTCAAAGTCTTTGACGGCGGACGCAGAACCGCGCGGCTCAACGGTTCGATCGCGCAGCAAGCCGCAGGATTTGCGAGCGTCTACCGCCTGCGCGGTGCGCCAATCAACGGTAATAATTATGACTTCTCTATGGGGGTCGGGAAATTATCAGCGGACGTGACCTATACAGTCTACGCCCCCTAATTTCGTCGCCTAGCTTTCAAGTGCTTCATCCAACAGGTTTTGCAGCTTATTCGTGTCGGCACCTGACACAAACTCGTCATTGATCACAAAAAACGGGGTGCCTGTCAGGGAGGGGATGCGATTGGCGAGGAGGAGCGTGTCTTCGATTTGCTTCGCCAAAGCCACGTCTTTCATGTCGGCGTCAAATTTCCGCATGTCCAAGCCAGTCTCTTCTGCCAGTTTCCGGACGCGATCAATTGTCAGGCTCCGCTCGTTCATGAGCGAGAAGTGCATTGTCGTATATTTACCCTGGCGCGCAGCAGACAAAGCTGCAAGCGCGGCATTGCGGGATGTCTTTGTGCGACCGTCTAGGATCGGTAGCTCTTTGAAGACGATGCGTACATCATTTGGATAGCTCTCCATCACCTCTTTGACCCATTCGGTTGAGCGTTTGCAGTAGCCGCAATTATAGTCAAAAAATTCGACGATGGTGACCTTGGCATCTTTGGGGCCGATTGACACATCGCGCGGATCGTTCTTCAGCGCGTCAGACACAGCGGCGAGGGCGGCGCGGTCTTCTTTCTTGTCCAATTCGATCAGGGCCTCGCGAATGATCTCTGGGTTTTCCATAAGATACTCTTGGATGATGCGCTCAACATCTGCTTTTTTCATGTCAGGGCCAGGGCCAGCCTCGGCGCAGCTGGATACACCCAGCATGCCAAAGATTATGGCGGAGGAGAGCAGAAGTTTTGTGGTGCGGAACATAATATATTCACTTTCAAATCAATCGAATTTTGGTCGCTATAGCGCAAAGCCCTTAACGAATAGTGGGCTTGGCAGGAAGACCTTTCGGTCTAACGATATTGTGAGGTGACAGTGAGGGGCTTTGGTCCGCGACGTTGGCTGCGTTTCTTGGCGAGCTGCGTGTCGGCGACGACGATGATATCTGATGCCCGACGCCATTGCGGAGAGTTGCGGGGCAAGTCCTCTTGTGCACGCTGGGCAAATGACCGCGCACTTGCAATGTCGCCAATAGCATAATGACGTTCCGCCGTGGCATATTTCGCCAAGGGCTCATTGCCAACCTGTCCGTAAGCGCGAGACAAGAGGTACCATGAATAGCTATTATCAGGCTCTTGGCGCTGAGCAGATTTCAGTAAATCAATCGCCTCGTCCAGCTCTTGCGTTTGACGCGTATCAATTAAAGATTGCGCCAGCGAGACTTTCAGCAGCGGCGCATCCGGCGCAAGGCGAAGGGCTTCACGCGCGGGCGCTATGGCAGCTTCGCCCTGACCACTTTCGTGCAGGATTTGTGCTTTCAACTCGTGGAAATAGGGATTGTTCGGCTCTTCCGCGATTAGGCTATCAATATTACGGATCGCGTTTTTCAGGTCAGCCGCTTTAAAGTAGGCAACAGATCGCGCATATCGCGCAGGCTTTGACTGATCCGTTTCAGGATAGCGAGAGAAAACAAGTTGCGGCCCTTCCAAGAAACCTCGCAATTTGGCTTGCATCATGGCGTGGGCATGCATGTCCTCATCACTATCGACATTCGCTGTGTAGGGGCTTTCCGCCACTTTCTCGCGCAAAGCATCAATACGGTCTGCCGACAGGGGATGCCCGCGGAAATAGGGATAGCGGCGCGCTTGGGACAGAACCTCCTGTGCCCGAAATCTTTCGAAAAACGCGATCAGACCTGCAGAGGATTGTTGTGTGCGCTCCATATATTGAGCGGCATATTGATCAGCAGCGCTTTCATTGACGCGGGAATAGGCAAGGGCTTCGATGCCGCCAAATTGGGTGGAGCCGCCCAAGATCAACGCGCCCGCTCCGCTTTCGCCCGCAAGGATCGCCGCGATACCGACACCGGCTGCGATCAGCATTGCACCATAAGCGCTGCGGTTTCCGTAGTCAGACCGCACGATATGCCCGCCTGCAATATGACCTGCCTCATGCGCAATCACGCCTTTAAGCTGGTTCGGATTATCGGCTTCCAAGATTAAGCCGCTATGGAGAAATATGTTCTGCCCGCGTGTCACGAAAGCGTTCAAACTTGCATCATTGACGAGGTAAATATCAACGCTGGAGGGGTTCAGACCGGCGGCCCGAAGAATGGGGTCCGTGTAATCGCGGAGCGTGGCTTCAATTTCAGTATCGCGCAGGAGTGACTGCGCGTGAGCTTGGCTGAGAGGCAGCAAAGAACAGATCATCACGAAAGCCAAGACTTTCAGGGAATCGATCAAGCGTGAAGCAAAAACTGTCATGCCAGCTTGTCCCAAAGCTAAGCAAATCCGTCAAGTTACGCAGACGTCATAAAGCAGCGCAAATAGCAGGCATCACGACATTGTCATGAGACCTGAATTCCGTCTTATTCGCCAGAGGTTAAGCGGTTCCACCAGCCTTTTTTCTTCTTCGGCTTGTCGTCAGATGACGCCGAATCTTTGCTTGGATTACCGGGGGCTTTGCGTGTGCCAGGACGTGTCCTGACGGTTTCGGCTTTCGGCTCGGCTTTCGGCGTTTCAGGCTTAGCTGTTTCAGCTTTCGGAGCATCAGCTTTTGGGGCCGCTTTGGCCTTAGGTGCCGTCTTCTTGGCAGGTGCCGCTTTGCGTGCGGGGGCTGCTTTTTTGACGGGCGCCTTGCGTGTGCGCTTCGGCTTTTCTTCTGCGGCTGGGGCGTCAGCCTCAACTTTGGCAGTGGCTTTCTTAGGCGCAGCTTTCCGACGAGTAGGCGCTTTCTTTGGCGCGTCCTCTGCGTCTTTGGCTGCCGTTTTAGCAGGCGCTTTCTTCTTCGCGGGTGCCCTTTTTTCGCAGCAGGTTTCGGCGCATCTTCTGATGCGCTGTCGCTGGTCTTGGTCGGAGCTTTGCGACGGCGGGTCGAAGTTTTCGCTACGGCTTTTGCTGGCGTCTCCTCGGAACTGTTATCCGCAGGCGCTTTCTTTGCAGGAGCTTTGCGAGTCCGCTTCGGCTTAGCGTCTGCTGTGTCAGTTTCAGACGTTTTGCGAGACGGCGCCTTGCGACGACCCGGGCGAGACGGTTTGGACGGTTTATCATCCTCGATCTGTTTCGCCTCGGTTTCGTCAGCTTTCACTTCTGGCGCATCATCGGATTTATTGCGAGACGGTGCTTTGCGACGACGACCGCGCTTGGGCTTGTCGTCCGACCCGCGAGAGCTATTGTCATTATCTGACGCTTCATTGGAGTTGTCCGCAGATTTTGCCTCAGCCTGTTCCTCTGA
The DNA here is from genome assembly GCF_048319245.1 of Litorimonas sp. RW-G-Af-16. Taxonomy (GTDB): domain Bacteria; phylum Pseudomonadota; class Alphaproteobacteria; order Caulobacterales; family Maricaulaceae; genus Litorimonas. The sequence goes on from NZ_CP166993.1 coordinate 979,176, forward strand.
TCCATCCTCAGCATTTTCTTTGCGGCGATCACGTCCGCGCCCCCCACGGCGGCCACGGCGGCTGCGACGTTTACCGGACTTACGATCTTCGTCAGAGCTGTCAGAGCGGTTACTCTTCTCAGACTTGTCATCGCTATCATCCGCTTCGTCCTCATCCTCTGGATCAGGTTTACGGGCCTTTTTCGGTTGATTGCGTTGACGACGGAATTCTTTCTCGATCTCGTCAAGCGGATCGACAGTGTTGCCACCGCGCTTCTCGATCACTTCGATTTCGTAAGCGGGGCGGATCATGTCTTCATCGCCCAAAATTTCTGTGAACACGTCAGAGTTTTGCTCCACATGCGCCAGCAAATTCCGCTTTTCGTTAAACAGGTAAAGCGCAACATCTGGCGATGTTTTCAGGCGGATACGCTTAGCAGCACCGCGAACGCCGATCTCTTCCACAGCGCGGATCGCGGCGAGGGCAGAGCTTTCAATCGTGCGTTTACGGCCAACACCAGAGCAATGCTCACAATGCGCTGTTGACCCTTCCAGCAGACTACGGCGGCGACGTTGGCGACTAATTTCCATCAAGCCGAACTGGCTGATGCGAGAGGTTTGGATGCGGGCGCGGTCACGCTCAAGCGCCTCCTTCATCTTCTTCTCAACGGCGCGATTGTTTTTGTTTTCATCCATATCGATGAAGTCAATCACGATCAGCCCCGCTAGGTCACGCAGACGCATTTGTCGTGCGACTTCTTCGGCCGCTTCCAAATTGGTGCGAAGCGCGGTGCGCTCGACATTGCGTTCTTTGGTGCTGCGACCCGAGTTCACATCAACTGAGACCAAAGCTTCTGTCGGATGGATCACAAGATAGCCCCCAGATTTCAGCTGCACGACACTATCGAGGCTGGCTTCAATCTGCCGTTCGACGCCGTAGCGCAGGAAGAGGGGGATGTCTTCTTTGTACTCTTTGATATATTTCGCATGGCTCGGCATCAGCATTTTGATGAAGGCTTTGGCGGTTTTATACGCCTCTGCGCCCTCCACCAAGACTTCCTCAATGTCCTTATTATAGAGATCGCGGATAGAGCGTTTAACCAGATTGCCTTCCTCATGGATCAAGGCTGGCGCGATCGACTTTAACGTCGACTCGCGAATGTCAGACCACAAGCGGGAGAGATAATCATAGTCGCGTTGAATTTCGGTTTTGTTGCGCTTGGCGCCCGCTGTGCGAACAATCACGCCCATGCCTTGCGGCACGTCCAGACCCGACATAATGGTCTTGAGACGCTTGCGGTCAGACCCATTGGCGATCTTGCGAGAAATCCCGCCACCACGCGGAGTGTTTGGCATTAGGACGCAATAACGTCCCGCGAGCGACAGATAAGTCGTCATCGCCGCGCCTTTATTGCCGCGCTCTTCTTTAACGGCTTGGACAAGCAAGATTTGGCCGCGCTTGACAACTTCTTGGATTTTGTAGCGGCGGCGCGATTGACGCTTCCGGCGTGTGGAGGCGACCTTTACTTGCTCCTCAGCCACTTCCGCATCGTCGGCGTCTTTGGCGTCATTTTCATCAGGGTCGAGGTTTTCGTCGCGATCATCTTCGTCTTCGTCATCATCAGACTCGTCTTCATCATCCAGATCTTCGTCATCTGCGTCGTCATCATCCATGTCTTTGGATTTTGATTTGGCAGAGCTGGCTTTGCGGCGACGGCCACGTTTAGGCTTTTCAGCCTCTTCTTCGGCCTCTTTCTCAATCTCAGCCGCGTCAGCTTCTTCGTCCTCGATAAGGGCCATGCGGTCCTCATAGGGGATCTGGTAGTAGTCAGGATGGATTTCGCTAAAGGCGAGGAAGCCATGCCGATTGCCGCCATATTCAATAAAGGCGGCTTGCAAGGATGGCTCAACGCGCGTGACGCGGGCGAGGTAAACATTGCCGCGCAGCTGGCGCTTATTGCGGCTCTCAAAATCTAATTCTTCAACTCGATTTCCGTCGACGATCACCACGCGAGTTTCTTCCGGGTGGGAGGCGTCGATAAGCATTTTCTTTGTCATGGGTAACTCCAATGCGCCGCGCGGTGGGCGGAGCGTCGGGTCGTCGACCACGTTCTCCTCCAATTTGGGGCTGCAAGTGTAAATTTGTGTGTGTATTAGGTGTCAAAGACGCGCGCACGGATCTGGCCTGGGCCAGTTCTGGTATCAGAATGTCGCGTGCGACGGTCATAGTAACTCTCGTTATGCGTAAGGTTTTACGCGGTAGGTGCGCTGTGTTGCGCAGTTGCGGGGCAGGGCCAAAATCGGCTATTTGCCACATCGCTAAGACGTCATTGCCCTAATTCGGACAGGAGCGCAAAGCATTTGTCATATATGTTACGATCACGTCATAATCCAAGGGGAGCATATGCAATGTCACTGAACACACCCCGCATTGACGGCAGAAATTGTAAGCATTTATTCATCATAAACACGGCATAAGGCGACAATGTTAAGGCTTTTGGGCATAATCGTGATAGTTTGCAGCGTGCTAGCGATGTTTTCGCTCGCCGACGCTCAACAACGCGCAGACGGGCCGCGATATTTCAAAAACACGACGCCTTATCCTGCCCTCAAACCCAGCGTCAAAAAAGTGCCTGCCAAGCCCGTGATCGTCATTGACCCAGGCCATGGCGGCAAAGATCCTGGCGCGATCGGCAGCAAAGGCACGCATGAAAAGGTCATCACTTTATCTGCTGCCAAAGAATTACGCGATATGCTGGTGAAATCCGGCAAATACCAAGTCATTATGACCCATACGGGTAAAAAATATATCGATCACGAAACCCGTTTGCGCATTGCGAGAGAGGGCGGCGCCGACTTGTTTATCTCAATCCATGCGGACTCGACGTCTAATAAGTCCGCGCGCGGAGCGTCGGTTTATACACTGGCTGACCGTGCCAAAGGGCGGTCTAAGCAGAATCGTCAATAGCCAGAACTGGATTATGGACGTGGACCTCACAGAACAGACGGACCCTGTTGGTGACATTCTTGTTGATCTGGCGCAGCGCAAAACAGAGAGCCAATCGGAGGCTTTCGCGGATAAGTTGATTGAAAATCTCTCGTCAGAAACACGGATGATCGGTAATTCTCACCGCCGCGCAGGGTATTTCGTCCTTCTCGCGCCTGATGTTCCCGCCGTTTTGCTCGAACTCGGCTTTATTTCCAATGCGCAAGATGAAAAGCTGCTCAAAACTGCCGCCCACCGCAAGAAGATCAATCGCGCGGTCAAGCGCTCTATTGATGAGTATTTTGCAGACCTTTCTCGCTGATCATATCTGCAAAACTGCACTATTTCCTTTCAGGGCAGAATCGCGGCAGCTATAACCTTGAAAACGCCGCAATATCTCGTTAGCGGCACGGAGTGATTCCGAAAGATATAAAGAGCTATGTCCGAAACATTTGATACACAGCAGCCTACCGCCCGTCGTCGGGACAAGGTTTTCAAAGTCCTGAAATGGTTGACCTTGATCGGGCTCGTCATGGGTCTGATCGCGGCTATTTTTATTTTCGTCTATGTCATTCGCGTGACCAAAGACCTGCCATCTGTTGAGACTTTGGCCGAGTATAAGCCTGCTAATATGTCCCGAGTTCATGCGGGCGATGGCAAGCTGATCTCTGAATTTTCAACGGAGGCGCGTGTCTTCGTGCCGGTGGAGACAATCCCTGAAAAGCTGCAACGCGCCTTCATATCGGCGGAAGATAAGCGCTTTTATCGCCATAATGGCTGGGACCCGATTGGCCTGACTCGGGCAGCGATTTCTGCGCCCCTCAAAAAGCTCAAAGGGCAACGTATTGGCGGCACATCGACCCTGACGCAGCAGGTTGCCAAGAACTTCCTCGTGGGTGATGATTACAGCATTGATCGTAAAGTCCGCGAAATCGCCATTGCCCGCCGCATGGAAAAGGCTTTCACCAAAGACGAAATCATCGAGCTTTATCTGAACGAGATTTACTTCGGGCGCGGCGCATATGGTGTCGCAGCCGCCTCGCTCAAGCATTTTGGTAAGCCGATGGATGACCTGTCGCTTGCGGAAATGACTTATCTGGCGTCAGTCCCCAAAGGTCCCGCCAATTATCGCCTTGATAATCCGACAGGCTTCAAGCGCGCAAAAAACCGCCAAGCCTATATTTTGGGACGCATGGTCGAGGATGGTTATATTTCTCAAGCCGAAGCTGACGAGGCCAAAGCCGCGGAACTGGACTGGATCAGTCGTTTGGACGGCGAGGAATATTTGGCGTCTGATTACTTCGTCGAAGAGGCTCGTAAAGAGATTTATAAAAAATACGGCCAAGACGAACTTTATACGGGCGGCCTATCGATCCGCACAACGCTGGACACGGATATGCAACTCGCAGGGCGGGAGGCGCTCCGTCGCGGGTTAGAAATGTTTGACCGTCGTCACGGCTATCGCGGACCGCTCGCGCAGTGGGACAGCTTGGACGACTGGAAGACGAAACTGACTGAATTTGAAACGCCGCCAGACATCGGAGATTGGCGCGTGGCTGTGGTGCTGGAAACGAGCAAGACGTCTGCCAAGCTCGGCTTTGCCCCTGTATTGGCCGAAGAGGGCGAAGAGGTCGATACATCTGATGATCGCGGCACGCTTGATCTGTCAGACATTAAATGGGCGAAGAAAGCCCTTGCCAAAGGCGCGGTGGGCAATGACCTGACGGCGATCACAGACGCTGTGAAAACAGGTGACGTCATTTTGGTGCAACGCAAAGCGCCCGCCAAAAGCGAAGACATTTCCCGCGCATATAATTTGCGCCAAATTCCCGAAGTGAATGGCGGCCTGATTGCGATGAACCCGCACACAGGTCGAGTGCTGGCGCTGGTCGGCGGCTATAGTTTTGAACAAAGCCAATTTAACCGCGCCACCCAAGCCTATCGGCAGCCAGGTTCAGCGTTCAAACCCTTCGTCTACGCGGCCGCGTTGGAGAACGGTTTCACGCCCGCCAGTCAAGTCCTTGACGCGCCTTTCGTAATCGAGCGACAAGATGTTGAGTGCGAGGAAAATGACTTCGGAACGCTGGAGCTTCGCCGCAATGATGAGGACCGCGACACAACATCGTCTAACTCCGCAAGCCGAGACGAATGTGAGCGCTTCTATAAACCCGCAAACTATAACGCCGGCAAATTTTACGGCATGAGCACATTGCGCTTGGGACTAGAAAAGTCACGAAACGCAATGACAGTGCGTTTGGCGAACGAAATTGGCATGGCCCCGATTATTAAGATTGGGAAAGAATTCGGCATCTATGACGAGGTTAAGCCAGAACTGGCATGGGCTTTGGGGGCAGGTGAAACGAACTTACTACGCCTCGCCTCCGCTTACTCTTCAATGATCAATGGCGGCAAAAAAGTGACTCCGCGTATTTTGGATCGCGTCCAAGACGGGGCAGGGCGCACGATCTTCTCGACCGCGCAAAGCTGCGCTGATTGCCAGCAGTCGCAATATGTTGGTCAATCCCCACCTGAGTTACCAGAACTTCGCCCGCAAATCATCGATCCTGTTACGGCCTATCAAGTGACATTTATGATGCAGGGCGTTGTTGAAAACGGCACAGGTTTCCGCCTCAAAGCCTTGAACCGGCCTGCTGGCGGCAAGACAGGCACGACGAATGATAGCTATGATGCGTGGTTCATGGGCTTCTCGCCAGACCTCGTCGTCGGCGTCTATGTCGGCATGGACACGCCGTCGCAAATGGGCGGCGAGACGGGTTCCTCTGCAGCAGCTCCGATTGTGACAGATTTCATGATGGCCGCCCTCAAGGACGAACCTAAAGTGCCGTTCCGTATTCCCGAAGGCGTAACCCTCGCACCGATCAATCGCGAAACGGGCGAGCCGTCTTTTATTGGCGCACCGAACTTTATCTTAGAAGCCTTCAAGCCTGGCACGGAGCCGAGCTTGGGCGGGCTGTCATCCACAATTCGGATCGGCAGTGGCACGGATACAATCGGCTTATTTGGATCGGGCGGCGGCAACACATCTGGCGCGGGGGATGATTTCGATTACGATAATGACGCAGCCAAAGTTGTCGATGCGCCAGACGTCGAAGACGCCTCCGTGACAGATAAAGCCCCAACCTATCGCGAAGGCTCTGTCTATGACCTGTTCCAGAAAAGTGCTAAACGCGAGATGACGGCGGCGGAGATTTCCGCCGCAATAGACGCGGCTTTGGAAGCGAATGAAGGCACTCAGCAAGTGCTCCCACCGCGAGCTGAATTGGTGAAAATTTATAACAGAATGCGGGTGCAGAAATTCGCTAATGGCGTAGATGTTGATGACGCTGATGAAGAGACTTCAACAAACGCTGGGGAAGAGGATGCTGTGGAGGACGGTACGCCAACCCCTGATATGGTGCAGCCCACACCTGCTGATGATACTGATAAAGAAGACGGGGCGCCAACGCCGGATATGGTCGCGCCAACTGCCTCGGATAACGGTTTGGAAACCGACGAAGCTGCGCCAATCGTTCCGACAGAACGCGCAGAAGTGACAACGCGAGAGACGCTCGAAACCTTGCCGACCCTACCTGAAACCCTGCCTCAAACACCGCCAGAAACACCTGAACCAGATGTCGAAGACAAACTCGATGACGGACTGTATTAGAGAGCGCTATGCGGGCTGATATTTTACAAATGCAGGTGGAGATCGAGCAGTCGCTAGAACTGCTAAGGAGGCGTCTTTGACTGGGAAACATCCGAGCGGCGCTTAGCCGAGCTGAACGCCCTGTCTGAAAAGCCAGACTTTTGGGATAATCCTCAAGCGGCGCAGAAATTAATGCAAGAACGCTCAAAGCTCGAAACGGGGTTTGAGAATATCGCCAAGATCACCATGGAACTGGCCGATAATCTGGAACTCGCAGAACTCGCAGAAATGGATGATGATCAAGAGTTGTTGGACGCAGCGGCAGCAGCGTTGACCAAAGTCAAAGACCGCTCTGCCAAAGCGGAACTAGAGGCGCTGCTATCAGGTGAGGCGGACGGCAATAATTGCTTCGTCGAAATCCATCCAGGTGCAGGCGGCACAGAGGCGCAAGATTGGGCGGAGATGATACTGCGCATGTATCTGCGCTGGGCCAATGCGCGTGGCATGAAAACGGAAATTATCGAGGCGCAATCCGGCGATGAAGCGGGTATTAAGTCTGCCACGGTGCGCATAAAGGGCGAGAATGCCTTTGGCTGGATGAAGACCGAAAGCGGCGTGCATCGCCTCGTGCGAATTTCGCCTTATGATAGCTCTGCGCGGCGCCATACAAGCTTCGCCTCCGTCTGGGTCTTCCCTGAAATTGACGAGACGATCGACATTGATATTCCCGAAAGTGACGTGCGCACAGATACGTACCGCGCGTCAGGGGCAGGCGGTCAGCATGTCAATAAAACTGATAGCGCCGTGCGCCTCACCTACACACCACCCGGCGAGACCGAAGCGATTGTCGTGCAATGCCAAAATGACCGCAGCCAGCATAAAAACCGCTCGCAAGCGTGGGATATGCTGCGCGCACGGGTTTATGAGTTGGAAATGCGCAAGCGTGAAGCGGAAGCGCAAGCACAAGCGGACAGCAAGTCAGATATTGGCTGGGGCCACCAGATTCGCTCTTACGTGCTGCAACCTTACCAGATGATCAAAGACCTACGCACAGGTGTTGAAACGTCAGATACGTCAGGCGTGCTGGACGGCGATTTGGATCAGTTTATGGCGGCGGCACTGTCCGCGCGAGTCGGCGCAGACGAGGACGCTTAGGCGGCTTGCAAGTAAGGAAAGAGTGAGCCGTGAATGTTCGGGCACTCAACGCGCAAAAACTCTAGTAATGCGCGTTCATTCGCGTCAATCCCGCCGTCGCGGTTCATCCGCTCAATCAGCCAAGCAGCCTCCGCTTGCGTCACGGCCTCTGCAGCTTTAGTTTGGCCTTGATTCATATGAGTGAAAGTTGGTTCGTCTGATTTATAACCAAACGCTTCGCGGAACGCCCCGATAACGTCTTTAAACTTAACGTCAGAGAATGATCCTATGCCTGCATCGGGATCTTGCAGCCATGTTTCCCGCCGCAGCGCTTCTTCCAAATCGGGCTCTTCATAGGCCGCTAAAACCATCAAATAATTGGCGATGCCGCAGACAAAAAGCTGTTGCCAGCTTTCGTGGTGGTGCGCGCCCGCTGTGGCTTCATTCAGGTCAAACAGCATTTCGGCTTCCATGCGCGAGATACCCATGCCGCCTTCGCTACTGACGGAATAGAGAACGCGGCGGAGGATTTCGACTTCGGCTTGTCCGATCACGCCTGGCTGTAGCCTACGGTGTTGCCCGAGATAGCCAGAGCCGTGCAGGACGGCGAGACGGACTTGGTCGAGCGCGAAATGCTCCAGCGTGTCTGTGACGTTATGCGCGGTGCGTAGGATATTAAGCAGGAGGGCTAATTCGGTCTTGGTTTCTACCACACCGTCGGATGCGATACGCGCTTTGAGCCAGACCGCATTATGCTCGCTAACATAGCCTTTGGGCTCGCCCTGATCCATAACAAATGTCGTGATAACGGTTGTGAAATAGACGGGCCAGCTTGACGGTGTTTCGCAGACATCGTTGATTTTAAACAGGATTTCTGCTTCTTCGAGATCAATGTGCATGTCGGCGCCAATCTCGCGGCGCAGCGGCAGCATATCGGATTCGAGGACGACGCCACGAGCAATAATTGGATCTACAAGAGCTTGTAAAGATGCGTTAGTCATGATCATCCCCTTCATTCAGAGGATTGACTAGCAGGAGAAACTTACAATTCACCTAACAAAAAACCGCCCAAATTCGAAATTTGAGCGGTTTGAAAATAGGATGTATTGTAAAGGTTAAGCAGATTTCTTCGCTGTGATCGGTGTTGGCGCAGATGTTTTGCGCGCACATTTGCCGTCAAAGAAAGCGCCATTGGCGATAACGAGTTGATCTTGCGTCAGGTCAGCTTGCACGTTTGCTGTTTCTGCGAGTTCGACAGACACGGCATCGACCTTGCCAGTGACTTTACCGCGGATCAGCACATTCGTGCCTTTGACTTTGCCGTTGACCGCGCCTTGCTCGCCGATGGTAATATTTCCAGCGGTGACATTGCCGTCCAGACGGCCGTCAATCTGCACATCACCGTCGGTTTTGATGTCGCCTGTTATTACGAGGTCGCGACCCAAGAGGGAGGGCGCAGTATTAGACGGCACGCGTGCGGCTGGCGCAGAAGACTTTTTTGAAGTGTCTGCTGGCGCTGGCGCTGCGCCTGAAGTTTTCCCGCCATTAGTTTTATTGAACATAGAGACCTGCTTTCAAAAATTTGTTGGGGTCGTAGACGCGACCTTGGAAATGGACTTCGTAATGAAGATGTGTGCCTGTATTACGCCCCGTCGATCCCATACCGCCAACCTTCTCACCTTTATTGACTGTTTGCCCGCGCTTGACAAAAGTTTTTTGCAGATGCGCATAGCGTGTCACGAAACCGTGGCCGTGGTCAATTTCGACGACACGACCGTAAGCGCCGCGCTTGCCAACATAGCTGACGGTGCCTTCTGCTGTGGCGAGAATGGGGGTCTGACGTTGTCCGACAAAATCAATGCCGCCATGCCAAGTTGGCCGTTTTGTGAAGGGATCATTGCGCATGCCAAATGAGCTTGAGCGGTATGATTCGCCGCCAACAGGATTGCCGAGGGGCAGGGACTGAACGGCTTGTTCAAGGGCGTCTACTTCCGCTAGGCGCGCTTGGATGCTGGCAACGCGGGAGACAAAGCCGTTCTCGTTCACTGTGACCTCATTCGGATCAACAGGCAGGAACGGGCCGCCCTTACCAAATGGGCTTTCTTCCAAAACACTATCAACACTCATATCAAGCGAACGAATGATCGCGCGCTTGGCTTCTATGCGGTCAAGCGTGCTGTTTTCAGCCGAGGACAGAATTTCATTTTGCGTATCGTCAAGGGATTGCAGAGAGCGGTCGATGTCGAGACCCGTATGCAATTCCGCTGTTTGCACAACAGCCTTGCGAGCTTTGCGCGGCGCGGTATCGCGAATGGCAGGCGCCATGAGAACGCGGTTTGAGGCAAAGATCAGCTTATCACCATCCGCCGTTGCCATGCCAAGATTATTCGGCGAGTCCATGATCTGCGAGAGGGTTTGGTGCTTCTCTTCAAAGCTCTTCGCCATTTTCTCGAAGCTTTCGCGCTGCTCTAGCAGCATCAGGCGGGCATTGCTCTCTTTCGCTTCGGCATCAGCGAGGAGCCGTTGGTAGTGGGCTTGGACGCGCTTCACTTCTTGACCCGCAGGGCGCAGGGGATTGTGTCCGAAAAATAGATTGACCATGGTGTAGAGGCACCATGTCGCCATGATCGCGAGCAAGGTGGATGCCAGCACCTGTAGACGTGTGGTCAGCACGTAATACTTTACCTCTCCGCCAGAGCGAAGATAGATTTGACGTTCTGGGAAATGTTGCAAAATCCACGCTCGGATTCCGCCTGACATATCTGCTAACATGTGTCCCCGTTCATTGTTCCGGCCCCGCCCAGAAGGGTAGACCATATAGTAATAGGTGCATTCAAGTTAATTTGAGTGTTTTCACAGTTAAAACTTAGTTAACATTAATTAAGATCACTGCTTTAAATGGCCAAAGGACGGTAAAATTCTTCGGTTAATCCAGCTAGCGTCCTCGCCTGCACATTAAAAGGAGGTTTTACACGCCCCGTGAAGTAGGTTTGGACTTGGTCGTGGAACAGCTCAACAGGGTTTTTCCCTGCGATTCGGGCGACATATTGAAACCATTTCGCACCAATCGCGACATGCCCAATCTCTTCTTCATAGATAACTTCTAGCACGGCAACACTGTCCATATCGCCGACTTGAGTCAGCTTTTTGATCATGCCTGGTGTCACGTCCAAGCCCCGCGCTTCTAATACGAGCGGAGCTATGGCGAGGCGGGCGGTAAAGGCGTTTGCGGTATTTTGCGCCGCGTCCCATAGGCCGTTATGAGCGGGGCAATCACCATACGTCATGCCCAACTCTGCCAACCGATCATGCAACAGCAAAAAGTGCCGCGCTTCGTCGTCGCAGACAGATGTCCAATCCGTGATGAAATCCCCGCGATCTTCCTCTGCTAGTAGGGGGTCAAAGCTAAACCGCGCGATCATATCTGCGGCCAGATCTATGGCGTTAAGCTCGATATGCGCTATCGCATGGAGCAAGGCGCCGCGCCCTTCGGCTGTCCCAATCCCGCGTCTTGGCACGTCATGAGGCGCAACCAGAATTGGCTTAGCTGGCCTCGCTGGCATGACGGGTATGTTATTAACAGTAACCCCCACCACGCCGCGTTCCAGCCATTCCTGACGCAAAATCCGTGCAGCCTGCGCCTTCGCAACTGGATCAGCTGTTTGTAAGACCTGCAGGGCAAGAGATATGGCAGAGTGCGCCAAGACTAGCCTGCGTGCTGTTTCACAGCGTCTAACACGGCCTCGACATGGCCTTTGACCCGTGCTTTGGGCCAAGTTTCCAGAATTGTCTGATCAGGGCCGATGAGGAATGTTGCGCGCTGGATGCCCATAGATGTTTTGCCATACATGGATTTCTCTACCCAGACGCCGTAATCCTCCACAACTTGCCCCTCAACATCCGCGCCGAGTTGGACTTGCAGGTCGTGTTTGGCAATGAACTTGTCATGTTTGGCGACGGTGTCTTTGGACACACCAACCACTTTGGTGTTTAGCTTTGCCAACTCGTCTTTGATCTCGGAAAAGCCCTTGGCCTCAGTCGTGCAGCCTGGCGTATCATCACGCGGGTAGAAATACAGGATGAGGTAGCTGCCTTTAAAATCACTGAGGCTAACCGTGCCGCCGCCGTCGGACGGGATTGAAAAAGCGGGGGCTGTATCGCCAATTTGGGGCTGGGCCATGATGAACTCCGTTGAATGAGGGGTGAAATTATCTGCAGACCATACTGCATTTTAATACTTCTTTACACAGGCGAGCGTAGATTTTTAATGCCCTGCAGGATAGGCGTCAGGGACATAGATTAGAGGATCAATGCCAGAGCCGACTGACACCATCAACCCCGAACCGACCGAGATTGTCGACGATGTGTCGTCATCTCCCGCTTCAGGCTGGCGTCAGAGTAAAGCAGCAGCTTTCTTTGCCTATTGGGCAAAACGCATTGGCTACCGCATATTCCGCCTGTCAGGGGAAATTATCGCCGTCATCTTTGGCCTCTCTATTGCGTGGCTCTATGCGATGAGCTGGCTGATCACGCAGCAAAGCATGGACCTCGCACCGCTAAAGCCGTGGGTTGGGCAGGGATTTACCCAAGCTTTTGAGGGCAAAGAAGCAGAGATCGACCAGATGACGCTGCAATGGCTGCCCGCCAGCAACGATGTCGCCTTCGTGGCCAATGACGTGCGAATTCAGGACGGGAGTGGTCAGATACTCCAAGACTTTCCAAATCTATCCTCCAGCTTCACCCTAAATGATTTGCTCCGATTGCGGCCCAAGCCCAAGGCAGTTGCCCTCGAAGGCGGCTCGCTGACTTGGCTGATCGAGCAGGACGGAACATTTGTCATCGGGCTCGGCACGCCAGAGACAGTTGGGCGGTTCGGGCCGTCCGTGCGCGGCCCGCAAGAGACAGCAGGGCAGGACATAAATTTGCCCGAAGGTTTTGAAGCGCTCTCAATCCGTGCGGGGAAGGTCTATATCGTCGACCGAATTCGCGGCTTAGATTTGGCGCTAGACGTTAGTCAACTCGATGTGTCGGTTAAAGGTGATCAGATCAAGCTCGATTTGATCAGTCAGTTACAACAAATTGATAAGCCCGCATTACTGAATATCATCGCGTCATCCAACGTAGCGCTGACAGATTACAAAATTGCAGTGCAAGGCGAAAATGTGCGCCTTGATCAAATCGCGCCTACGATTGGCCGCTATAGTGACCTCCGCCGATTAGAAGCTTCGATAGACTTGGTAGCAGAGGCCGAGATTTCGGACAGCCGCAACCTTGAAACGGCGCTTTTGGACGTTACGATAGGCAAGGGGCAGATCAATGGATTTGCATCACCCCTCGCGCTAGGTGGATTTGAGTTTGAAGGCTTGTTGCGTCCGGGCGCCCAAATCCTCGACATCGCAAACATCAGTGTTGACACAGAACGCTTGCGTTTTAACGGCGCAGGGAATTTATCGGAATTGGGCGCGATCAATGATGGGGACATAAATTCGTCGCCGCTTTTCAACCTGCGGCTCAAAAACGCCCGTATTGACGCGACGCCTATTTTCGCTGCGCCATTTGAGACGAACCGTATCGAAACCATTGGACGCCTGGATTTCGACGCTAGGACACTCGCGCTGAGCCGTTTCGCCGCAACGCAGAACGGATATACAATCGACTTATCCGCAGATGCTAATTTCACCGAGAGTTACGGCCTCAAAATGCTGGCGGGGCAAGGAAAGGTCGGCGGCGTTTTCAAGCCGTCTGATCTGGTTAATCTCTGGCCTGTCAGCTTTGCAGACGGAGCGCGAAATTGGATTGGGCGCGCCGTCTTGGACGGACAGCTTGAGAATGTGAATTTCAAGCTTAATCTGGATGAGGCGTTTTTTGCCGCGCCAGCACTCACGCCAGAACGTCTCTCGCTTGATTTTGATGTGGTGGACGGCGATGTCCGCTATATCTCCACAATGACGCCACTTATGGGAGTATCGGGGAAAGGTCAAATTCGCGGAAATGCGCTTAGCCTAGATTATGCGGGCGGGCAGGTCGGCGGGCTCTCCGTGATTGATGGTCGCATCAATATTCCCCAACTCATGCCCAAAGGTGGCGACATCATCATCGCTGTGAACGGGCGTGGTAAAGCGTCTGATATGATGGGTCTCATCAACCAAAAGCCATTTCAATTCGCAGATAGGTATGGCGTTGATACGAACCAAATCGGCGGGCAAGGCCAGATTTCAGCCAAGATAACGCGGCCTCTTTTGGTATTTTTTGATCAAAACCGCATTAGCTATGAGGTGACGGGCGATTTCACAGATGCGGTTGCGCCGTTTAAATTGGGGGTTCATCCCATTCACAAGGGGCAGGTGAAACTGACCGCGGACCGCAATAGCGTACAAATCTTTGGCCCCGCGCAGATTGGTCCATGGCCCGCGCAGATCGCGTGGCAAGAATATCTTGGCGATGACCCGCGCCCGACAAGCTATCAGGTCGACGGAGTTATGACGCGGGACACGCTCGACGATTTCGGCTTTGGCTTTCGTGAGTTTTTTGACGGGAAAGTGAAGGTCGATATTGATGCCTATGGCGGCGAGGCAGTAAATGTCGGGCAATTGGGACTTGGGATTGCCACAGGCACACTCAATATGGATTTCGAAGACGCCGAACTGACTATCGGAGAGATCTGGTCGAAAGCGGCAGGCGAAGACGGCTCCCTCACGACGAACATCACGCGGCTCGGCGAGAATGACTACCGCTTCTCGAATGTTAAAGCGCAAGCGCCGGGGCTTTTGCTAGACGGCACGCTTGATCTGGCCTCCAATCTGAGGCTGATTAATTTAGACATGCAGCGGGTCAAAGTTGATGGCCTGGTAGATGCCGCTGTTCAGTTGAAGCCTAACACTGAAAAACAACGGCTAAGCCTGTTTATTGAGGGGGATTATGTTGACGCTTCGCCTTGGACAAATGTAGCCCTACAGTCGCGCTCGGCGGGTCTGGATGTGCCGCTACTGATGACAGCCTCCGTCGATAATCTTGTCTTGCGGCCCACTTACAAGCTGGCAGATGCGCGTGTCCTGTTCACACATACGGGGAAATCAGTCAGCGACTTCCGCCTGATTGGTCAGGTCGAAAACGGACCTGTCCGAGCAGAACTAACGACTAATACCGATGACGGTAACCGGATGATGACTCTGTCTGTGCCGCAAGCCTCTGACGCAGTCGAGACCTTTCTAGGCCTCACGACGACACAGGGCGGGCAGCTGGAAATCCGCACGAAACTGCCGCCGATCGACGTCGAAGGGCCAATGATCGGACAAGCTGTCGTGACGGATTTCAAACTGCAACGTATACCGTTTCTGACGCAAATCCTCTCCCTCGCATCGCTGACGGGCATGGTGGATATGCTAAGTGGGGAAGGCGTATGGTTTGAGCGGTTTGAAGTGCCGTTCACGCTGACCGAAACAGATATTCAAGTCCGTGATGCGCGGCTCTTTGGCCCCGTTCTTGGCATGACAGGGGACGGCGATATTTCGCTGGAAAACAGGACTGTCGATTTCGATGGGACTTTGGTGCCAGCCTATACAGCCAATTCCTTGCTCGGCGATATCCCCGTCATTGGCGATATTTTCGTCGGCAAGAAAGGCAGCGGTGTTTTCGCGCTCAGCTACGACGTGACGGGATCTTTCGACAAGGCGCAAATCTCAGTCAACCCGCTCTCCGCCCTGACGCCAGGCTTTCTCAAAGGCATTTTCAAATCTGACCGCGAAAAGCTGTCCGATGATGTGTTGGCCGAGATCGAAGCCGTGAAGCCCAAAGAGGGCGATGAAAACTAAATGGGTTTCAGAAGCGCGTGCTTTTTCTTCCCTACGGACAGTTTCACCACACCGTCAACAATATCGCTTGCTGCAATCTCGTGCTCATGCGTGTCGACTTTGGTGTCGTTGATCTTTAGCGCACCCGCTTTGATGTGCCGTCGCGCCTCGCCATTAGACGCCGCCAAGCCAGCTTCCACAGCAGCCGCCAAAATGCCCATCCCAATCAAATCAGTTTTCGCGATCTCTGTCGTCGGCAGTCCGGCAGCCGTGCCGCCTTGCTCAAACGTCTGAGTCGCAGTGGCCTCTGCCAGTTTCGCCGCTTCTGCCCCGTGGAGCAGGGTCGTCGCTTCATTGGCTAAGCGGATTTTGGCTTGGTTGATATCCGCACCCTCAAGCGCTTCGAGTTTTGCGATTTCCTCTAGCGGTAAATCCGTAAACAGTTTGAGGAAGCGCCCGACATCTCCGTCTTCTGTGTTTCGCCAAAATTGCCAATATTCATAAGGGCTTCGTGCATAATCTTCACCCCAGCTTGGGTCTGCATTTAGCCACACGGCTCCGTCAGCGGTCTTGCCCATCTTCCCGCCAGAGGACGTGGTGATCAGCGGCGTGGTAAAGCCGAAACATTCATTGCCTTCCATGCGCCGCGTCAGGTCAACACCTGTCACGATATTCCCCCACTGATCCGATCCGCCAAGCTGCAATGCACAGCCATAGCGACGGTTAAGCTCGACAAAGTCATAGCTCTGGAGCAGCGGGTAATTAAACTCGAGGAAGGTCATGGGCAGTTCTTGCTCGATCCGCCGCTTCGCTGTTTCCATCGTGATCATGCGGTTAATCGTGAAGTGAGGGCCGACTTCTCGCAGAAACTCGATATAGCCCAGCGCGTCCAGCCAATCCGCATTATCCGCCAAGATCGCCGCGTTCGGACCTTCAAAATCTACGAATTTAGAGAAGACTTGTTTGATGCCGTCTTTGTTCCGCGCGATCAAATCATTGGTCAGGATCGGGCGCGTCTTGTCTTTCATGGAAGGGTCGCCGATTTTTGTCGTCCCGCCACCGAGCAGCACGATCGGTGTGCCGCCAGCTTTTTGTAGGTGACGCAGCATCATAATCTGCACGAGGGAGCCGACGTGCAAACTCGGCGCGGTGCAATCAAAGCCGATATAGCCGACCAACTTGCCCGTTGAGGCGAGTTTATCCAGGCTCCGCCTCATCCGTGCATTGATACAGAAACCCGCGCTCGGTCAGGGTTTTCATAAATAGGGATGTGTAGTCAGTCATAATTCTGCCAGCTTCTTGCGTTTTGGGCTTCTAACAAGCTCGCAAATCATGTCAAAGGCTAAGACGTGGCAAATCAGGTTTATACAGCACTGGGCTTAATGAGCGGCACGTCCTTGGACGGTGTCGATGCAGCCTTTATCGAGACGGACGGTGAGCGCGTTTTCGCCTTTGGCCCAACGCTGACAATACCCTTCGCTGAGCGCACTGATATTGAAGGGGCGATCACGGCAGCGCTAAATTGGCAATTTGATGGTCCTGCGCCGAATATCTTCGCCCAAGCCGAAGACGCGATTGATCGCGCCCACGTGCAAGCCATCTCGGAGATTTGTGACGCAAATCCGCAATGGGCTCGGCGCATGGATATTATCGGCTATCACGGGCAGACGATCTTGCACCACCCCGCAACACGCAAACAGCAGGGCCGGACGCTGCAGCTCGGCAGGAGCGAAGTCTTGGCGTGTAAATTCAATGTGCCATGTGCCTATGATTTCAGGACGGCTGACGTTGCAGCGGGCGGGCAGGGCGCGCCTCTAGCGCCGATCTATCACGAGGCGCTGTCAGAGATGACGTTGCTGCGTGGGCGTGTGGCTGTGATCAATATTGGCGGTGTGTCGAATGTGACGCTGATTGAGGAGGGTCGGCCTTTGCGGGCGACAGATTGCGGGCCAGGGAATGGCCCGCTGGATAGCTGGATGGCGCTGAAATCTGGTGCGGCGATTGACCGTGACGGCGCGAGTGCTTGGGCGGGCCATGTCGATCATGCCCGCGTCGAACGCTGGCTGCGCCGCCCGTTTTTTAAACGTGCTATGCCGCGTAGTGCCGACCGCTATGACTTTGATGTTTTAGGTGCAATGCGCGGGATGAACGTGGACGACGGTGCAGCAACCCTCGCCAGCTTCACGGCGCAAGCGATTGCCAGAGACCTCAACACATTTGATCCTGACATCGTTATCGTTTGCGGCGGCGGGCGACGTAACCTTGCGATTATGGGCATGTTGTCCATGCATTTGGGCAAGCCTGTCAGTGCGGCAGAAGACTTTGGCTGGGACGGGGATGCGTTGGAGGCGCAAGCTTTTGGGTATCTCGCTGTGCGAACTTTACGAAATTTACCGATCAGCTTTCCCGGCACAACGGGCGCACCGCGGGCCATGAGCGGCGGGCAGGTGTTCCGCCCGCGTCGCTGAGACTATTCGAGCAGGACAGGTCCGCGCGGCGGAGAATAACGCTCTTCTAGCGTATCATCCAAGTAGTCTTCAATGACGTTCAGGGCTTCTTCGAGGTGATTAGTGTAGAAGTGATCAGCGCCCTCAATGCGATGCGTTGTAATCACGTGACCTTTTTGCACACGGATCTTCTCGACAATACGGTCAACATCATCGGCTGGCACGATGGGGTCTTCTGACCCGTAAGTCACGATACCACTGGCAGGGCAGGGCGCGAGGAAAGCAAAGTCATAGGTGTTCGTCGGCAAGCTCATAGAGACAAAGCCTGCTACTTCTGGGCGACGCATCAATAGCTGCATCCCGATCCAAGCGCCGAAGCTATAGCCGCTGACCCATGTGAAGGGTGCGTTCTGATTAAAGCTCTGCATCCAATCAAGCGCATAGGCCGCGTCTTGCAGCTCGCCTTGGCCATTATCATAGACACCGACAGAGCGACCAACACCGCGGAAGTTGAACCGCAACACGGAAAAACCGCGACGCTTATACTGCTCATACATTGCGACGGGAATACGGTGATCCATGTGTCCGCCCGCTTTCGGATGCGGCGAGAGGATCAGCGCGCAAGGGGCGGCTGGATCATCAGACGGATGATAACGACCTTCGAGACGGCCTTCTGGACCGGCGAAAATGACTTCTGGCATAAGAGCCCTCTATACGTTTTGTCGCAGCCCTCAAATTAGTGGATTTTAGGCGCAGACTAATCTTGACTAATTTAGTCGGAATACATACATCCCAACTATAAATTTCGTTTCGAGCGGCGTCTAACAAGGCTGTGCGCAAAAAGCGAGAAAAACCTTCACATTCGAGGATCGAAGCGGTGAAACTGACAGCAAAAGGCAGATATGCAGTGATGGCAGTGGCCGATATGGCCGCGCAAGGCGCTGATGTGCGGTCTGCGCTGACGGATATATCGCGGCGTCAGGGGATTTCTCTGTCATATCTTGAGCAACTCTTTGGTAAGCTCCGCCGCGCGGGGCTGGTTGATAGCCATCGCGGCGCGTCTGGGGGCTATGTTCTTTCGCAGCCCGCGACCAAGATCACGCTCGACCAAATTATTCACGCCGTGAATGAAGACATCAAAGCCCATGGCTGCACACCTGAGAAGAAATTGTCCTGCACGGGATCAACCGACAAATGCCTGACGCACAACCTCTGGGGTGCGCTCGAAGATCATATTGAAGGCTTCCTTGCCAGCGTGACAATTCAAGACGTGGTCGACGGCAAGCTTCCAGTCGCGATGACAACGCCAAGTTTGGAGGCGGCAGAATGAGTGTCTATTCCCAAAATCGTGTCTACCTGGATCATAACGCCACAAGCCCGCTCCGCAATGAAGCTCGCGAGGCTATGCTGCAGGCGTTTGATACACTCGGCAATCCCGTCTCGCTTCACGGTCACGGACGCGATGCGCGCAAGATATGCGAAGATGCTCGGGAGGCCGTTGCGTTGGCTATGGGAGTATGCGCCCAAGATTTGATTTTCACTGGGTCTGGTATGGAGTCCGATAATACGGCCATTCATAGCGCCTATAAAGCTGGCTGCACCCATATGTTGGTCGCGGAAATGGATCACCCTGCCACGATTAATGCGGCGCAAAACTGCGGCGCTGTGTGTGAGAAAATTCCCTGTAATGCCGACGGACAGACAGATATGGACTGGCTGCGTGATCGGCTCAAAAATTGGGACAGCGCGGAAGGTCGGCCATTTGTGTCGATTACGGCCGCGAACTCCGAGACGGGCGTGATACAAGATATTTCGACCGCAACAGACCTCACCCACGATGCAGGCGGACTAATCCTCGTGGATGCTGTACAGATCATGGGCAAAATGCCGATGACGTATAACGTCGATTATCTCTCCGTATCTGCGCACAAAGTTGGCGGGCCTCAAGGCGTGGGCGCGCTTTATGTGGCCAGCGACGCGCCCTTTACGTCGCTCTTGCAAGGGGGCGGGCAAGAGAAACGCCGCCGCGCTGGCACGTTAAATGTAGCGGGCATTGCTGGCTTCGGCGCAGCGGCAAACGCTGCGACACCAATGCCCCATCTTAGCGCTATGCGGGACCGTATAGAGA
Source organism: Litorimonas sp. RW-G-Af-16 (assembly GCF_048319245.1). Classification (GTDB taxonomy): domain Bacteria; phylum Pseudomonadota; class Alphaproteobacteria; order Caulobacterales; family Maricaulaceae; genus Litorimonas. The sequence continues at coordinate 999,286 of NZ_CP166993.1, forward strand.
CTGAATTACGCACGATGGAGCCCGACATTACATTTTTTGGCGAAAACGCCCCGCGCCTGCCCAATACATCCTTTCTCGCGCTGCCAGATGTCGCGGCGCAGACATTGTTGATGGGTCTGGACCTAGAAGGTGTATCCGTTTCGACGGGCACCGCTTGCTCCTCTGGCGTGTCGCGCACCAGCCGTGTGGTCAATGCCATGGGCCTGACCGACAAAGCCCCCCTAGGCGCCATGCGGGTAAGCCTCGGCTACACCACAACAGACGCCAACATAGATACCTTCCTCAACGCTTGGGCGAAGGTCAGACGATATAATCAAAGGGTCGCATCATGAACCAACCTGTCAAAATCGCCAAAGACTCCATCGAGCAATCCACTGTTGACGGTGTGCGCTCGCTGGAAGCGGATAAATACAAATACGGCTTCGATAGCGATATTGAGCAAGAGTTTGCACCCAAGGGTCTGAACGAGGACATTGTGCGCTTTATCTCCGCCAAAAAGGACGAGCCCGAATGGCTGCTGGAATGGCGGCTCGAAGCCTATCGCCGTTGGTTGACGCTGGAAGAGCCGAAATGGGCTATGGTTGATTATCCCGAAATCGATTTTCAAGACATGTATTACTACGCCTCGCCTGTGAAGAAGAAGGAGTTGAACTCGCTTGACGAAGTCGATCCTGAAATCCTCGAAGTCTATAAAAAGCTCGGTATTTCACTCAAAGAGCAAGAAGTTCTGGCGGGTGTCAAAGGTGCGCCGAAAGTGGCTGTGGACGCTGTGTTTGATAGCGTATCTGTCGTAACGACATTTAAGGCCGAATTGGCCAAGCAGGGCGTGATTTTCTGTAGCTTCTCTGAAGCTGTAAAAGAGCATCCCGAGCTTGTCCGCAAATATATGGGCTCTGTCGTGCCTGTCACGGATAATTATTACGCGACGCTCAACAATGCTGTCTTCTCTGACGGATCATTCGTTTACATCCCGCCGGGTGTGCGCTGCCCGATGGAGCTATCGACCTATTTTCGCATGAACGCGCAAGGCACGGGGCAGTTTGAGCGCACGCTGATTATTGCCGATAAGGGCAGCTACGTCTCATACCTCGAGGGTTGCACAGCGCCGATGCGGGACGAGAACCAACTCCATGCAGCGATTGTTGAAATCATCGTCCATGACGACGCCGAAGTGAAATACTCCACGGTGCAAAACTGGTGGCCAGGCGACGCGGAAGGCAAGGGCGGGGTTTATAACTTCGTGACTAAACGCGCGGATTGCCGTGGCGAAAACTCCAAAGTCAGCTGGACGCAAGTCGAGACAGGCTCTGCGGTGACATGGAAATATCCATCCTGCATCTTGCGCGGCGATAACTCCCAAGGCGAGTTCTATTCTATCGCCATCACGAATGGGCATCAGCAAGCCGACACAGGCACGAAGATGATCCATTTGGGCAAGAACACCAAGTCGCGCGTGATCAGCAAAGGCATCAGCGCGGGCAAGTCCAACTCGACCTATCGCGGCCTCGTCACGGCCCATAAAAAAGCCACTGGCGCACGGAATTTTACGCAGTGCGACTCGCTCCTAATTGGCGATCAATGCGGCGCACACACTGTGCCCTATATCGAGAGCAACACACCGTCCGCGCAATTCGAACACGAAGCGACGACGAGCAAGTTGTCCGATGATCAGCTATTTTATTGTCGCCAGCGCGGCCTGTCCGAAGAAGACGCTGTGGCACTCCTCGTCAACGGGTTCTGCCGGGACGTGCTGCAAGAACTCCCGATGGAGTTTGCGGTCGAAGCGCAGAAACTCGTCGCGATTAGCTTGGAAGGGTCTGTTGGATGACAGGTGACACGCCTAAAAAGAAAGCAGGTCTGAGGCTTCCTGTGTTACTGCTTATCGGCGGTGTTATTGCCCTGCCGATATTGGGGCTGGCTTACAAAAGGGGCGTTCAGGAATACCAAGCAAAAATGATCTATGGCGATAGCGAGGCAAAAGAACGAAGACTCGCGCGCTATGCGGATGGCACAGAAACGCGACCAAACGATCTTAGAATCTCGGACTTCAATACCGATGTGAATGAGGCATTGAGCCGCTTAATCGGTCAATCTGCTTCGAATGAGACAAAGACGGCGATTTGGAAATATCTTCGCCCTAAAGATGACCGTCCGCCCCAAACTATAAGAACCAAAGGATTTCGAGATAACGATGAAAATCTTAACTACCAACTCTTCATTGAGAATGAAGCTGTTGTGCCAAGGAAACCGACACGACAAGTTATGGTGCGTATGAAACCGCGTGACACAGAAATTCAGGGCACAATTGATGCGATTGGTATTCGGTATAAATGCCCCGTCAAGACTGGCGATTATACATGGCAGAAAGACCCATGTGATGGAAAATAAAGTGATGAGAGTTTTTTCGACATTCGCTACGACGGCCCTGTTGATCGCCTGTGCGCCTGCGGACAAGATGGAACAGATGGTTGAAGCGGCGGACATGCAGACGGATGTGGCAGTCGATAAATCGCCAACACCGCCCGCCACGCCGCGCTCGCTCCGCCTCGAAGACATTGATTTCACGTCTTACTCGCAAGAGCTAGCAGGGGTGTTAGAGTTAGAACGCGGTGAGTCTCGCATCCGTGCGATTGACAAGGTGCGCTTGAATTTTGCGCCGACGGGGCCCGAAATCCTCAAGACAGCGCAAAGCAGTTTTGACCGCCCTGACGGCTCTGTCTTGATCTTTTCCGTCGACGGCATCGCTGACGATAGCGTTCGTGCGCAGGAAGTGTTCCTGATCCTGAGCGGTCCAGAAGGCGAACAGGTTCTGGCCGAATACGGCATGCGCATCAAATGCTATCGCGGCGAAAATACAACAGACTGGCAGACCAACCTCTGCCCCTAACCGACTTTCACCCATCCAAATAGGAAACACATAAGATGGCTAAAACTGACCCGAAACGTAAATTCATTCAACTGTCCAAAGGCGAGTTGAACTACGCCATGTCACGCGCAGTCATACAGGGCGATTGGTGCTTTGTCTCTGGCACCATGGGCTATGATTACGTGAAGCAAGAGCTGCCAGAGAGCGCAGCGCAGCAGACGATGAACACTTTCACGAATATCCGCAAAGCGCTCGACGCGGCGGGCTTTGAACTCGGCCACGTCGTTCGTGTGCAATATACCGTCTCTGACCGCAAATATGTCAAAGAGGTTCTGCCGATCATCAAAAAGCACTTCGATAACATCCTCCCCGCGGCGACAATGGTGCTAGCGGAGATGGTTGACCCAGAAGGCAAGATCGAAATCGAAGTGACGTGTTTTAAGGGCGCGTAACGCCCGCATTTGATCCAGTGGATCAAAGGCAGTGAAGCGCAGAACTCGTAAGGGTTCTGGATATAAAAGAATAACGATCCGCGAGACGGCCCTCGGCCCTCTCAGAGTGAGGAATAAGAGAATATGCTAAAAATCAATAACTTATCCGCGACTGTTGATGACGGTCAGAAGACGATCTTGGAATCGCTCTCGCTCGAAATCCCTGCGGGCGAAGTCCATGCGATTATGGGGCCGAACGGGGCGGGGAAATCGACCTTGTCTTATGTTTTGACGGGACGTGAAGGTTATGACGTGTCGGGCGGGACAGTCGAGTTGGACGGCGAAGACCTTCTCGATATGGACCCCGAAGAGCGGGCGGCGAAGGGCGTGTTTTTGTCCTTCCAATATCCGCTGGAAATCCCAGGTGTTCCGACCATGACTTTCCTCAAAACCGCGCTCAACGCGCAACGTCGCGCCCGCGGTGAGGAGGAGATGAAGGCGCCAGAATTCCTCAAGAAAGCCAGAGACTTAGCCAAAGACCTTAAGATGAGCCCCGACATGCTCAAACGCCCACTCAATGTCGGGTTCTCTGGCGGCGAGAAGAAGCGCATGGAAATCTTCCAAATGATGATGTTGGAGCCGCGTTTCATCGTGATGGATGAAACGGATTCGGGCCTCGACGTCGATGCGCTGCGGATTGTGGCGGATGGCGTGAATAAGCTGCGCTCGCCAGATCGCGGCATGCTGATCATCACGCATTATCAGCGCTTGCTCGACTACATCATACCAGACCGTGTGCACGTTTTGGCGGGCGGTAAGATCGCCGCGTCAGGCGATGCGGACTTCGCCAAGACGCTCGAAAAAGAGGGCTATGATGCCTACGCCGCTTAACCTCGAAACGCTCCCGACACGCCGAGATGAGGCGTGGAAATGGACAGATGTGCGCGGCCGCGTCAGCGAAGGCCAAGCCGGTCTGTCCGCAGCGGGCCTGCCTAAATTCACCGTGCCAGAAGGCGTAAACATTGCCGAAGTCGACAGCGACGACCTCGATACCGACACGCCCATGGCGAAAGTCGCACGAAGCTTTGGCGGTAAGGTTTGGGAGGTAGCAGTCCCAGCAGGACTCGCACCTTCAGAACCGCTCGTGATTGAAGGCCTGAATCGCGGCCATATCCGTATTCGGTTGACGCTTGAAAAAGGCGCGAAACTCTCTGTCATTGAACATCATAGTTCAGACGCGGGCGGGTTCACCAATATCGATATGACTATCACACTCAAAGCAGATGCAGAAATCTCGCGCACGATTATTCACACAGATCCTGCTGACGCAGTGCGCATAGCGACAGCGCACGTCACGGCGTGGGGCGGGGCGAAGTATAACCAATTTGCGCTTTCCTTTGGCGGCGCACTGACCCGCATAGAGACACGCATGGCCGCGATGGGCAATCACGTTGAGGCACTGATCAACGGGGCCTACTTGCTCAATGATAAACGCCATTGCGACATGACCAGCTATATCGATTTAGCTGTACCAGACTGCACGATACGACAGTCAGTCAAAGGCGTAGTGACAAACAAATCTCGCGGCGTCTTCCAAGGTAAATTTCACGTCCGCCGCCCGGCGCAACATACAGATGCGGTGATGCGCCACGACGCGCTTATGCTGTCTGATAGTAGTGAAATCCGCTCGAAACCAGAGCTGGAAATCTACGCCGATGATGTTGCTTGCGAGCATGGCAATACCATTGGGCAGCTTGACGAAAGCGCACTGTTTTACATGCGCCAACGCGGCATTGGCCTGTCTGAGGCGCGGGCCTTGCTGACCGAAGCCTTTGTCGCTGATGTGTTTGATGATCTTGGGGATGACGATTTGCGCGAGAGTGTTTTGGGGCAAGTGCGCGAATGGTTGGGGGCACAGTCGTGACAAATTCCAATCTTGCGATTCTGATTTTTGGTCTAACTGTATCAGTGTTTGTCATGTCCTATTTCGCAAGGCGTTCGGGACCGCATCAGAAAAAGATACAGACCTTCATGACGGCGCTCGGCGTTTCGATTGTCGTGCTGACAGTGATTTATTTTAAAAGAAGGTTTGCCGCATAATGGCTTTCAATATCGCCGACATTCGCGCGCAATTCCCGATCCTTTCGCGAGAGATCAATGGGAAGCCGCTGGCCTATCTCGACAACGCCGCCTCTGCCCAAAAACCGCAAGCCGTGATCGACTCGCTGACACAACAGATGAGCCATAGCTTTGCCAATGTGCATCGCGGGCTGCACACGATGGCGAATGAGACGACCGAGGCGTTTGAAGGCGCGCGGTGCAAGATCGCGACGTTCCTAGGCGCGCCGAAGCCAGACAATATCGTCTTCACCAAAGGCGCTACCGAAGCGCTGAACCTCTGCGCTTACGGCCTCGCCCACGAGATTAAAGCGGGCGACGAGATTATCCTCACGCAGATGGAGCATCATTCCAACATCGTGCCGTGGCATTTTCTCCGCGAGCGCTACGGCGCTGTTCTCCGATTTGTGCCTGTGACGGAGCAGGGCGAACTAGACCTCGACGCTTATAAATCCATGCTTAATGCGAAGACAAAGATTGTCTCTGTCGTGCATATGTCCAACGTCCTTGGCACCGTAAACCCTGTGAAACAGATGGGCGAGTGGGCGCACGCCGCGGGCGCGATCTTTATCGTAGACGGTACGCAAGCGGCGGTGCACCTGACCGTTGATGTCGTCGATTTGGACGCAGACCTATACGCCATGACAGGTCACAAACTCTATGGCCCGACAGGCATTGGCGCGCTCTACGGCAAGACCGAAATGCTCACCCGCATGCAGCCCTTCCAAGGTGGCGGGGAAATGATTGAAGACGTCTTTGAAGATCGCGTGACCTATAATGATCCGCCTCATAAGTTTGAGGCTGGCACGCCGCCGATTCTTGAGGCTATTGGCCTCGGCGCGGCGATTGATTGGTATTCCCAATTTGACCGCAAGGCTGTGCATCAGCACGAGATGGCGGTCTATCATCACGCGCTGGACGGTCTGCGGTCAATCAATAGCTTTAAGCTTATTGGTGATGCGCAGAACAAAGGCGCGGTGTTATCGTTTAATCTCGAAGGCGCACATGCCCATGACGTGGCGCAGATATTGGATAAATACGGGATCGCTGTGCGGGCGGGGCAACATTGCACCCAACCCCTGATGGAAGCCCGCGGTATTCACTCGACTGCCCGTGCGAGCTTTGGCATTTACAACACACTCGACGAGGCCGACCGCCTCATAGAAGGCGTCAAAAAAGCCGCCCTCTTTTTATCTTAATCCCGTGATACTATATAGGTAGGACGATGACAGAGACACATGACAGACAACGCGCCGCCGAAGCGCTCGCTAACGCGCAAATCCCTGGGATGACGCCAGAGAATGCGGCTGGCGATGTTGCGCCCAAACGCGATACGATTGACGTATCTGGCGCGCCCATCGAGCCGCCGACCCCTGAAGAAATCGAGCAAATCACGACGGATGTGATCGGGCAGTTGAAATCTGTTTATGATCCTGAAATCCCAACGGACATTTATGAACTTGGCTTGATTTATAAAGTAGAGTTGGAGGATGACCGTACATTGAAAATTGACATGACGTTGACGGCTCCAGGATGTCCTGTTGCGGGCGAAATGCCTGTCTGGGTGCAGGAGGCTTGCGAAGTCGTGGCAGGCGTACGCCGCGTCGAAGTCTCCATGACGTTTGATCCGCCGTGGACACCTGACCGCATGAGCGACGAAGCGCGCTTAGAATTGAATATGTTATGACCGAAGCAACCACCAGAACTCGTCGCCCTCGGCCAAAGCTCGTTACACTGACGGACGCCGCCGCAGAGCGTGTGCGCGAAATCTTGGCTGAAAAAGGCGAAGGCTATCTGCGTGTTGGCGTCAAGAACGGCGGTTGCGCGGGCATGGAATATGTCATGGACTACGTTTCCGAGATCGAGAAATTTGACGAAGTTGTCGAAGATAAAGACGTGCAAATCGTCGTCGATAGTAAAGCCGTCCTGTTCATCCTTGGCTCTGTCGTGGATTACGAAGTGGAAGTGTTATCATCGCGCTTCACATTCAAAAACCCGAACCAGACCGATGCCTGCGGATGCGGCGAGTCTGTTACGATTGTGCCGTCACAGCTCTAATTAGGGCTTTATCAAATTACCGCAGACGAGGCGTGTCAACATCGGCTTGACGGGCCAGACATAGCTCATCGGGTTCATCAGATTATTGCGCAGGAATGGCAGCGCTTTGCTGTCAGATTGATAGAACGGCGTAAAAACAGCTGAGAATTGCTGGTAAAGCTGCACATGCCAGCGACGCTTTCGGGCGTAAATTTTCAAGGCATCCGCCAGATCATGCTCGACCAAAGCCTCAGCCAAAGCTCGCGCATCCAGCAGCGCCATATTCGCACCTTGTCCTAATTGCGGACTGGCCTGATGGGCCGAATCTCCGATGAAAACCAGTCGATCTTGATAGGGCGTCCAGAGAGTGCCGTGCCGATAGGTGGCAGGGGTGAGATCATCGTGACCCCTTAACTGCCTGACAAAAGGTTCGTAATCTGGCCACAGGGCGATGGCCTCTTCTTGCCAGCGGGCGAAGTCGCGATTGGCAAAATGGGGGAGGCGATCCGCCCTCTCGCTCCAGAATATTGCAGCTTTCGGCGTGGTTTCATTTGGGAAATTGCCGAGCGGTAAGATGCCGAGCATATTTGCTGCGCCGCGATAACACTGGCTGAGGCGGCCTGTAGGCAGAGGGCTATCGGCGGGCCAATCCACAGTTCCCCATAACGCGCCATACGACAGGGCTCGGCTCTTGATCGGGCTGAGTGAGGAGCGCGCGCCAGACGCATCAATCACCAAATCGAAAGGCCCAAATGTTTCGCCGAGGGACGTTGTGACGAAGCGTGTGTCCTGCTCCATATGGCTAGTGCGGATGATATGGCCACTATTCACAGTGATATTTTGCGCCAAGACAGCACGGTAGAGCGCATCAAACAATGTCGCGCGATGTATGCCGAGGCCAAAGGTGTCTCCGCCCTCTGGGCCGTAATCGACGTTCAATACGCTGCGGTTTGACCTCGCCTCAATACCCGACATGCGGTAGATCGGATGGGCTTGTGATAATACGGTCTGTCTTAAGCCAAGACTGTCGAGAACGTCTAGTCCCACAGGTTGAATAACAAGACCTGACCCGGTGGGCGTGGGCGTGTCGAACTGATCAAAGAGGGTCACGCTGTGTCCGGCACGGTGGAGAAACAAGGCTACTGCCAGTCCGCCAATGCCGCATCCCGCGATGCCAATTCTCAAGCTGTGCGTCATATCTTTGGCTTAGCGGATTTTGCGCACAAATCTATGCGACATTTGAGGGTTAAGTTATGGCTCGCGGTAGAAATCGAAAACGACATCGACATTTAAACTGCCCGTACCCATCGACATATCATAGTCGGGCATTTGGTAGAGAAAATCGAGGCGGATGGTCTGCTCATCAATATTGCCATTGCGCTGGCGGATGCCCTGTTGCCGCCCGAAATTCATGATTTGCGTCGGCACACCAGAGAGATCGCCGAGGTCGTCAATCCCGCTGACGATCTGAATTTGCGAAGTGTTCGCGCGCGCCCCATATTCAAATCCGCCATCATTGCCGCTCTCTGAGAAACTCGGTGTCAGCTTAATATCACCGAGCTGGATCGTATTCGCAAAGTCACCCGTCGCATTCGTGATCGAGGCGAGGGCGCGGAGCGAGAAGCGTGTGCGGTAGGAGGTGATGAAAAAGCTATGCGAATATTGCCGTCCTGACCCCGCCAGGCGAACATCGGTTAGCGGGTTGAGCGTAAACGCCCCGAATGTATCACCCGCATCGAGGTAACCGTCGCCGTCATCAAAAGCTGTCGCGTCGATCGTGCTGCCGTCCTGGGTAATGCCGAGCATGAAGCTCTCGTCGCTACCGGGTTCCCACCCCACGGCACGATCTGTGGTGCCTGTGATGTTCGTATTCCCTGCGCGGATATAGTAATCGATCATCTGCCCACCAATGGGCACGCAGCAGCTATTCGTCGCGAATTGCCAGTTGTCATAAATATCGTAATTCTGCCCGTCATGCACGACAGCACAGCCATAAGTGCGGCACCAGAAATCTTCGTCCAGAAAGCTGGCCGCTGCAGGTTGAGAGCAGAGTAGGGCGAGGGCCGCCCCGTATATGTATTTACTCAGCGACATACTCAATCGATTGGACGTCAACATCCATGGCGCGGAATTTGTTTTGCGGCGCGAAGCTATTATTCAGATCGAAGTCGATCTTGTAATTTCCGCTCTCAAGCTCCGCCATATTTTCGAGTTTAACATTATAAGTCCGCTCACCGCCATCTAGCACGACTGCGTTAAGCGGCGTCTCTGCGACGACTTCACCTGCGGCTGATTTGACGTAGGCTTTGCCTTGCAAGCGCGCATGGGCGTCGCCTTCATTTTTGATTTGCATAGTGACGATGGATTTGTCGGCGGGATTCAATGCTACACTTGTGACTTCGGGCAAGCTCTCGGACGGGGTGAGGGTGAGATAAAAGAGCGAGGCTAGCTGGTAGCGGTTCCACACACCCGATGTCTCGCCACGTTCATTGAGTTCTGGCAGCATGGTCGTGGCGAGCAGCGCAAAACGGTGATCGCCTTTGTGTTCGATTTTATAGGGCGCGCTGATTTCAACTGTAATATCTTGGCTGGTTTCGGGTTTGAGTGTGACGGAAGCGGGCGAGAAACGCACCCATTCGGCGGCTCGAGCGATCCGTATCGCCAGGGGCATCCAGCACGAGCTTTCCATCTTTATCTAACGTCCAATCCGCGAGTCCCATGGTCAGGCTAATCGTTTTTGTCTTGTGGACATTGCCGACGGTTACGACTTGGCGTTGACGGTCGCCTGGCTTGATAGTCATTTCAACAGTGGACGGTTGTACGCCTACACCGAAAGCATTGGCCAGCGGGACGTAGGACACGGCGGCGAGCAAAGCACTTCCGATCACGCCAGCCATGAGGCGTTTTGTAGTTGAAAAAGACATAAAAGCTCCCAGTCGAATTTGCCCTATTATGGACGGAAAAGGCTTATCGAGCGGTTAATGGCGCTGCGATCTCCCGACCTTGTGATCACATCGTGTGGTGCGCACAAAAAAACCTGCTCCCGAAAAATCAGAAGCAGGTCAATATGTGGCTAGGCCGAAGGGGAATAGGGCCAGTTATCACATTCTATATATTATGCGGCGGACTGTTTTTTAACTTCCGCAGGCTTTCGTTCATCAAATTCTTCGGCCATATCTTTGGCTTCTTCCTTCGTGAAAATTTCTTTGGCTTTCGGGAAGAATTCAGCTTCTTCTTCGTCCACGTGATGAATGACTTTATGGGCGAGCTTTTCGAATTTCTTCATCCAAATGCCGGCGTCCATATCAAGATTATCAAGGACTTCGATCATCTCTGTCATTTCCTGGTGCTCTTCGACCGCGTGACGCGTCTCGTCTGTGCCGTCTGGCTCTTTCATCAATTCAGAATAAAAAGCTTGTTCCTCGGCAGACGCGTGCGCTTCTAGCTCGATGCGCAATTCTTTCCAAAGATTGTTCCGCTTTTCCGTATCACCGCCTGTGGCTTTAATGGCGTCACAGAGATCGCGTTGCTTGTCGTGATCTTTTTTTAGGCGTTCATAAATTTGCATGTCTATCTCCTCTAAATGTTAGTTACTAAACCAACGGAGGAGATAGACTTTTGTTCCGAATTAACCTTCGATCAAGCCCGCCGTGCCCGCAGCTTTTAGCATGGCTTCTTGCAGCTTCTCAAACGCACGCCCTTCGATCTGACGAATACGCTCACGCGACACGTTGTAGATGCCCGCCAGATCTTCCAGCGTCATGGGGCTGTCAGATAAGCGGCGTTTGGCGATAATATCGCGTTCCCGCTCGTTCAGATCTGCCATTGCTGTTTGCAGCAAATCCATGCGCGCATCATGCTCTTGATCTTCGGCCAGTTGGTCTTCTTGACTATCTGTTTCGTCGACCAACCAGTCCTGCCACTGCGCAGACCCGTCTTCGCCGCCGATCGTCACATTCAAAGATGCATCGCCGCCACCAGACATGCGGCGGTTCATCGACGTGACTTCTGTCTCTTTCACGCCCAGCTTGGTCGCGATTTTTTCGAGGTTCTCAGGCGTCAAATCACCTTCTTCAACTGCTTTCATTTGGCCTTTCAAGCGTCTGAGATTAAAGAATAATTTCTTCTGTGCCGCCGTGGTGCCCATCTTCACGAGGGACCAAGAACGCAAGACATATTCTTGAATAGCTGCCCTGATCCACCACATTGCATAGGTCGATAGGCGGAAGCCTTTATCAGGATCAAATTTCTTGACGGCCTGCATCAGGCCGACATTGCCCTCAGAAATGACCTCCGCAATCGGCAGGCCATAGCCGCGATAGCCCATTGCGATTTTCGCCACGAGACGCAAATGCGATGTCACCATCTTTTCCGCCGCTTCAGAATCTTGATGCTCGACCCAGCGTTTGGCCAGCATAAATTCCTCATCGCGCTCCAACATCGGGAACTTACGAACCTCTTGCAAATAGCGGTTGAGGCCTTGCTCTGGCGACAACGCTACCGACAGGCTCATATTGCCAGAATAGCTCGCATCCGCTTTCGTTGCAGTCTTTGTCGCCGCTTTTGTCGGTAATGTTGTTTTTGTGTCAGCCATATTTGGACCCTCCAGTGGCCATATATAGGTCTACGGATACGCGGTTTAAAGGGTTCCGACTTAGCTTTTTTGTAACGTCTAAAGGGGTGTCTATTTTGGGAGCGTTTCCAAAATGTCGATCAGGTTCTGCATATCGGGCGGAATGGGGGCTTCAAATACCATGTCTTCCTTTGTCACAGGATGGCGAAAGCCGAGCAGTCGCGCGTGCAGGGCTTGGCGTTTAAGCGTCAAAATCGCCTCGGCCAGCCGCAATTCTGGCTCGCTTTTTTGGGTCAGAAATGCCCGCTGATGGCCATAAAGCGGATCACCGAGCAGGGGGCAGCCGAGATGGGCCATATGCACCCGAATTTGGTGCGTGCGTCCCGTCTCCAACTGACATTCGATCTGGCTCACTTTGGGTGTGCCGATAGAGGCATTTTGCGCTTGGCCAAAGCCGCGCAGATATTTGTAATGCGTAATCGCGTGGCGGCCATGGTCCGAAAACTCGATATTATTGACAGTGCCTCTGACCACGGCTTGTTTCTTGCGGTCATTTTCAGCGCGGGCGATACGGCTGATGAAAGTGCCAGATCGCGGCTTGGGCGAATGACGGGTGAGGGCGACATAGACGCGCTCTATCGTATGCTTGGCGAATTGTTTCGAAAGATATTGATGCGCACGATCCGTCTTCGCAACAACCATGACGCCAGAGGTGTCTTTGTCGAGGCGGTGGACAATGCCGGACCGCATGACGCCGCCAATCCCTGATAAGCTACCCTCGCAATGATGGAGCAGCGCGTTGACCAGCGTGGCAGAGCGCGAGCCAGGTGCAGGATGCACGGTCATGCCAGCGGACTTATTCAACACAATGAGTTCGTCGTCTTCATAGAGAATATCGAGCGGAATATTTTCGGGCTTGGGTGTATCATCAATAGGCGGTGGCACTTGCACAGCATATTCAATATCGGCGCGAATTTTCGTGGTCGGCTTAACGACTATATCGCCGTCTGCGCGCACATGGCCGCCCTCAATTAAGTCGCGTAAGCGCGAGCGCGACAGCTCTGTCCAAGTCGAGAGCCACTTATCCAGCCGCTCCCCTTGGTCAGCCTCGGTTGCTGTCTGGGCTTGCCAGCGGGCAGTTTGTTCTGGTGTCTCCATGACTAGCTAAACGCTGCCGCGCAAATGAGAAAAGCCCGTCCATGCGCAGTGCCGAGTTCCGCACGGAGATTGGCGGGCAGAGGCGGCAGATCGCTGAGCTTATCCGCGTATTGAGAGGTGAAATCCTGAAACGCTTGCAGCATGCTCGGATTGGCGCGGAGTTCGTGGCGCAAATGCTCGGCGGGGCTTTGTAAGCGCTTGGCAACATTGGCTTGCATCGCCTCGACACCGTGATTGACGAAGGCGTTTGACGCCTCGATGATCGTGCCGTCATCGACAATCGCAGAAGGGGCAAGCTGCAGCTGGCAGAGCGTTGCAACAATATCGCCGCCATTGACCGCGGGTTCTGCAGGGGCGGGTTCTGGCGCACTCAGCGGTTCGCCAAAGAGCGGTTTCACAATGTCAGAGGCGCTCTGCTCTGAATTAGGATCAGGGTCAGGACGCTCTAGCCCGCCGAGCATATCCCGCCAACGCCAGCCGCCCTTATCCTTGTTCTTCGAACGGCCAAATCCCTTGGCCACGGGGGCAGGGCGGCGCAAAACGTCTGGCTCAAACGAGGTTATTTCATCGTCGGCGGACGCAATGAGCATGTCTGCACCCAAATTCAGCGGGCCATCCGTTGGGATTTCGTCAGGCAGTTCCACAATCATATCGGGGTCAAGCATATCGACAGTCTGCGGCCCACGCAGCTCTGGCACGATGCGCGGTGGTTCGACAGGCGGGAAATCGGTCTCAAGCGGCGTAATTCGCAGTCGCCCATTTCCAGCATCTGGCTGCTGCGGTTGTGGTGGCAGGCCAAGATCAAGCTCTTCGCTTTTCGTGCGAGCATTGCGCAACTTGGCTTGTAGCGCCAACATATCGGTTTCCAATTTGGCGAGATCTTTGCGCGTTTCCGCTAGGCTTTCTTGCACACGTGTTGCCGCTTTGTCAGAAATGTCATTGGCTTTGACCTGCGCTTCCGCGATCTTGTCACCCATGTCGGAGAATTGCTGATTGATGGTTTCATTCGTCGTCAGCGAGGCCGTATTCAGCGCAGATACCGTATCTTGACCTGAGCGAAGAGATGACATCAGAAGCTCTGCGCTCTGAGTGGCGGTTTCCGAGGCCTCGTTGATCTCGCGGACTTGCAGCGTCAATTCTGACTGAATTTTGGTCTGTTCTTCTTGTAGGCGGGCGATCATCTCGGCGAGCTTTGTGTTCAACATACTGATCTGGGCTTCGCTACTCGCGATTGTCTCAGAGGCGCCAGATAGCTTGCTTTCCAACGCAGAGCCTGCCTCAATAACAACCCCTGTCGTCTTGGCGAGCTTCTCTGTCGCCGTGCCGATATTGGTATTGGCTTGCTGGGTTGCGTCGGTCAGGGATTGACTTTGACGCTCAATCGCTGCGGTCAGCGTTTCCATTTTGCTATCGAATGTTCCCGAAATTGACTCGAGCGCTTGGCGTTGGAGGGTGAGATTGCGGCCCACATCCTCGGCCCTTTCTGATAAGGACAGTCCTGCTTCGTCAATCGCGCGTTTTTCGGCGGAAATATTGACTTGGAGGGTCGAGAAATCATCAACTGTTTTAGCGAGGCGTTTGTCAACTTCGGCCAATTCTGCGCGAATTCCGTTGGCCAAGTTCTGCGTTGTGCCGAGCGCGACGTCATCGGCACGGGTCAGAGTTTCTGCAACGATTGCAATGCGTTGCGCCTCAAACGTCATCTGCGCTAGACGTCGCCAACTCATCCAGAGGAGGGTGATGAGGATTGCGGGCAACAACACGGCCATAATTAATCCCGTCAGAGCCATCGGCTCCATGGATGAACCTAGTCCTGCAACGCCAAAAACGTAGGTTGCGACTGCCGCGATCCAAACAAATGTAAGCAAAATCCCCGTCCACATGATCCACGCTGTCGCTGGTTCATCTGGCACAGTTGTGGTCTTGGCAAACATGGGCCTGTCGCGCGTGATGAATTCTGGCACCGGATCAGCTTTCGGCGGCGTCGCGCTAGGGCGCACAATCGGAGCCTCAACATGCTTGACGGGCTCTGCGTCGATATTCTGAACGACGTCGGCAATGTCTGGCTCGATGGAAAAGATTTTCTTCGTAATGTCGGACAAGTCTCGCCTCTTTCAAATCTTAAAATAGTGCTGACGGTGGTTTAACCGAATTTTCTAACCTTTGCTGTAACATGAGAATTGTTCAGGGGAAAGCCGCGAAGACGGCTCACCCGACAGGTGAATGGGAATTAATTATGGGCTGGAATACTCCGGCGCGCGACCGTGCGCGCCTATCTGAGGACGAGCGGAACTATTTGCGGGCAGGGCTATCACAGTCAGGCGCGAAGCTGCCGTTATTTGATCTAAGCGGGCAACGCATTGATCCAAAAGTGCAGCGGGCCTGTATCCAGAAGGGTTTATGCGAGCCGTGGTTTGCCAATCCGATGAAACCGGACTGGCTGGTCTGTCGCCTGACCGAAGCGGGCCGCGAGGCTTTACGCCGCTAGGGCGCTCTTCTGCCGCTGATTGATCCACCACATGATCGCGACGACAATCGATAAGATCACGATGGTCGCAATCGAATCCATGACAGGGTTTGCTTTGACTTGCCAAATAGACGGTGTTGGCAGGACGGAATTCTCGTAGTTCACAAACAGCGCCGCGAAGGTGTTGTTCCCCGCATGCACCCCAATCGCAGACTCAAGCCCGTCATCAATCAAGATCAGTAGGCAGGCGGCGAACCCAAAGAAGAAGTAACCGCTCATGACGATCGGCAATATACCGTCTTTTGCCCCTGCCAACGCTTCGGGGTTGGCCAAATGCATGGCCATGAACAGGGCGCTCGTAATCGTAAAAGCGACCCACTTATTTTTGAAAAAATGGATCAGCCCTTGGTTAAGATAGCCGCGAAAGATGATCTCCTCCGTCGCGGATTGGATCGGCAGCAAGAGCAGCGAGATCAGCGCGTATTTGAAAAACATGCCAGCATCAAAGACGAAACTCGGCGCGTTACCTGTGGCTAGGCTCAGGCCCATGCCTGCGGTGAACAATACGCCCCACATAACAAAGAACGCCGTAAAAGTGCGCTTCCAGCGGAACTTCGCAAAGCCTGTGTGAAGGGCAGTAATCGTGCGTTTATGAATGAATTTATAACCCAAATACAAGCCGACAAGCGCTCCAGGGAAGGTTAGCAGCATGAGGGCATAGGCTAGCGGGCTGCGGCCCAATAACTGGTTGAAAACTGCGTTTAACGCCTCGCCGCCTGACATCATGGGCGCGAGGCCGTAAAGCGAAATGAATGTGCCCGCGACACCTATTCCGCAAATGATGCCCGTGACGCGCTGCGCCGTGCCTGACGTGTTATAGCTGATCAACAACATCACGAAGGCCAAGACTGATGAGATCAAAAAGCCAAGGGTTGAAAACCCAAAACGCGCCATATCGACATCTGCAAAACCAGCCATAGCGGCGTCGTTAAATGCCGTGCCAAGTTCGGGATCAATGCCTGTTGCAATACTGCCAAAGCCAGATGTCAAAATGACTTGGCCGATGATCCATGTCATTAACATGCACCAAAATACAAGCGGCCACGTCCACCATTTGGAATTGCCGAGTTTGGTCTGTGCGAAGTAATTGAGGTGGGACATAGAACTCTCTTGGATAAAACTAACGGGCGATATGTGATTTGGGGGTAACATAAGCCATGAAAATGTCTAGAAAATCTATATGTCCGACGATTCTCCCGAAATAGATTTTGATCACTTGCGCCAATATGTTGGCAAGGATGCTGAGCTGACCCGCGAAGTGTTTGGCATGTTCCAAAATCAAGTCGATATGTGGGCGCGGTCTTTGACTGCGGATGCCGATGACGAAATTTGGGAAGCGGTGACACATTCGCTGAAAGGCTCGGCATTGGCCGTTGGTGCTATACGGCTGGCGGATTTATGCGAACGGGCAGAAGTATTAGTGGGCGCGGGTAACCGCCCGGGCGCGCGCGATGTGGCAGTCCAAAATATTGAATTTCGGATTTCCTGCGTCATCACAGAAATTCAGCGTTGGGAATATCGCGACAAGCTCGGCAAGCCGAACCTCTAACGCCTAACTTCCCAAAAAAGGCCATCACTCGTGCTGATGTGCGGCCAAAGAAAAAGGCCACTCATGATGAGCGGCCTCTTCCCGAGATCTGCGTGAACTCTAAGTCTAAGCGGTTAGCTTACGGTACGAACACTGTGTAAGTGACGTCCGCTTGCAAAGTGCCGACACCCATTGAGAGGTCATAGCCTTGCACACCAGCTGTCGCTGAATCGGCGTCCAGCGTGTAAACGCTGTTGATGCGAACTGACTGCTCAGCCAATGTACCGACAGTTGCAGCTGTTTTTTGCGTGCCTGTCATAACAGTTGTTGGCGCGGCGTTCAGTGTGCCGAGGTTTTCACCTGTCACTACTGTTCCAGGAACCTGTGCAGCTGAACCGAAAGCCAAGCCTCCGTCCGTGCCGCTTGGCGTGATGGACATATCAAGCGCGATATTGTCGTAGCTCATGGACGCGAAGTCACCATTTGCAGCCAAAGCAGAGCTTGTCGCTGAGATGTTGAACGCGGCGTTAGACGCAACGTAGAAGCTAGAATTATGTGTGCCGACCAAGCCGCCACCAATGTCAGTTGCGGCGTCGATGCCGAAAGCTGTCAGTGTGTCTGCTGCGTCGAGGACGCCAACTGTGCCTGCATCTGTGAAGACGCCGCCAGATGTTTCGCCAGTCACTGGATCAAATGTCGCTGCGCCAACGGCAGTCGCTGATCCTGGGATCGGGTCGAGTGTGCCAGTGACAACAGAATAGACGTCGCCTGCGATCAAATCAGCGCCGGCAGTGCCAGACGCTGGTGTCAGCAAGACAAAGTCAGACACGACAGGGGCTGTGCCAGAATTGGCAGCCGTATCAGTGCCGCCCCAGACGACAACAACGCCGAGGACTTGGAAGAATGGACGGTCGATAACAGACGCGTAAGCCGTGCTACCCATCAGCATGGCGGCCGCGCCGCCAGCAAGTGCTAGTTTTTTAAAAGACATGTTTTAGTTCCCAAAGTTACCCTGGTTCAGCCCAGGTGAAAAACCACCGTAGCGGAAGGGACTTTCGGTCACGTTTAGAGATGTGGTCAAAAATGGGTCAAAGATCATGGTTAATAGATTATGACCGCCATAATAACGTCGCGACATTCACTTTTTTGCGCCCCAATCCAGACAAGAATCACTGTAACAAAAGACAAGTCGTTTTTGAGGGGCGTGTTATGCGTAAATTTTTTCTAGGGCTTTTAGGGTTTATCGGCGTTTTTGGACTCGCGGGGTGGCTTGGCTACACGCTGTATTCAGGCAGCTATGATGCGCCGCGCCGCAGTGCCAATAAAGTGACTGACAGCGCCCCGCCCAGCGCAGTGGAAGACCTCCGTATTACGCCGACCCCTCGCAATACGCGCGACGCCGCTGCGCCAACAGAAACCCAATCTGATCCAGTGCTATCTTATTCAGGCTGGGAGGCGCGAGACCTCGGCGATCAGAGCCAAGCGTGTTTTACGTTCTCCTCTCGCCTTCAACCTGGTGCCGAAGTGGACTTGAAGTCCTACGTCGAGATCACGCCAAAGACGCCGTTCTCCCTCGCAATTTCCGACAGTGATTTGTGTGTCTTGGGATTAGATTACGCGAAAGAATATAATGTGGCACTTCTGCCAGGCCTAAAAGCCGTCAATGGCACGAAGCTGCAAATTCGCCGCGATGTTGAAGTAACCTTTGGCAATAAACCTGCCTTTATCGGTTTTACGGGCGAGGGCATCATTCTGCCGCGCACAGATCGCAGCGCTTTGGGAATTACCTCCATGAATGTCGATGCAATGGACCTGACGCTCTACCGCGTCAATCACCGTATTCTGACTCAGACATCGCCCAATAGCGGCGGCGGGGCTTTAGAAGGCGAATATAGCTACGGTTCTGATGCATGGGGCACGCGGGTCGAAGTTTGGTCTGGTAAGTTGGATGTGCAAAGCGTCAGCAACAAAATGATTACGACCGCTTTTGATCTGCAAGATAAGATCACCGATAAAGGCCCTGGCGCCTATATCATCGAAGCGAAACGCCACACGGAAGACGTGGAGGCAGGCCGCGGGGGCGGCACGCGCGTGGCGAGTGCGTGGCGCTGGATTATCTCAACCGACATGGCGTTGACGAGCTATCGCGGGGCGTCCGGCCTAACGGTGTCTGTGCGCTCAATCGACAGCGCGCGTTTGCAAAGCGGCGTGCGCCTTGATCTGGTCGCGCAGAATAATGAGAAGCTCGCCGAGATCATCACAGACGCCAATGGTCGGGCGTTCTTCGCGACGGCCCTGCTCGACGGCGGCGGCGCGCTGACGCCAAAAATGATTATGGCCTATGCCGAGAATGGTGACTACGCCGTGTTAGATTTATCGCGCAGCCCACTGGACTTGACCGCGCTGGACGTAACAGGCCGCACAGGCTCCGCGCCGATTGACGTCTATGCCTTTACAGAGCGCGGCGTCTACCGCCCTGGCGAAACTGTGCATTTGACCGCGCTCATGCGTGATCCAACCGCGCGCGCCAGCTTTGACCGTCCAGTAACAGTCACGATCAGCAAGCCCAATGGCTCCGAAGTCTCGCGCAAAGTCTTTGAAGGCAGCGACGCGGCGGGCGGAGTCGTTCTCGATTATGATGTGCCAAATGACGCCCCGCGCGGGCAGTGGTCTATCGGGTTTGACGCAGAAGGTCTGGGTACGATCCGCACAATCCAGTTCGGTGTCGAAGACTTCGTCCCGCAAAAATTACGCCTCGGCATCAAAGCGGACGAGACACCTTACCGTATCGGCGAAAAGCGTGAGATCATGCTGGATGCGCAATTTCTCTATGGGGCCGCTGGGCGTGGTCTGGCCGCTGAAGCAGAAGCTCGCATCCAAATTGATCCCAATCCGTTCCCTGACTTCAAAGACTATAATTTCGGCGACGTGAACAAAGCTTATCAAGAACAGCTTGTCATGCTCGACGAAGGCTTGACCGATGACGCAGGTGCCTTCGAATTGGCGCTCGATATTGACGGCCCCGAATTTCGCTCACCCCATCCATTGCGAGCGTTCGTTACAGCGGGCGTAGCCGAGCCAGGCGGACGATTTGTGCGCGATAGCATTTTCATCCCCGTGCGGTCTCAAGACAGCTATGTCGGGATCAAGCCTGGTTTTGATTACTACGCCGATAAATCCAAACCCGTCCCAATCAGCCTAATCGCGGTCAATGCGGCGGGCGCGCGTGTGGCGAAAACTGTGGAATGGACATTGGTCGAGGAAGACTATGATTACCATTGGTACCGTGAATATGGCCGCTGGCGCTACCGCCGCGATGTGCGTGATATTCCTGTCACCTCTGGCGAAATCCAAATCGGTGTAG
Organism: Litorimonas sp. RW-G-Af-16; assembly: GCF_048319245.1. GTDB lineage: Bacteria > Pseudomonadota > Alphaproteobacteria > Caulobacterales > Maricaulaceae > Litorimonas. Next base: position 1,019,888 of record NZ_CP166993.1, read on the forward strand.
ACGCCCCCGCGCAGTGGTCCCGCCAACTGGGCTATGGTCGATACCGCTTGGACGTGACGACAGATGACGGCACCGCCAGCTACGGCTTTGGCGTAGGCTGGTCGCGCGGAAATTCCACAACGGACGCGCCAGACCGCATCCAAATCGGCGCACCATCCAAAGATATGACACCCGGCGAGCGTTTCACCATCACGCTCAACGCGCCCTATGCAGGTCGCGGAGATTTGGTAATCGCCAATGACACGGTGCAGTCCGTGCAGGCGATTGATATTCCCGCTGGCGCCTCTGAAATTTCGCTCCCGTTTAGTGAAGATTGGGGCCAAAGCGTCTATGCGATGGTCACGCTCTACACTGCGATGGGTGAGGAGGGCGCAGCCCCCAAACGTGCTGTCGGCCTCGCGCATATCTCGCTGGACCGCAGCGATCAGACGCTAAAAGTTGCGATCCAAGCGCCTGATAAAATTGCCCCGCGCCAGACCATCAATATCGGCGTGAGTGCAAACAACCTCCCGCGCGGGGAGAAAGCCTATGTCGTGCTGACCGCCGCCGATGAAGGCATTTTGCAAATCACGAAATATCCATCCCCAGACGCGCCCGGACATTACTTTCCAAAAAAAGCGTTCACGCTGGACGTGCGCGACGACTATTCCCGTATCCTCGATCCTTTCGCAGCGGGCGGGCAAATCCGTCAGGGCGGCGATAGCCTCGGCGGGGCGGGACTGACCGTTGTGCCAACCAAGACTGTTGTGCTGTTCTCTGGGCTTGTCCCGATGAAAAATGGTCGTGCCTCCATCCCCGTGGTCCTACCAGATTTTAACGGCGAGTTGCGCCTCATGGCGACAGCGTGGAGCAAAACTGCGATTGGTAGTGCGTCACAGCCGATGAAAGTCCGTGACGCTGTGCCTGCCAATCTGGCCCTGCCGCGTTTTCTCGCGCCAGGCGATAAAGCGATTGCGACAGTCGCGCTGGATAATCTTGACGGCGGCGCAGGGGAATATCTCGCGAGTATAAGCGCGGAGACTTTATCGATTGATGACGGCACAGCCGCGTTTGATCTGGCCCAAGGCCAGCGCGACCAAGCGATTATTCCGATAACGGGCGGGGCGCTTGGCATTGATACCTTGTCGCTATCTGTCAAAGGTCCGCAGAATTATACGCTGACATCGACATATCCGATCCAGACACGCGCCCCATATCGTGACGTGACGGATTACCAACTCACACGCCTCGCGCCGAATGAGAGCTACACGCTGGATCAAGACAGCTTTGCAGGATTTCTGCAGGGATCAGCGGAGTTTTCACTGAGCGTCGATACGCTGCCGGGCCTGACACCCGCACCGTTCCTCGCCGCCCTTCGCCGCTATCCTTACGGCTGTTCGGAACAAACCACGAGTGTCGCCATGCCGCTTGTCTTTGTGGAAGAACTGGGCGGTATTGAGGGCATGAGCAATGTCGAGCAACGCCGCCAAGTGCAGAAAGCGATCATCCGCTTGGTCGCTCGCCAAGATGCAGATGGGGCGTTCGGCCTGTGGAGTTCTGGAGACGGGAATGCGAGCCCTTGGCTTTCGCTCTATGTCACAGATTTCCTGATCAAGGCGGATTCCCGTGGATTTGATGTGCCTGAAGACGCGCTGAAGAAGGCGCTCAATGCAGCCAAGAAATTGTCGCGCATGGAGTATTACACCTCGCTCAACCTGAATTTCGAGGCCAGCAATCAATCGCAAGATCGTTTGCGCGCGGAGCGGGCGGCCTATGCGCACTATAACTTGGTCCAAGGTGGGCGGGGCGATATTGCCGCCATCCGCTATGTCCATGACGAGTTTGCAGACAAGATGCGCTCACCGCTCGCATTGGCACATCTTGGGGCCGCTTTGGAGGGCATGGGCGATATGCGTCGCGCAAAACTCGCTTACGGTCTGGCCGAAACGAAGCTCGGCGATGCAGATGAGGATGACTATTATGCGTCCGATATTCGCAACGCCGCCGCTGTGTTGGCTGTTGCGGGCAATACTGCGCCAGAGGGTGTGACCGCCCGCGTCATCAAATCCCTTGCAGGGCTCGATGCCTCTCGCACGAACACGCAAGAGAATAGCTATTTGGTGCAAGCCATGGCGAAGTTGAAGGCGAATACGGGCGATGTGTCAGTGAAAGCGGACGGTCTGACATTGTCCAATAATGCGCTGTCCTCTGTCGTTTCGCCGTCGACCCAAGGCACGATCACCAATACGGGCAGCGATCCCGTCTGGGTTAGCGTGTCGGTTCACGGTTCGCCCAAAACTGCACCCCCGCCAAAGAGGAAGGCTTCACGCTTTCCAAGACCGTCTATGACATGACTGGAAAAGCAATGGCTGCAAACACCCTCAAACACGGCGAGCGGGCCATCATTTTGATTGAAGCCAACCCGAAAGCTAGCCGTAGCTCCATGCTGGTCATCTCTGATCTCCTGCCCGCAGGCTTTGAGATTGAGACCGTGCTTGGCCCGAAAGACGGGACGCGTGAAGACGGCGAAAACGGAGCCTATGAATGGCTCGGTGAATTGACCAAACTCGATCTGGCCGAAGCCCGCGATGACCGATATGTCGCTTCGGCGCAGACCTATCGCTGGTATAATCGCAGCCCTGTTCGCACCGCCTATATAGTGCGCGCCGTGACGGCAGGCGATTTTGCCTTCCCTGGCGCGATGGTCGAAGACATGTATCGTCCAGAGCGTTTTGCGCGGACGGGATTATCACGCTTGACCATCACGCAGGGCGCGACCAACTAAATGCAACGCTGGCGAAAAATCGCCTATGGGGTCGGGATAAGCGTCGCGGCACTAGGCGCGATTTATTTTGCGCAGAGCCCTGTCAGTGATGAGGCGCTAGCGGACGTCTCGCCCGTCGTGCTCGACCGTCACGGCGCGTGGCTGACAGCGTTTGCGCTAGAAGATGGACGTTGGCGCTTTCCAGCCGACCTCGACACCATTGACCCAGCCTTTATCGAAGCGCTAGTCCAGATCGAAGATCGCCGCTTCGCAACCCATGTCGGTGTCGATATACCCGCCATTTTTCGGGCTGCGAAAGACTGGTATAAGCAAGGCGAGATCGTCTCTGGCGCGTCAACAATTACCATGCAACTTGTGCGGCAATATAAGCCGCGCCCGCGCACATTGCGATCTAAAGTTATTGAGAGCTTTGAAGCGCTGCGCTTTGAGCTTCATTTTTCCAAAGACGAAATCCTGTCCCAATATCTCACGCGGATTAGCTATGGTGGCAATATTGAGGGCATCGAAGCCGCCAGTCGGATTTATCTCGGCAAATCACCGCGTCACTTGTCGCCTGATGAAATTGCGCTGCTGATCGCGCTCCCGCAAGCGCCCGAAGCTCGCCGCCCTGACCGTCAAGCGGCTCACGCTAAGCGCGGCCGTGACCGCATCCTTGCCCGTCTTGAAGGGGCGGGGGTGTTGAGTGCGGAAGCGGCAAATGAGGCCAAGACATCGCCCATCCCGCTGACCCGATCAGAGCTGCCGCAAAATGCGTGGCTGTCTGCGCATTACATGGAGAAGACGGGCGCACAAACGGCGAGTTACATTGACCGTGTAATCCAAAATTCGCTGTCGCGGCATTTGGAAAGCTACGTTGCGCGCTACCCCAAAACGGTCAATGCTTCCGCCGTTATTGTGCATAACGCGACGCAGGAAATCCGCGCACATGCCGCCATTGGCGCTCGCGACCATGACGGCGGTTGGATAGATATGACGCGCCGCGTTCGCTCGCCCGGGTCAACGCTGAAACCCTTTGTCTATGGACTCGGTGCGGACGACGGAATTTTGGCGTTTGACAGCCTCGTCAAAGACGCCCCTTCGCGTTTTGGCAGCTACCAGCCAGAGAATTTTAACCGCCGCTATCACGGAGATGTAACCGTCTCGGAAGCGTTACAACACTCGCTCAATATCCCCGCTGTCGCAGTGCTGGACCATGTGGGCGGGCGGCGACTGCAAGCTGCGCTGATGGCGAGCGGGGCGAAGCTATCGCAGACGCGGTCGGAAAATCCAGACACGGGCCTCGCTCTCGCATTGGGCGGCACAGGTATGACAGCGCTCGATCTGGCATCGCTTTATGTCGCGCTGGCCAATGACGGGGAAGCGCGGCCTCTCCGTTGGCATAAAGATCAAGAGGCTGGCGGCATGGTGCGCCTGTTGACTGCCAAGACCGCTAATGAGTTAGTCGAAGTCATGGCGAAAGCGCCCGTGCCAGAGGGACATATTCCCGGCGATATTCTCGAAGGACGTCCCGCGATTGCTTATAAAACAGGCACGTCTTACGGCTTCCGCGATAGCTGGGCGGCGGGCATTGCTGGGGATTATACAGTCGTGGTTTGGGTCGGCCGCCCTGACGGCGCCCCGCGCCCAGGCGTAACAGGTCGCAAAGCGGCGGCGCCTTTGATGTTTGAAATAGTCGGCGAATTGGACGTGCCCAAAGTAAAAGCCATCCGCCAAGTGGAGTCGTCCGCGCGGCATGACCGTGTCTCCACGCCTGACGATATTGGCCCGCAGATTATCTTCCCCGCCAAGGATGCAGAAATCGCAGTCAAAGACTTCGGGCAAAAATCTCGCGGTGTGACGATCCTCGCTGAAACTTCACATGGCCCCGCGCGGGTTTATGTGAACGGCGATCCGATAGCGCAGCAGCGGGAGGGCTATATCTGGCGACCAGACGGGCCGGGGTTTTATCAACTGTCGGCGGTGGATCAGCGCGGTAAGATCACAAAGTCAGCCTTCCGCGTCCTGTCGCAAGACCAGATCATCGACGCGCCGTTTTAGCGTCTCCAACGCTTCTCCGAACCAGTCATGTCTCTTAATCCAGCCATTATTGCGCCAACTCGGATGCGGCAGGGGCATGACATTTGGGCCGTAATCACGCCAATGCCGCACCGTCTCTGTCAGCGTGCGATGTGCGTCGCGGCCTAAATATGCTTTCATCGCATACATTCCCACAAGCAGCGTCAGTTCAACTCCCTGTAAATGTGCGGTCAGCGGGTCTTGCCATAGCGGCGCACATTCTTTGCGCGGCGGTAAGTCGCCCCCGTGTTTGTCGTAACCTGGAAAGCAGAACCCCATCGGGGTAATCGCGAAATTATCTTCATTATAAAACGTGGCCGAATTGACGCCAAGCCATTCACGAAGGCGCGCGCCAGAGGGATCATAAAACGGCTCACCACTCTGATGCGCCAGATTGCCAGGGGCTTGGCTAATAATACGGATTTTAGATTGAGCAGTCCCGCGCACGATTGGATTTGGTGTGACGGGCAGGGGAGATTGGCTCTTTGCGCAGACCGTGCAGGCACGAATACGCGCTTTCAGGTCGGCAATATCAGAGTAGTTGGAAACTGTTTTCGTCATTGGCTTAATTAACGCATGATTTTGCGACAGGTTCATCCTAAAACACCTTATGAGCAAAACTTTTTATTCTGACATCAAAACTGAACTCCAGACGATAGAGGCGGACGGGCTGTATAAGCGCGAGCGCTTGATCACCAGTAAACAAGCCGCAGACATTGTGGTGACCGAAGACGGCACCTCTCGCGAGGTTATCAATTTCTGCGCCAATAACTATCTCGGCCTGGCTGACAGTCCTGAACTGATCAAAGCGTCTGAACGCGCGGTGGAGGAACACGGCTTTGGCATGGCATCCGTGCGCTTTATCTGCGGCACACAAGGGCAGCATCGCGAGTTAGAGCAGAAGATTGCCGACTGGCTCGGCTTTGAGGACAGCATACTTTATGCGGCGTGTTTTGATGCCAATGGCGGCGTGTTCGAACCCCTGCTGGGGCCAGAAGATGCGATCATTTCAGACGCCCTCAACCACGCCTCCATCATTGACGGCATCCGCCTGTGTAAAGCCAAGCGATACCGTTATAAAACGAGCGATATGAATGACTTAGAGGCGCAACTGAAAGCGGCTCGCGCTGATGGGGCGAGGCATGTTATGATTGCAACAGACGGTGTGTTCTCCATGGACGGCACGATTGCAAAGCTGGACGAGATCGTGGCGCTGAAGACGAAATATGACGCTTTGCTAATGGTTGATGACTGCCACGCCACAGGGTTTCTGGGCGAGGGCGGGCGCGGCACAGCAGCGTTTCGAGGGGTTGAGGGCGACGTGGACATACTCACGGGCACGCTCGGCAAAGCGCTAGGCGGGGCGATGGGCGGCTTTACCTGTGCGCGCCAAAGTGTGGTCGATATGCTGCGGCAGCGGTCGCGGCCATATTTATTCTCTAACTCGTTAGCCCCGTCATTGGTTGGCGCGAGCTTAACGGCGATTGATATAGCGACCAACGGCGATGATCTGCGCAACCAGCTATTTTCAAACGCCGAACGATTCCGTGACGGCATGACAGCGGCAGGATTTACCATCCCGCCAGGCGAACACCCGATCATTCCCGTCATGCTTGGCGATGCGAATGTCGCGCAGGAGATGGCGGCAAAATTGCTCGATGAGGGGATTTACGTCATTGGTTTCTTCTTCCCTGTCGTCCCCAAAGGCCAAGCCCGCATCCGCACGCAAATGAGTGCCGCCCATACATTTGACCACATCGACAAAGCCATCGCGGCCTTCACTAAAGTCGGCAAAGAGCTGGGCGTTATATGACCGATACGATGAAATGCCTCGTTAAAGCGAAAGCCGAAAAAGGGTTGTGGCTCGAAGAACGGGCTGTTCCAGAGATCGCGCCAGATGAAGTTTTAATCAAAATTGAGCGCACCGCGATTTGCGGAACGGATATGCACATCTACCGCTGGGATGAATGGGCGCAGAAAAATGTGCCCATCGGCCTTATCGTGGGTCACGAATATGGCGGGACGGTCGCAAAGATTGGCTCGACTGTGCGGCGCGTGAAAGTCGGGCAGCGCGTCACGGGTGAGGGGCATGTTGTCGGTACACGCTCTCGCAATGCACGCGCGGGGAAGTTTCACCTAGACCCAGATACCAAAGGCATTGGCGTCAACTTGCCTGGCGCGTTTGCAGAATACCTCGCACTGCCAGAGTTTAATGTTATCCCACTAAAAGACGATTTCCCGCTAGAGATCGCCGCGATTATGGACCCGCTGGGCAATGCTGTGCATACTGCGCTCGCCTTTGATCTGGTCGGGGAAGATGTGTTGATCACTGGCGCTGGCCCGATCGGGATTATGGCAGCGGCGGTGGCTGAGAAAGCGGGCGCACGACGCGTCGTTCTAACGGACGTCAATGATTGGCGGTTAGATTTTGCTCGCAAAGTCGCGCCGCGCACGCGCATGGTCAACACTTTGAACGAGCAACTGAAAACCGTCATGTCTGAAATCGGTATGAATGAAGGTTTTGATGTTGGCCTAGAGATGAGCGGTGCGGAGCCAGCTTTTAATCAGATGCTCGACACGATGTTAATGGGCGGAAGCATTGCGATGCTGGGAATTCCGTCTAAGCCTTTCCCTGTCGATTTTGGCAAAATTGTCGGCAAGGCGCTGACCGTCAAAGGGATTTACGGGCGGCAAATGTATGAGACTTGGTATAAAATGCTGGCATTGCTGGATAGCGGTTTGGACATGAGCCCGATGATTACAGACCGCTTTGCAGCCAAGGATTACCAGAAAGCATTTGACCTCATGGAGACGGGGAAGACCGGGAAGGTGATACTCGACTGGACGCAAATATGAGTGCGGAGCTTGTGCCGCTGATGGGGTATGAGGCAGTTTCGGAGGCCGATATGCGCGTGCGGGCGCAAGCGGTTTTGGATCAACTCTCGTCCCGCCGCACCATTCGTGATTTCGCTGATACACCTGTGCCGCGCGATATAATCGAGACTTGCATTAAAGCGGCGGCAACCGCTCCGTCTGGCGCGAACCATCAACCTTGGTATTTCGTCGCAATTTCTAATCCAGAGATGAAGCGCAAGATACGTGTGGCAGCAGAGGCGGAAGAAGCTGAGTTCTACGGGGGGAAAGCGCCTGATGAATGGCTTGATGCGCTCGCGCCGCTCGGCACAGATGCGAGCAAGCCTTTCCTCGAAACGGCGCCGTGGCTGATCGCTGTTTTCGCGCAGCGTCGCGGCGGAGAGCAAGCGGGGCAGGATAAGAAGAATTATTACGTCACGGAATCTGTGGGGCTCGCAACGGGTATGCTGATCACAGCGCTGCACAATGCAGGACTTGGCACCCTTACGCATACGCCAGCCCCGATGGGCTTCCTGCGCGATATTTGCGGACGTCCCAAAGATGAAAAGCCATTCGTTTTGATGGTGGTCGGTTACCCCGCCGACGATGCACACGTGCCGGCTCATGCAATGATTAAAAAGCCACTCGAAGATATCTCTGACTTTATCGAGTAATCGCGCACGAAAAAACCCGCCAGCCTCACGGCGCTGAGGGGGCGGGTCATTTTGCTGGCAAACCTATAAAAGGCGCCAGACGAGATGCTAGCCACTCGTGGAGTGTGCCAGACTTTTGTAATGTAACTTAGTTTTTATAGACTAGTCTTCGAGACGATCTTTGGCGTCGCCAATCGCGTCTTGAGCTTTGCCTTTAAGTTCTTGGGCTTTGCCCTTGGCTTGCATTTCTTTGTTGTCAAGCGCGTCGCCTGCAGCTTGTTTTGCTTTACCAGCAAGTTTGTTGGCTGCACCTTTGATGTGTTCGCTTTCCATAATATTCTCCTTCATGTGTGTTGTATTTAATCAATGCATGTGGCGGCATTTGGTTCCTAATCAATGGCTTTTGAAATTGATCTTTCGATGTCGTCAATGCTGCTATTGATGAGTGTCTTGTCGACTTCGTGCAGCATTTTTGCATTTACTTCGTCGTGGAGTAGCGGTCGTATTTCGCCGAGCGTGTTAGGATCAGCGCACAAAACAAGTTTCTGAAAGTCGCCAGCATGCGCCATGCTATAGAGCTTCTCTGCGATGATTTTTGAGAAGGTTGCTTCGTTCAGTTCTTGGTCGGACATATCGGGCGGGGTTTTGCCAGATGGGCCTTGATCGGCCAGATCACCCGGTGTCCAATGCCCATAGCTGCGTAATCCACCATCTTTCATCCGAAATAAATTGGCTTCTTCGCCTGATGCGACAACGACAAGTGTGTTGTGGGGTAATTTCAAATCGCTCATATATCTCTCCTGGTGTGCTTAGTAAATCTACGCCTTACTGCCTTAATCGTTGCATATCTGCAGACAGAGCCTCCTTAATTTGGTGTTGCATGGCGATGGGCGGAGGCGCATAGCCCCGTTCACATTATGACCGCTCCTGCCAACATATCCGCCTCGATCAAGCTGCCTATGCCGCGCTGGGAATTCGTGTGCATGGTCGCCTCTCTTATGGCGCTGAACGCCTTTGCGATTGACATCATGCTGCCCGCCATGGGCATTATCGGCGAGCATTACGGCGTGACGGGCAATCAACAGCAATGGCTGCTCTACAGCTATCTCATCGGATTTGGCGCACCGCAGCTACTCTTTGGGCCGATCTCAGACAGATTTGGGCGCAAGAATTTGTTGCGTATCTGCCTCGTCTTTTACGCCATTTTTGGCCTAGCTTGCATGTTGACGCATAGCTTTGCTTTGCTGCTGCTGATGCGCTTTTTACAGGGTATCTTCTCCTCTGGCGTGCGTGTCATCGCCGTTTCAATCGTGAGAGACCTCACGGCGGGGCGAGGCATGGCTAAGATCATGTCGCTTGTTATGACGATCTTTATGATCATCCCGATTATCGCGCCTGCCGTGGGGCAGGGCGTGATGATGGTCGCAGGATGGGAGTGGATGTTCGGAGTGCTAGGCATTGCGGCGCTGATGATTTTAGTTTGGGTGCAGTTGCGCCTACCCGAAACTCTCAAGCCCGAAGACCGCAGCGAGCTAAGCTTCAAGCGCGCGGGTGTTGCTTTCAAATCCGTTCTTACCACCCGTATGACCTTTGGTTACATGGCGGCGAGCGGCGTGATTTTCGGCGCGTTGTTCGCTTTCATTGCCGCCGCAGAGCAAATCTTTGACGAGGTCTTCGGTGTCGGCAAACGCTTTGCGATTTGGTTTGCGATTATTGCGGGCACTTTGGCGGTGGCGAACTTTGCAAATTCGATGATCGTTGAGCGCTTTGGGATGCGCCGCATCAGTCATATCGTGCTGATCTTATTTACGCTGCTGGCCTTCACGAATTTCCTCGTGATGACATATGCGGGTGAGAAACTGATCTACTTCCTGCCGCTCTTTGCCCTGACATTTGCTTGCTTTGGTATGCTCGGCGCGAATTTCTCCGCTATCGCAATGGAGCCACAGGGCAAGGTCGCGGGAACGGCCAGTGCAGTTTACGGCTTCTCAACAACGACTGTGGCCAGCGGGTTTGGCTATCTTGTCAGCTCAAGATTTGACGGCTCCGTTGCGCCAATCTTGCTTGGTTTCGTTGGGTTGGGTCTATTGTCCCTGACGATCATCCTGATAACCGAGCGCGGAATATTGTTTGAACGCGCAGCATCGCGCGGTGGGCGCCAAAGAGCTAAAGACAAGCGAGTCTAAGACTTAGCCATATTCATTGCGCAGAGCGTTCATGAAATCTGCCAGTTCTTGCGGGTTGCAACTCATCGGATCGATGGCCCCTGGGATAGGTATTTTTGAATTTTTCATATTCACGCTGACAAAGTTGTTTTTCCAAGAGAACAGGTTCTTTTTTCCAATGCGGGTCGTCCCAAAGGATTCCACATCTGACCAATTCACAAAATGCGAACGGTATAGAGCGCGCGTTTCAAAACCCTCTTGGGTTAACTTCAAATAAGCCGCATTCGGGAGGGCTTGGACGCCCAAAACTATCGCGCCAAGCCCAAATATGAGCCGCATAATTATGACGCCAGAGCTCACATCTTCTGCCGCGTAAAACGTCACCCACAGCATGAAAAGAAAGAAACCGCAGAAAAAAAGATATTTTGCGGGGATAGCGCGATATGTAATGGGAAGTTTAAAGCCCGACTGATCGGGCTTTAAGGACGGTTCAGTCATGTCCGTCTTTATTTCGTATAGTGGTCTTTATAGACTTCCTTCAGCTCCCGCTTGAGGATTTTGCCTGTTGCGCCGAGGGGAAGTTCGTCTTGGAAGACGATCTCATCAGGCAGCCACCATTTCGCGCATTTCGCGGTGATGCACTGCTTAATTTCGTCAAGGTCAGGCGATTTTCCAGGCATGGCTTGGACGATCAGGAAGGGGCGCTCTTGCCACTTTTCATGTGCGATCCCGATACAGGCGGCCATGGCGACCTCTGGATGATCAGCGGCAGCGTTTTCAACTTCGATTGAGCTGACCCATTCACCGCCTGATTTGATGACATCTTTCGAGCGGTCCGTGATTTCCATGTAACCGCGCGGGTGAAGTTTCGATACGTCGCCTGTGGCAAACCAACCGTCATCGGTGAAGCTATCCGAGCCAGCCCCTTTGAAGTAGCCACTGGCAATCCACGGAGCCGCGCACTTGGAGGTGGCCTTCCGCTTCGCCGTCCTGTGGCAAGATATTGCCTTCATCATTAACGATACGCATATCGACGCCAAATATACGACGCCCCGCATAGAGCTTGTCTTGGACCGTGCTGTCATAGTCCGACAAATCTGTGCCAGGATAAGGACAATAGGTGCTGCCGAGCGGTGATGTTTCCGTCATGCCCCAACCTTGCTGCATCGGGATGCCGAGGTCTTGCTCATAAGCACGGAGCAGGCTCTCGGGCAGGGCGGACCCGCCGACGAGGGCTTTCTTGACTGAACTCAGATCAATATTATTGGCTTTGGCGTGGTTATAAACACCGAGCCAGACTGTCGGCACACCCGCCATCAGTGTTACGCCCTCTTGCGTAATCATTTTGCACATATTCGCGCCGTCTAGGCCTGGCCCAGGCATGACGAGTTTCGCCCCAACCATAGCGGCCGAATAGATAAGGCCCCAAGCGGAGACGTGGAACATTGGGACCACAGCCAAGATGACGTCATTACTGCCGCCGCCGATCACGTCCATAAAGCAACCCGCCATAGCGTGCAGGATCGTGGAGCGGTGGGAATAGAGAACGCCCTTCGGGTCGCCCGTCGTGCCAGATGTATAGCACAATGTGCAGGCCGTATTTTCGTCAAACCGCTCCCACTCGATCGTGTCAGGATGGTCGCTGATAAAGCTCTCATAGTCTTGCACGTCGGTTTTATAATCAGGCATGCCCGCTTTGTCGGTCATGCAAATCCATTTTTTAACTGTGGGGCAGGCAGCGGACACGCCGTCAATGATAGGGCCAAATGTTGTGTCAAACATCAACATCGTGTCTTCGGCATGATTGACCATCCACGCGATTTGTTGAGGTTTGAGGCGAGGGTTGATCGTATGGACAATCGCGCCGATCGAGCTGACAGCGTAGTAGATTTCTATGTGGCGATAATTATTCCACGCAATCGTTGCCACGCGGTCACCTTTTTTATGCCAGCCGCCAGCAGTGCGTTTGCTAGCTTCCGCGTCCGCTTTGCACAATCCGCCCAATTATAGCGATGCTCTGACAGATCGGCGTTAAGGGTGTAGATCTCGCGATCTTTGTGAACGGTGGCGGCGTGCTCGATCAGGTCACTGATCATAAGCTCGTGCTGCATCATAAGGCCTTGCATGGGCATCTCCCCGGAGAAAATTGTTTTTGTTATATCTCTATTTCCACCTAATAGAACCATCGTCAACAGGAGTCCGTCATGTCAGTCCCACCCAAATTTGAAGATGTGCTATTCGCAGCAGAACGATTGGACGGTCACGCGCGCAAAACCGAGCTACTACGCTCCGACATCATCGATGACATGACGGGAAAAACTGTCTGGTTTAAGCCCGAATGTTCGCAGAAGGTTGGGGCGTTCAAATATCGCGGGGCGTTTAACCGCTTATCCGCAATGACCGCGGCAGATCGCGCCAAAGGCGTCGTCGCTTACTCTTCTGGCAATCACGCGCAGGGTGTCGCGCGGGCGGCCAAGGAACTCGGCATCTCTGCGATTATTGTCATGCCCGAAGACGCACCCAAAGTGAAAGTTGACGGCGTGATCGCGGATGGGGCGGAGGTTATTTTCTATGATCGCACGACTGAGAGTCGCGAGGAGATCGCAGATCGCATCGCCGCCAAGAAAGGCCGCACCATAGTCCCGTCCTTTGACGATCCCTACATCATCGCAGGGCAGGGCACAGTGGGGTTGGAAGTGGCGCAGTCAGGCATCGACTTTGACGCGCTGATTACCTGTATCGGCGGCGGCGGATTGTGCGCAGGCATCAGCCTTGCCATGAACAAACTGTCCCCTGCGACGAAGATTTACGGCGCAGAGCCGCAGAATTATAACGACCACCAAATGTCCCTAGAGGCAGGTGCGCGGGTGCGTCTCAAATCCACGCCGCCAACACTCTGCGACGCGCTGATGACGCCGATGCCTGGTGCCTTGACGTGGCCGATCAACTCGCAATCGCTCTCAGCTGTTTTCGCCGTAACAGACCTAGAATGTCTGCAAGCTATGGCCATCGCCAAACGGGAATTGGGTGTGCAACTGGAACCAGGCGGCGCTGTCGCCATGGCCGCCTTGCTCGGCGGGGCGATGAAAGACGATGCTGCGCAGACGATTTGTATCATTTTGTCAGGCGGAAATGTCGATCCAGAGGTCGCCGTGCGGGCCGATGCTTTGCGGATTTAGCAAGAGCGTATGGCATCCATTCGAGCAAATTTCTGATTATTTATTTGGAATTCGCGGCTGACACCCCTATTTACTGCCCATACGCGAGCGGTGATCGCTGGCAAGGAGGCCGATATGGGCAACTTAAATCTCGCAGCGGATAGCAATCCTGACATCTGTGTTTGGTCGAGGCTAAAGCAAGAAGCGGCCGCGTACGCGACGAAGGAATTGGCATTGTCATCGCTGCTACACGCCACGATCTTGGATCAAGAAAACCTTGGCAGTGCCCTCGTCAATCACTTGGCAGAGAAGCTAGCGACCCCTGATTTGTCGACGCTCAAGCTTCGTAAAGTGCTGGCCGAAGCGATAGAGGCCGATCCGACGATTGTCGAATATGCGGCCAAAGACTTGCTCGCCGTGAAAGAACGCGACCCCGCTTGCACCAGCTTTTTACAAGCATTTTTATATTTCAAAGGTTTTATGGCGATCCAGACGTTTCGCCTGTCCCACGCGCTCTACAATTCTGGCCGTGATCTGTTCGCCTTTCATTTACAGAACCGCGCCTCAGAACAATTTGGTGTCGATATCAACCCCGCCGCCCGCATTGGTCACGGCATTATGCTGGATCACGCGACAGGTTTCGTAATGGGCGAGACGGCTGTGATCGGGCATGACTGTTCGATCTTGCATGGCGTCACATTGGGTGGGACAGGGAATTTGGACGAAGATCGTCACCCAAAAGTCGGGAATAAAGTCCTGATCGGAGCCAATGCCGCTGTCCTCGGCAATATCAAAATCGGAGACGGCGCAAAGATTGCTGCAGGTTCCGTTGTTCTGAAAGCTGTGCCCGCAAATTGCACAGTCGCTGGCGTGCCCGCCAAACCCGTGGGCGGCCCGTGCTGCGGCAACCCTGCGAGTTCCATGGACCAGACATTCGAAAATCAAGCATTAGGAGAGGCCAAATGAGCCCCGAACAAATCACCCAAGTCCGTAATTATCTCTGCTCCCGCTTCGGCACAGAAGGCATTACGATTAAGCCGCGCAAAGTCGCTGACAGCGTGGAAGTCTACCTGAATGATGAAATCCTTGGGCTTCTATATATCGATAATGAAGACCCCAACGATATTTCTTACGACCTGAATATCTCGATCTTGCAACAAGATCTCGACGACCACGCATAATGGCAATTTATAAGCTCGGTTCTGTCACACCCGATATAGACCCCACCGCGTGGGTTGCGCCCAATGCGCAAGTCATGGGGAATGTGAAATTGGCCGAGCAAAGCTCTGTCTGGTTCGGGGCCGTGCTGCGCGGGGATAACGACCTTATCTCGGTTGGTGCGCGCTCGAATGTGCAAGATAACTCTGTGCTGCACACGGACCCTGGCATGCCGCTGGACATTGGCGAAGACGTCATTATTGGTCACCAAGTCATGCTGCATGGCTGCACGATTGGAAATAATACGCTGATCGGAATTGGCGCAACGGTGCTGAACGGGGCCAAGATCGGTAAGAACTGCCTGATAGGCGCGCATGCTTTGATCACAGAAGGCAAGGAAATCCCAGACGGCTCTATGGTTGTCGGCGCCCCCGGCAAAGTTATTCGACAGCTATCGGAGCAGCAGATCGCTTTTTTAAAGATCAATGCGGACGTTTATGTCGCCAATGCCAAACGCTTTGCCGCTGATTTGGAGCAGATCGGGTAGGATCAACTTCCCCGCTTTAGCGATCAATATCCCAAAGCGCTTGCACGCGGCGGTCCATATCTGCGCCGATATTAAACCACGACATACGGTTTTCGAAACTATCGAGGATAAACAAGCGGTCATCTGCGTTGAGCGGCTGGCTCAAAATATTGCGTAACTCATCCGCTGTCGCCGCCGCCTGCAAGAGCCAGAGCGTATCGCCAATCCGTTCAACCTGACCGAGACCCTGCAGCGTGCGCAGAAAGTCCATACCTTTGCCCGACCGTATTTCAGCCATGACCATGAAGACTGATTTTTTGGCCGTGGGTTGAGGCGCAGCAGGCTCCGCATTTTTCTGTTGATTATCAGGGGTTTGCGATAACCAGTTCATCAAGCTAGGGTCCGCACTCACGGGACGGAAGTCTTGCGTTGGGTTTTGCGAAATCAGCGATTGCGCCGTCACCCGACCCTCGCACATATATTGCCACAGAATTTGATCTGTGAACGGCCCATATGCTTGCGCATCGACCTGAATATACCACTGCCGCGTGGCAGGTTGGGTTTGATGGATATGCGACTGTCCGTTCATATGCTTATATGCCAGTGATTCTATCCAAAGCGGTAGTCAGCAAATAAGGTTAGCCATGACATATGAAAATCGCGAACCTATGTTCAATTTTTCTGAACCCACCCCCGTCTATTGGGCTGCGATTATGGTGGTGATCGAAGTTTTGACGATTTTCGCGGTCGAGTCGCTTGGCAATTTGCTGGCCACATATGGCATTATGCGCCCGTTCGGCACGATGCCGCTCGGGCCGCAGATCATCTCTCTGCTGGGGCACGGGTTTTTGCATAGCGGCTGGGCGCATGTGTTGATGAATTCGCTCTTCGGTATTGTGTTCGGTATTGTGACCATTCGCGGGGCGAAGGTTCTCGCCACGTCACGCGGTAAGCGTAGCTCTGGCGCAGGGGCGTTTTGGCTGATCTTTCTGCTCGGCGTGATTGGCGGCGGGGTCGCGCAATGGCTGGTGTGGAAAGTTATGGGTACGACAAGTGCAGCGATGGTCGGCGCATCTGGCGGCGCATCAGCTTTATTCGCGGCCGCGGGCTGGGCCATGGGCGGCCGCGCGCAAATGCTACAATTCGGGCTAGGCTGGGCGATTGTGAATGTGGTGCTAGTGGTTGCGGCGCCGATCCTTGGCACGAATGTATCATGGGCGGGACATATGGGCGGTTACGCAGCGGGCATGGTCATCGCGCCATTGCTGGTTCGCGCCAATAGCACAGGTTTCAGCGTCTTGCGCTAGGCGTCACTTAAGCTGCGGCCTGCAACCAGCCCGCCAATCGCCAGCGCGCCAATCAGGCTGAGGACCGCGATTACGGCAAAATCAAAACTCGCCATAACAGGCTGAAAAATAAGCAGACCTTGCAAGCCAAAGACAATCGCACCAAGAATGACAAAGGCGAATTGATTGCGGCGTAGGCCGTTGACGATCATCCCAATCGCACTGGCAATGATCGCAGCCCCGATCACCAAACCAAAGCTCGGCACGGCGCTCAGCCCTGGAATTTCAGCAAATACTTGATCAATGATGTCGGGGCGAGAGACGCTAAAAGGCAGGATCAAGCTAACGGCGCTAACAATGAAAATGCCGAGCGCACTGATTTTGTGGGCGCGGTAACGCATGAGGCTACTGACTAAAATCGCCAGAGCGCAGAGGCCTACACCCCAAATCCATAGCGCAGATAAACGCCCATCGGTCAAATTGGCGTGAGGTTCAAAATCCAGCCAATGATATTGCACCATAGCGGCGCCAGCTATCGCAATGATCCACCCGATCAGGCTGTGCGCATCTGCGCCGAAATGATCGCGGTCTTTGGCCGCTTTGCCGAGGCGATGTTGCGCCACGCCCAACATGAAAATCAAACTGCCCAAAGCGGCTGCGGGCAGGGCCGCATGAAAGGCCAGCAAAGCACACCAGACTGCGGCCAAAACCCCTGCAATCACGAAACTGCGGCGGGAGCGAAGATCAGTCGCTGCCCAAAGCTGCCCCAATGCGATGAGCGGTATAATAGCGCCCCAAGCGGGCGGGGTCAGGGCTTGACCTTGAAAGAGGGGGAGGATCGATAATCCCGCCCAGCAGGCACTCCCAAACAGGCTAAACATGATTGGCATGAGCGAGCGCGAACCCGCGTAAAATAACAGCCCGATAATGCTATCCAGCGCGAGAATATCGAAGAGGGTCAGCATGATGTCTTGAGATGCGGCAAATATCACAATAGCGGCGGTCAGCGCGATCATAGTCAGTAATAAAGCAATCTCTTTGAGCTTTGAGGGGGCGACTGTTTTGAGTGATTGGCGAGGGAGTTGGGTCGGCTTGGTTGAATAATATGTTGTGGGTGTGCCGCGGGCTGCAGTGGCGAAGGCAGGGCGAGAGGCGGCGAGACGCTGCGGGCGCGCTATACCGCGTTGCCCGACACGCCGCGCATATCGCGGAGAATTGTCATTCGCTGACTTGATGCGGTGCGTTTTTCCCATTCCATCCTGTTAGGGTGATCCGTAGGCGCTCGCTAGTTCGCTCCCGCGTCAGGGGAGTTTTGCGGCGAGAATGTGACCAGAGGTCGCTATTGACGCGGAATATCGCTGGCTGACCCACTCGGCATTTGCCCTAAAACGTCCATGACGGACTTAATCAGCGGAATTTCGTGCTGCATGGCGCGGTAGCCCCGCTCGATCAACTCGTCAGCCTTGGTAAATTCCAACATGCCGATGTGACCGATTCGCGGCGCCACAAACACATCTGGCGGATCACCAGCTAGGCGGGAGCGCGAGATACGGTCCATAACAATGTTCAATGTCCCCATCATAACAGAGCCCATCTTCGGCGATTTCCCTGGCGTCACATTGCCGATCATGGACTTTAGTAGCAGGCGATCTGGCCGCAGCTTGTTCAGTGATTGGCTGGCGAGTTCGAAGGGATCAACCGTGTCGTCATCGTCTTCGTCCATATTGATTTCGTGTGACGTTCCGATGGGCCCGAAAGCATCACCGTTCAGGCTGACTGCGATCACCATATGCGCGCCCAAGGCGCGACATGCTGATACTGGCACGGGGTTCACCAATGCGCCGTCAATCATATACCGACCGTCGATTTTCACGGGTTCAAACGCGCCGGGCAGGGCATAGGAGGCGCGCACGGCGGGAACAAGCGGGCTCGCGCTGCAACCAGACTTCATACCCTGTCCTGAGGTCGCATGTGACAGCGGCGAAACGGCGGTCGAGGTCTTCGATACGTATGTCGCCCATATATTTTTGCAGCGTCCGCGCAAGGCGTTCACCGCGCATAAAGCCTGACCCGCCCCAGCTAACGTCCATATATCCCATGACGCGGCGACGATTGAGCGATCGTGACCATTTTTCTAGCACGTCCAGACGGTCTGCCAGATAGGCGCCGCCTACAACTGCGCCGATAGACGTGCCCGCGATGATGTCTGGCTTGATGCCAGCCTCGATCAAGGCGCGCAGCGCGCCGATGTGCGCCCACCCGCGCGCAACTCCGCCGCCGAGTGCAAGTCCGAGGGGGCGCGACCGCCGCCCAATGTCTGGCTATCTAATCTCATGCTTAACGCTTAGCGAGCGATAGTCAGAGCGGCAAGCCTTTCTCGATGGCAAGCCTTAACCGATGTGAACGAATTTTGAACGCACTATTCAGGGTTGACACATCTGCGTTAGCCTAACAGATCGAAAAGCAGACACAGACATGGGTGATTCATATGACGCATTATAAACATTTAATTTTAAGCGCGATGGCGGTTCCACTTGCGGGGTTGGCTCTGTCGTCTTGCGCAACAATCTCAGAAGACGAATGTATTGCAGGAAGCTGGCAAGATATTGGCTATAATGACGGTCGAGCGGGCAATTCTCGTGGACGGTTTGCTGACATTGCAAGCACCTGTGCCAAATATGATGTTATCCCGAACCGCAATGCTTACATGAGTGGATATGATAGCGGCCTGCCGCTTTATTGCACATTTGATAACGGCATTAGCCGGGGCGAAAGCGGGGGGACCCTAATCAGGAATGTATTGCGATTAACGCGACCCCTTATCTGGAGGGTCATGCAGAAGGCTATGCGGTTTATCAAATTACCTCTGAACATCAGAGTTTGATTGACGACTATGAAGACGCGTTGACAGCCCTCATCGAAGTGCGCCGTCGTCTGGATGAAGAAGACAATGATGCGGATGAACGTAGGCGGCTTCGTAAAAAAGAAATCCGCCTAGATGATCGCCGCGAAGATCTGCGCATTGAAGTGCGCGCGCTGGAGCGTCAATACGGCCTTCCGCGCTACGACTTCTAG
Organism: Litorimonas sp. RW-G-Af-16; assembly: GCF_048319245.1. GTDB lineage: Bacteria > Pseudomonadota > Alphaproteobacteria > Caulobacterales > Maricaulaceae > Litorimonas. Next base: position 1,039,581 of record NZ_CP166993.1, read on the forward strand.
CTGATGGCGGCTTCACATTCTGGCGCTTCGCCAGATAGCGTGGAGCGAGCGACCCAGTAATCCCTGTCTAGCTCGTCATCGCGACGAGCCATTTGCGTGCTGTAATAATAATAGCAGTTTTTGACGCGGTAGACGCGAAAGCAGCCCCCCGTCATGCCTGGATTTTCATAGGCGTAACAGATCGCATCCGTCTTGGTGAACCAAATGCCTTTGGAGACAAGATCGCCTTCGCGGTACTGCGTATCGCCATTATCCAAATGTGTCTCTGTATAGAAGGATCGTGCCTTCCCATCGCGCGAGAAATTATAGGCGCCGTCATGGGTCTTATTGCGGAAATGAGACGGGAGTTCTTTGCCCACAATTTGATTGGCGAGCGGGCGAATATCGGTCTTCTGGCTCTGCGCAAAGGCAGGTGAGGCAAGCATGACGATGACTAGCGCAGCGGTAATGTTAAGACATGCTTGGTTCACAACTCGGCCTTTCTCCTGCGATCACAGTGCGTGCCGTAAAGCGGCCCCCATTAGGTGCGTTGCGATCAAGCACATAGTGGTAGTAGCAATTTCCCTGCTGATAAATATGAAAACACGCGCCGAAATTCACGGCGGTTTCGTAGTTAAAGCAAATCAGATCGCCGCCAATCCGCCAATCCCCCGTGTCGACTTTATCGCCGTGAACATGGCGCGTGCGTCCGTCCTTTGTCGTGCGTTCGGTAAAGGAAAATGTGTTCACATCTTTGCGTTGAAAGTTATAGGTGCCGCGATGGGTTTGGTCAGTGAAAACGCGCGTAAGTTCATCCTCAGACAGCGGCGTCGACGTCGCCGCATCGGGGATTTCCATCATATCATCTTGCGCCGCCGCAGGACTTGCTAGCAAGCCGATGAAAATAAAGCTGCACCAAATTCGTTTCATATGCGTATTTACCACAGACGAATTGAATTACTATGTTAAGTGTCAGTCATGAATGAAACACCTGAAACCCCCGCGCCATCCGCAGAAGACGGCAGCCGCCGCATGCGCCGCAGCTCTCGCTATAACCGCGTGCAGGAACGCCGCGCCGCGCAGAAAGCCGCTGACAACCGCTTTTATAAAGTTATCTTTGGCCTCATCACCCTGATGGTGCTGGTCACCTTATTGCTCGCCGCGATCGCAATGAATGGCAGCGGCGGCGGTGTGGATCTGTCGGGCCTCGCAGGCTGGACGTCGCCGTGGCTCGGGCCGCTATCTAAGATGGAAGCCGTCGGCCTGATCATAGTCGGCATCATCGCAATCCTCATGTATCGCAGAATTCGGCAGAAGTAGCGGCGCTTTCGCCTTGCGCGCAACGCGCCTTTCGCTTAAACGCCGCAACGCTATTTAAAGCGCAATTTTTTACTCATCGGAGGCTCATATGGGGTATCGTTTTGCAATCGTCGGCGCGACTGGAAATGTCGGGACGGAAATGCTCGAAATTCTGGCGGGTTCCGATATTGAGATTGACGAAGTCTTCGCGGTTGCCTCGCGCAAATCTGTGGGCCGTGTTGTCAGTTTTGGTGATCAAGAACTCAAATGCGTGGATCTTGAAACCTTCGACTTTGCCAAATGCGACATTGCGCTGATGAGTGCAGGTGGCGAGATTTCCAAGGAATGGTCTCCAAAAATTGCGGCCAAAGGCGCGGTTGTCATTGATAACTCCTCCGCATGGCGCATGGACCCAGATGTCCCGCTTGTCGTGCCAGAAGTGAACGCGGCAGCGGTTGACGGCTATACGAAGAAAAATATCATCGCCAATCCGAATTGCTCCACGATCCAAATGGTCGTCGCGCTAAAGCCGCTGCATGACCGCGCGACGATCAAACGCGTTGTCGTCAGCACCTATCAGTCCGTTTCTGGTGGCGGTAAGAAAGCCATGGACGAGCTGTGGGAGCAGACGAAATCTGTGTTTCACCCGCAAGAAACTTTCCCACCCGTCAACTTCCCCAAGCAGATCGCCTTTAACGTGATCCCACAAATCGACGTCTTCATGGACAGTGGCGACACGAAAGAAGAGTGGAAGATGAAGGCCGAGACGAAGAAAATTCTCGACCCGAAGGTCAAAGTCACAGCGACTTGTGTGCGCGTGCCAACTTTTGTCGGCCATGCCGAATCGCTGAACATCGAATTTGAAAACGAGATTACAGCGGATGACGCGCGCGAACTCCTGCGCGAAAGCCCTGGTATCATGGTGTATGACAAGCCCGAAGAAGAGGGCGGCTACATCACCCCGATCGAATGTGTCGGCGAATACGCGACCTATATCTCCCGCATCCGCGAAGACAGCACGCAGGAAAACACGCTCAACTTGTGGTGTGTGTCAGATAACTTGCGTAAAGGCGCCGCGCTGAACACCGTGCAAATCGCCGAAGTTATGATCAATCGCGGCTTTAAAGGGCAGGCGCGCTAGTCAGCTTTTATTCTAAAATGAAACGGTCCCGATGCTCAGCATTGGGACTGTAACATGTGTCGAGCTTACCAAAGAGTTGGTAGCGATTGAGCGCGAGTCGCAGATAGACCCAGTCGCGAATAGGTCGCGGCACAATCCAGAAAATATTGATCCATTTACCTGGGCCGCCAACGCGCTTTGATAAGGCAAACACGGCGTCTGTCAGCACATGGCTCTGGCCGTCTTCCACATAAATAAATGTGTGAGGGTCGTCAGGGTCAACATCGTTGTGCTTTGCAATCGAGCGGCCGAGTGACGACTTGATGGCGACGAACCTCACGGGCGGGTCTCCACTGTCATGCTTGATCGAATAGCGCACGGCGCGAGAGCACAGCACGCACTCGCCGTCATAGACATAAGTCGGAGGAATTGACGGATCGATCTCAATGGGCATAGGTCAAGTTACCACGTGAAGTGATCTCCTCAAACCTTCAACTTTGCTGGGCGTGTGATGTGTTTACCCAAACACCCGCTTGAAAATCGTATCGACATGCTTGGTGTGGTATTCGTCGTCAAACATATCGCGGACTTGATCTTCTGACAGCAGCGCCATGACGTCTTTGTCTTCTAGGATCAGTTTCAGGAATGACCCTTCGCCTGCATTGCCGTGCTTGCGGAACATTTCCCACACTTGCATCGCATTGCGTTGTACGAGACGGTAAGCGCTCTCGCGCTGTTCTCCCGCTTGAGTCAGGGCGAGCAGGAAACGCTGGGAGTTATGCAGCCCGCCGAGGCGGTCCATATTCGCGCGCATTTGGTCGGGATAGACGACGAGGTTTTCAATCACACCCGCGAGGCGGTGCAGCGCAAAGTCCAGATGCACGGTGCTGTCCGGCCCAATGCCGCGCTCAACAGAGCTATGGGAAATATCGCGCTCATGCCAAAGCGCTACGTTTTCCATGGCGGGCATAACGGACATACGCACAAGACGCGCAAGGCCCGTCAGGTTTTCCGTCAGTACGGGATTGCGCTTATGCGGCATGGCGGAGCTACCCTTTTGGCCTTTGGAGAAGAACTCTTCGGCTTCTAGCACTTCGGTGCGTTGTAAGTGGCGAATCTCCACGGCGATATTCTCAATCGATGACGCAACGACTCCGAGGGCTGCGAAATAGGCGGCGTGACGGTCGCGTGGGATGACTTGCGTGGACACAGGCTCAACCGCGAGGCCCATTTCCTTGGCAACATGTTCTTCGACCGCTGGATCAATATTGGCGAATGTGCCGATCGCGCCAGAGATCGCGCAGACCGCGATTTCTTTACGAGCCGTGACCAGCCGCTCTCGTCCCCGTGCAAACTCGGCGTAGAACCGTGCGAGCTTGACGCCGAAAGTTGTTGGCTCTGCGTGGATGCCGTGGCTGCGGCCAATCGTGATCGTATATTTATGCTCTTCCGCGCGTTTTTTTAGAGCCGCCAGAACGCGGTCCATGCCGACGAGTAGCAGATCCGTCGCCCGCGCTAACTGCACAGACGTCGTCGTGTCGAGGATGTCGGAGCTGGTGAAACCCTGATGCACGAACCGCGCATCGTCGCCAATAAATGTCGCAAGGTGGGTGAGGAAGGCGATGACGTCATGTTTCACTTCGCGCTCAATCTCGTCGATCTTCGCTACGTCAAATTCTGCAGATCCGCCTTTGTCCCAGATATTCTTCGCAGCAGATTTCGGAATCACGCCCAACTCGGCCAGCGCGTCGCAGCCATGTGCTTCAATCTCAAACCAGATGCGATATTTCGTGGCCTGTGACCAAATCGCGGTCATCTCTTTGCGGGCGTAGCGTTCAATCATGTCGGACTCACTTTGGTTTGTTCCCCGCGCAAATGCCCCTTCACATGATGGGGGTCAAGGGCGGCGCAACAGATCGCTGTGAGTTACATGCGGCGTTAAGGGGCTTCGTTGCGCGCTTGCGCCTCTGCCCAGTCTTTAGGCAAGGTTTTGGAAGCCATGAAAAAGCAGATCGAGCTGACCACTAACATCACGCTGACAATGGTAATAGACAGCCGCACGGCATGCACCTGGCCGTGCGCCTCTTTGAACATATCCGCAAGAAAGCCCACAGTCGTCGGCCCGCCGCCCAGCGCGATCAGGTTTAGCACGAGGAAGAAAATCGCCGTTGACATCGCGCGCATATTGATCGGTGCGAGCGTCTGCGCAATCGCAAAGCTTGGCCCCAAATACATGCCGAGGAAAAACAGCAGCGATCCCGCAACAAAAAGGTGCGCCCAAGTGCCAGGCACCCAGAAGGCTCCGATCACGAGCGGCAAGCAAATCAAGATCGAAATCGCTGGCACAAGACCATAATAGGCGAGGGAGCGAACCGCGAGCTTCTGCGTCAACCACCCCCCAAAATATGTGCCTGCGCCGTAGATGACGCAATTTGCAAACGCTAAGAAATACATCATATTTTGAAAGCCAACGGGACTTTCTTGGCTGCCATCAAAGGGTAGGAGGTAGTCCATCTGCCACGTTGAAACCGCGTAACCGACGAAGGACGCAAAGGCGATTCCGAGGCACATTGCCCACCATGACGGGATCGTCAGCAGCGTTTTTAGCGCGACACCAAAGGGGATTTTAATCGCATCTTCTTTGGCCTTTTCCTGCTGTCCACGCTTAGGTTCGCGGACAATGATTCGCATAATCACGGCCAGCACGATCCCTGTGACGCCCAAGATAATCAGCAGCGTCCGCCAGCTCATCGCGCTTTCTGGATTGCCGAGCAATATCCCCGTCATCAGATAGGCAAAGCCGAGCCCCATCGGGATGCCGAGTGAGTAAAACGCCAGCGCGCCCGCGCGTTCTTCCTTGGGGTAAAGGTCTGAAATCATCGAGTGGGAAGGCGGAGAACCGCCCGCTTCGCCCACGCCAACGCCCATCCGCGCAAGGCCAATCGTGAGGAAGCTGTTTGCCATGCCCGTCAGCGCCGTAAACGCGCTCCATGTCGCCAGTGAAATTGCGACGATATTAACGCGGCTATAGCGATCCGCTAGCCACGCAATCGGCAGGCCGACGACCGTGTAAAACAGCGCAAACAAAAAGCCTTTCAGCAGGCCAAGTTGTGAATTGGAGAGGCCTAAATCCGCTTGGATGAACGGCGATAGGATGCCGATAATCTGCCGATCAATGAAATTAAAAGCATAGATTATGGTGAGGAGCAGGAGGACGAGGCTGCGATAGCGCTTGCTCGGCATGTCGGTCTCTTGGCTCATATTTCCCCCAAATCTTTTTTCCGCACAAGAGAGCAAAGTGCGGGGTGCGTCAAGTCACCTAAGTGTCAGACGCGTAATATCAGGCGCGCAATATCAGAGGCTTCATATCAGAGGTGGGCCTAAGCTAAAATCTCAGCAGATATATCCACGCTTTCGATTTCTATGACAATTTAGGCGCGTTCCTTGCGTCGGGCAAATCATGTGCACGTTGATATGGTTGTCGCAAAGACAGTATTTGTCATTGGAGCAAAAGTGGTAACGCGCTGGCGCTTGGGTGGCCTATCGAGAGCTGATTTCGCCGCGACTGCGAAGTTCGGCCGGTAGCGGAAAAAAGATACTGCGGCGTGGTCCCTTGGGCTGCGAAAATACTTCCATGCACACAGGTTCCTCCTGCAGCCCAAACCCACGCCGACAGCCCACTTCAATAAACAATGAAATGACCTAGCCAATGTAGATTACATCAATCCCAGCGATTTAAAGCTCGCGATATTCTCCCGCCCGATGATCAGGTGATCGTGGACGGTCACGTCAATCGCTTTGGCGGCTTGGATGATCGTTTCGGTCATTTTGATGTCAGCGTGTGACGGCGTCGGATCGCCTGAGGGGTGGTTGTGCGTCAGGATGATCGCTGTGCTATCGAGCGCGAGCGCGCGCTTGATGATCTCTCGCGGATAGACAGGGGCGCGATTGACCGTGCCTTGGCCGAGGATTTCGTCTGCGATCAGGCGGTTCTTACGGTCCAAAAACAGCACCCGAAATTGCTCCTTGCCCTCATATTGCATCGCCGATCGGCAGTAATCGAGCAGCGCAGTCCACGATGAGAGGACGGGACGGTTCAAGATGCTTTCTTGGCCTAGCTTGGTCGCCGCCGCTCTTAGAATTTTGAGATCAAGCGCCACGTTCTCACTGATGAATTTCACCTCAGTCAGGCGGTCAATGGGTGCAGCTATCACCTCGGCAAAGCTGCCAAATTTCGCGATCAACTCTTTGGCGATCGGTTTGACGTCGCGGCGGACGATGGTGCGAAACAGGTAAAGCTCTAGCAGCTCATAATCAGCGAGGGCGTCAGCGCCTTTCTCGGCAAAGCGCGCACGCAGACGGTCACGGTGGCCGTGATAATGCGGTTTCGGCGTTTTGACTGGCTCATCCCCCAAAATACGAGCTTATGCGTAGGGAGGGTGATGCAAACCCTTGGGCGAGGCTGTGAATATCTCGCAGCCCGTCGCGGTCACGCCAACAGAGTGTTCGAACTGTGCTGTCAGCTTGCGGTCACGCGTCACAGCTGTCCAACCGTCCGAAAGGATTTTTGTGTCGGGCTTGCCGAGATTGATCATTGGCTCGATCGTGAAGAACATGCCTTCGCGTAGAACTTCGCCTTCGCCGGGGCGGCCAAAATGAAGGATGTTCGGCGCGTCATGGAACAGACGCCCAAGACCGTGGCCACAGAAATCTTCAACAACAGAGCATCGCTCGCCCTTGGCAAACTTCTCAATCGCATGACCAATATCGCCGGTCGTATTGCCGGGCTTCACCGCCGCAATGCCGAGCATCAGGCTGTCATAGGTAATCTGGATCAGGCGTTCGGCTTTGCGCGAAATCTCGCCCACGGGATACATGCGAGATGTGTCCCCGTGCCACCCATCGAGGATTACAGTGACGTCGATATTGACGATGTCGCCTTCTTTTAGCGGCTTATCATTCGGAATACCGTGGCAGACAACGTGATTGATAGAGGTGCAGACTGTATGCTGATAGCCGCGATAGCCCAAGCACGCAGGCACACCGCCGCGCGCGACCAAAAAGTCAAACGACGCTTTGTCGAGTTCCGCCGTCGTCACACCAGGCACGACAAGGGGGACAAGCATATCGAGACACTCCGCCGCCAGACGGCCAGCCTTTCGCATGCCCTCGAAATCTTCGGGGGAGTGGAGCTTAATCGCGCCGTCTCGGATATCGGTCGCCTCGGATGCATCAATATAATTCATACCCGCGCTATAACAGTAGACGCCGCCCCTCGCTAGACTTAATAGCGGCCCATGTCTGATCACACTGTCACAGCTGGAATAATTCTTATTGGCGATGAGCTACTGTCGGGGCGGACGCAGGATACGAACCTGTCGACAATCGCCAAATGGCTGGAACCGCTGGGTGTGCAAGTGGGAGAAGCGCGGATTATTGCCGACGATGCCGAGGTGATCACGCAGACAGTTCATACGTTTTCAGAGCGATTTAACTACGTGTTTACGACGGGCGGGATCGGGCCGACCCATGACGATATAACCGCCGATTGCATCGCGGCGGCTTTTGATCTGGGAATCAGTGAGCGGGACGACGCGATTGCCATGCTCCGAGAGCGCTATGAGCAGGGCGAGCTGAACGCGGCTCCGCCGCCGCATGGCGCGAATTCCAGACGGCGCGAGCCTGATCAAGAACCCTGTCAGCCAAGCACCAGGGTTTCAGACGCGCAACGTCTTTACGATGGCGGGCGTCCCGTCGATCATGCGCGGCATGCTGCCTGATATCGAACACCGTATTCAAGGCGGGGCGAAAGTCTATTCAGTTAATGTGACGGCCGCAGGGATTGGCGAAGGCGACGCCGCCGAACCCCTCGCTGAAATAGAGAGACGCTTCCACGGGGTGTCCATTGGCAGCTATCCTTTCTTCAACGCCGATCTGCGCGGCGTCACATTTGTGGCAAGAGGGCGAGATAAGGCCATGTTGGAAAAAGTAGAGATTGCCTTAAGCGCGCTTGTCGCAGACCTGACCTAAGCGCGGTAGCTGACAACTTCATACTCAATGTCATCGTGATCGCGGAAATAGAGGCTTTCACATTCTTTATAATTACCACGGCTGCAGACCTCATAGCCTGCCTCCGCAAGCTTTGTTTCAAGGGCCGCTAGGTCATCAACGGTCACAGCGATATGGCTCATCCCGCCACGAAATTTGTGCGGTTTTATATCCACGATTTGCGACTCTATGGGAGAATATAAGGCTAGGTATCGATCATCCGTGCCAATATGGACAGTATATCCACCCTCCATCGCTGCGCCTTCCCAGCGTATATGCCAGCCAAATAGTTTTTCTAACATGGCTGCCGATCTCTTCGGATCTGTGACGGTGAGGTTGATATGTTCGAGTGTTGCTGTTTGCATATTAGGTCTCCTTTTATGCCTATTGTGTTGTATGAAAACAGACGCTACGACCTCAAGTTAAGTTGAGGTCAAGCGAAATTGAGATATTTATGAAACGAGTGAAAACGGGGCTATCCATTGGTAAAGTAGCAGCCCGAACGGGCGTGGCAGTTTCTGCATTGCGCTTTTACGAAGAGGCAGGCCTCGTCTTGGCAGGACGCAATGCAGGGGGACAGCGCGTGTTTGAACCCTCAGATATTCGCCGCATTTCATTTGTCATAATCGCGCAAAAGCTAGGCTTCTCGCTCAAGCAGATTAAGGGCCAGCTTGACGCTTTACCCAACAACCGAACGCCAACTAAACAGGATTGGGAAAAGATTAGTCGCGATTTCGGCCAAGATATAGACGCGCGCATAGACGCTCTGACGACATTAAAGCGTAAACTGACAGGCTGCATCGGGTGCGGCTGCCTATCGCTCAAGAGCTGTGCGATTTATAATGCTGATGACGCAGCAGCGGCGAAAGGCGCGGGTCCGCGCTTTCTGATGGGGGATAATCCTGAAATTTAATTGGCTATCCGTGAAAATCTTCTTGTTCAAAATAGATCGAGGCGTTAGCTAACCTTCATTCTGCTGCGGGCGTGGTGGAATTGGTAGACACGCAAGACTTAAAATCTTGTTCTCGTATGAGAGTGCCGGTTCGATTCCGGCCGCCCGCACCATCTTCGCCAGACTTAGCCGTGGGACATATCCCACTGTTGCCTTTACATCTGATGAAATTCACCTATATGAAACATGAAATCAATCGTGGGATATATCCCAAGAGGCCGCTTTATGTCACTCCTAGCAGAATTTCTCACCCGCGCAGAGGCGCTATCTGACACGTCGGGACAATCGCTATCGACGATTTCCCGCAAGATATTTAATGACGGGAAGGGCATAGCGCGCCTCAAAGACGGTGGGCAGATGACGCTCAAGACAATGGACGCGGCCTTGGCCACGCTCGCCGAGCTAGAATCTGAAGCGGACGGATCTAATGCTTTGACGATGTCGCATCTGGATCGCTTGGAGGCTGAGAGCATCCACATTATGCGCGAAGTTGCGAGCCAGTGCGAAAATCCTGTTATGCTCTATTCGGTCGGCAAGGACAGCTCCGTCATGTTGCATTTGGCGGAGAAAGCGTTTTATCCGTCGCCGCCACCATTCCCGCTGCTCCACGTCGATACGCGCTGGAAGTTCAAGGAAATGTATGAATTTCGAGATCGTCGCGCCAAAGAAGTCGGTATGGAATTGCTCGTTCATATCAATCCAGACGGGGTGAAGCAGGACATGAACCCGTTTACTTATGGTTCGGCTGTCCACACAGACGTGATGAAGACGCAAGGTTTGAAGCAGGCGTTGGACAAATACGGTTTCGACGCAGCCTTTGGCGGCGCTCGTCGCGATGAGGAAAAATCCCGCGCCAAGGAGCGTATCTTCTCTTTCCGCAGCGAGAACCACCGTTGGGACGCAAAGAACCAACGCCCAGAGCTGTGGAATATTTACAATACCCGCGTTCACAAGGGCGAAAGTATGCGGGTCTTCCCGATCTCGAATTGGACTGAACTGGACATCTGGCAATATATCGAACGTGAGAAAATCCAGATTCCTGATCTGTATTTATCAAAGAAGCGCCCCGTGGTGGAGAAAGACGGCGGGCTGTTTTTGGTCGATGATGACCGCATGCCGATTGGGCCCGATGATGTGGTGACGGAGAAGATGGTGCGCTTCCGCACGCTCGGTTGCTACCCGCTCACGGGGGCTGTCGAGTCGGAGGCCGTGACCTTGCCTGACGTGATCCAAGAAATGCTGCTGACTACGACATCAGAGCGCCAAGGCCGCGTGATCGACAATGACGGCGGTGCGTCGATGGAACAGAAGAAAGAAGAGGGGTACTTCTAATGGCGCATCTTGATGATCTGATTGCAACCGATATTCACGCCTATTTGCGGGCGCAAGAGAACAAGTCTTACCTCCGCTTCATCACTTGCGGATCAGTTGATGACGGCAAGTCGACGCTGATCGAGCCGGTTGCTTTATGATAGCAAGCTAATCTATGAAGACCAACTCGCCAGCATTGAGAAGGACAGCAAAAAGTCCGGCACACAAGGCGATAAAATCGATCTTGCGCTCCTCGTAGACGGCCTCGCGGCTGAGCGGGAGCAGGGGATTACAATCGACGTCGCCTACCGTTTCTTCAGCACGGATAAGCGCAAATTCATCGTCGCGGATACGCCGGGCCACGTGCAATATACGCGGAATATGGCGACAGGTGCCTCGACCGCTGACGTCGCGATTTTGCTGATTGATGCGCGTTACGGTGTGCAAGAACAGACACGCCGCCATTCTTACATCGCCTCGCTGCTGGGCATTAAGCATGTCGTGGTGGCCGTGAATAAAATGGACATTGTCGATTTTGATCAAGCTGTGTTCAACGACATTGAAGTTGAGTTTCGTAAGTTTGCGCAAGACCTGACTTTTACCGATATTCGCTGCATCCCAATGTCTGCGCTGGACGGAGACAATGTGATCCGCAAGTCTGAGCGGTCCGACTGGTATCAGGGGCCGAGCTTGCTGGAATATCTGGAAACAGTGGATGTAGACAGCGCCAGTTTAGACGCCCCGTTCCGTTTACCCGTGCAGTGGGTTAACCGTCCCAATCTCGATTTCCGCGGTTTTTCTGGCACAGTCGCAAGCGGCACGATTGCTGTGGGTGACGAAGTCATTGTTATCCCGTCTGGCAAGCGCTCCCATGTCAAAGAGATCGTGACCTATGACGGCAATAAAGACCTCGCTCGCGAAGATATGGCGATCACGCTGACCCTCACGGACGAGATCGATATTAGTCGTGGCGATGTCATCTGCAAAACAGATGCCCCGTCAGAACAAGCCGATCAATTTCAAGCGCACCTGATCTGGATGGCGGATCAAGCGCTCTTTCCTGGGCGTCAATATATTCTCAAGACAGGCAATAAATCGGTACCAGCAACGATTAGTAACTTGAAATACCGCGTTGATATTAATGACTTTTCCGAAGTTGCAGCCAATACGCTGGAGTTGAACGAAATCGGCGTTGCGACGCTGAGCCTCTCTGCGCCGATCGCATTTGATCCCTATAAAGATAACCGTCAAACGGGTGCATTTATCCTGATTGATCGGCAGACCAATGCGACGGTTGGGGCGGGCATGCTTGATTTTGCACTCCGCCGTGCACGGAATGTGGTCTGGCAAGATTTGGACGTGAGCAAGGCCGCTAGGGCCACGCAGAAGCTGCAAAAGCCAGCCTTGCTATGGTTCACAGGACTATCTGGATCAGGCAAATCGACGATTGCGAACCTCGTTGAGAAGCGCTTATTGGACCTCGGGCGTCATACCTACACATTGGACGGAGATAATGTACGCCACGGCCTCAACCGTGATCTTGGCTTTACGAAGGCTGACCGGATCGAGAATATTCGGCGAATTGGCGAAGTCGCCAAGCTGATGGTCGATGCAGGTTTGATCACGATGGCCTCCTTTATCTCGCCTTATATCGCGGAACGTCGCATGGCGCGGGAGTTGTTGGACGATCAAGAGTTTATCGAAATCTTCGTTGATACGCCGCTGGAAGTGGCCGAAAAACGCGATGTGAAGGGCCTTTATGCAAGAGCGAGAGCGGGCGAGATCAAGAACTTCACTGGAATTGATAGCGAATACCAGCCCCCCCAAAGTCCAGAGATCGTCGTCAACACAGTTGAAATGACAGCTGAAGACGCGGCAGAAATGATCGTATCTTACCTGACGAAAAACGGCTATTTGTCACCTCAAGATGACTGATTATGATGTATTTAATGGGGATGCTGACGGCATAATTTCGCTCGTGCAACTCCGCTTGTCAGAGCCGCGTCATGCGGAATTGGTAACGGGGCGGAAGCGGGATATTAAACTGCTGGATCGTGTGCAGGCGACAAGTGGCGATCGCGTCACCGTCCTTGATATTTCAATGCGCAGCAATGCTGACGACCTCCGCCGCATTTTGGATACAGGTGCTAAGGTGCAATATTTTGACCACCACAATGCAGGCGATATTCCAGATCACGCGAATTTGGATGCGACGATCAATACGGCGTCAGAAGTCTGCACAGCGGTCTTGGTCGATCAATATCTCGGCGGCGCGCACCGCGCTTGGGCGGTAGCGGCCGCTTATGGTGATAACTTTCCCGCCATGGCAGAGCGTCTCGCGACAGGACATCACTTGCCACTGGCACAGCTGAAGGAACTTGGGGAATTAATTAATTACAATGGCTATGGTGGGTCGGTGGATGACCTGCTATATCATCCCGCAGACCTCTTTCGGTTGCTGGTCAAACACGCAACGCCAATGGCGTTTCTGACCGAGGCAGGGGAGCCGTTCTTCGCGCTACAGGAGCAATATGCCAGCGATTGGGCCATGGCGCAGGCAAGTCAAGTCATGGATAATCGTCCCAAGGGTCGCGTCCTCGCTCTCTCTGATACCGCCGCCTCTCGTCGTATTTCGGGGGATTACGGCAATAAACTCGCGCAAGAAAACCCTGACCGCGCACATGCTATCTTGACCGCGCAAGCGGACGGCTATCTCGTCTCTATCCGTGCGCCGATAAACAAGCGCGAAGGGGCCGATACGCTCGCGCTTCAGTTTGAAACGGGCGGTGGACGCGCGGCGGCAGCTGGCATAAATCACCTGCCAGACGCCGACGTCACCCGATTTATTGAGGCCTTCCGTGCGGCCTTCTAATCCGCTAGGCTCTGCTTATGCCAAGTGAAAAAATAGAATTTAAAGGCGCCTTTGGCGATGTTTTGTCAGCGAAAGTCGACTATCCCGAAGGTGATGTCAGAAGCTGGGTTTTATTCGCTCACGGATTTTCGATCGGCAAAGACCTCAAGCCGATCCGCACGATCTCCAGAGCGTTGGTGGAAAACGGCTACGGGATGTTGCGTTTCGATTTTACAGGATTAGGAGACTCAGAGGGTAATTTCTCGGACACGAATTTTACGTCAAATTGCGATGATTTGCGTGCGGCTGCCGGGTTTTTGCGTGATAATTTCAAAGCACCCTGTGTCTTAATCGGTCACAGTTTCGGCGGCACGGCGGCTCTGAAAGTTGCAGACGAAATCCCTGAATGTAAGGCCGTGGCGACCATTGGGTCTCCCTGCGATACGACCCACATCGTCCACCAATTTGCCGATCAATTAGAAGAAATCGAAGAAGCGGGGGAGGCGAAAGTCTTGCTTGGCGGGCGGCCATTTATCATCAAAGAACAATTCCTCGACGATATTGGCAATCACGATATTGCGAAGGAAATTGGTGACTTAGATCGGGCGCTGATGATCTTTCATTCCCCACAAGACCGCGTCGTCGGTATCGACAATGCCGCGCATATTTATGTCAAAGCCCGCCATCCTAAGAGTTTTGTCAGCCTTGACGGCGCGGATCATTTGCTCCTCAAAAATCCTGCTGATGCGGAATATGTTGCGAATGTTCTGGCCGCTTGGGCGCAGCGTTATATCTAGCTTTTCTTATTAACGGGATTTTCGCTTTGGTCGTGTAAGCCCCTCACAAAGAGGGATAGACTGAGCGGATATGACAACGGCACCCATCACATCGCCTTACGGACACGGTACGTATTTTGCCGCACTAGATGGCTTTCGCGGCCTGCTGGCAGTGGTCGTGGCGATCTATCACACGATCTGGCTGTCGCATATCAATAGCAGTGCTTTCCTCAATAACGGCGCGATTATCATCGATGTTTTCTTCGCCTTTTCAGGCTTTTTGATGTTCACGCTCTATGCGGGGAAGCTGACAGACGGGGCGTCGATAAAGCGGTTTTTGGTGAAGCGGTTTGCGCGGCTCTATCCGTTGCATCTTTTCATGCTGGCAGTCTTTCTCGGCTTTGCGCTATTGCGGTTGTGGGCGCACCAAGCGGGGATTGCCTCGCATGAAGCTGGCGAAGTTTTGCCGTTTCAAGCAGGGGATCGATGAGAGCTGGCGTAATCTTGTCGCGCACCTGACGATGACGCATGCGATGGGCGGCGCAGATGCGCTGACTTTTAATCCACCAAGTTGGACGATTGGAGCCGAGTTTTATACCTATTTCCTCTTCGTTGGCTTCTTAGTGTTGACGGCGGGTCGGCGGTTTGGGCTAGGTGTTGCGGCTATCCTCATACTGATTATCGCAGGGATTTACGCTTGGTTGGCAGCGATAAAGCCGAATATGGACATCACTTATGATTACGGGTTTTATCGCTGTATAGCAGGGTTTTTCATCGGAGTGCTGGCCGCGCGTTTGTTTCGAAACGGGCCGAGCGCAACGATCCAAAAATACGCGACACCGCTTGAGATTGGACTGCTAACGGCCAGCGTTCTCTTCATCATCTATTGTGAGGGGAAGCTGCAATTTTTGGCGGGACCATTCCTGTTTGGGTTTGTCTATCTATTTGCGCATGATGGTGGTCTGGTATCGCGATTTATGAGGGGTTGGGTGTTTACGTATTTGGCGAAGATTTCTTATTCCGTTTACATGATCCACGTCATCATTGCGATCGCGTTTGCGATTGGGGCGGAGCAGGTATTAGGGCGAGCAATGCCGGACTGGAACGCGACGGGTTGGGGCGGGGATTTGCTGCTTTTGCCTTATCTCGCAGTCGTCATCGGCGCGTCGCATCTGACCTATCATCTCATCGAATTGCCAGGCGGAAAGGCTGTACGGAAGCTATTTTCGGGTGTGACAAAACATAGCCCTAAGACGCCTCCGACCTTGAAAGGCGATGCGTAACGGGCTAACCGCTCCCAAACGCTAGGGAACTCGCATGACACAAGATCGGTACAAAGACCTCGACCAACTGGGAACCATGAAAGGTTTGCCAAGCAGTCCTGATGAGGCAGAGCTAGAGCGCGTGAAAAATCCGTGTGCCGACGATTATATGATCCGCCTGGTTGCGCCTGAATTTACGAGCATTTGCCCAGTGACAGGCCAGCCCGACTTTGCGCATCTGGTTGTCGATTATTGCCCGGATCAGTGGATTGTCGAGAGCAAAGCGTTCAAGCTATTTCTCGGCTCCTACCGCAATCACGGAGACTTTCACGAAGCCTGCACAACGGGGATTGCTCAGCGTTTGGTCAAAGAAATCTCGCCGAAATGGTTGCGGATTGGCGGTTATTGGTATCCGCGCGGGGGCATCCCGATTGACGTGTTTTATCAGTTCGGCGAAGCGCCCAAGGGGGTCTGGATTCCCGATCAAGGCGTCCCGCCCTATCGTGGGCGCGGTTAAGCGAAACGGCTAAAACGCCCCATTACGCAAATCCTGCTCTAACTGGTTCGGTGCTTGATTGCCGTTTAATCGCGCACGGTAGACCTGCATATTTTCCATGACACGCTGAACATAATTACGCGTTTCAGAAAATGGAATCTTCTCGACCCAATCAACGGGATCAATCTCGCCGGTTCTTGGATCTCCGTAAGTCTTGATCCACTGACGCGCGCGGTGCGGGCCAGCGTTATAGCTGACGGCAGCGAGGATGTAGGAGCCGTCCCACATATCTAGTAAGTCATGCAAATGGTGTGCGCCGAGGTTTGCCGCATAGTCACCGTCGGAGTTGAGCCGCGTTTTGCTATAGGGAATACGGTGCTTTCGCGCTGTCGCTTTGGCGGTCGCATTGATCATCTGCATCAGGCCATAAGCCTTGGCAGAACTGACCACATCGGTTGAGAACTCGCTCTCTTGGCGGGCAATGGCGTAGACGAAGGGCTTGTTGAATTTGGCGGGCAGGGCGTCAATCGCTGCAATCTGCGGATAGCCTGAATCAGTTAGCATGGTCTGGAAGCGCCCCGCCTGTTTCGCGGCGCGGATAGAGGGGCGCATATAGCCATAATCCTTGGCTAGCACTGCCAGCAGTGACAACTCGTCTTGACTGTCTAGGACATCGTCTAGGTGAAAGGCGAACTGGCTGAAATAGCGTTCTTCGCCTGCCTCGCCGAGCAGGTGCATGGCGCGGACGCGACGGTCCGCTTTGAACCGCAGCTTGGCATCCTCTGAGATTAATTCCAGTGGGAGGCTCATTTGTGAGAGGCGACCTGATTGGCGGGTGGCAGCGAGTTGCCCGTAATAGGTGTTCGTAAATTGACCTGCGGCAGCATAATGCGCACGGTCTTGACCACTGCCAAGCTTCTCGTGAGCGCGTCCCGACCAATAAGCAGCGCGAGAGAGGGAGACGGGTGTCGTGACGCCGCTTTGCAGCAACGCGAAATGCTCCGCCGCATCTTTAGGGCGGTTGAGCTTTTGAAGGGCCAACCAGCCTGCTAGAAACTCAGCTTCGGCAAATCCAACCCCGCGGCTCATCCCGTGACTGCGCGTCAGGTCATAAGCGTCTTGATAGAGGCCTTCTTCAATGGCCCAATAGGTCATGATCTTTTTTTCGCGCCAAATGCGTTCTTTGCCTTTGTCAGACTCTGGCGGTGTTTTGATCTCCAGATAAAGCGGGAGAGCGTATTCTTTTTTGATTTTCTTGCGCCGCCATTTTGCGCGTTCATAGAGAAAGCCTGCATCATTGGCGTATTTCGTCGGCAGCGCTTTAATCGCTGCATCAATACCAGAGGCGTTGCGTGCCAGCTTCATGCGCACATTCATCAAGGCCCGATCATCACGGCTCATATAAGGCAGCAGTGCTTGAGCCTTGGAGAAATGAGCGCCCCCGAGCCAGATCAGGTGATCGGCGCGCGCGGCGTGGTCATCTTGGGAGAGCTTATCCTTAAATTGCTTGAAGACCTCCTGCTGACGCGAGCGGGTGAGGCGGCTATCGCGCCAAGCGGAACGCAGCCAGAGATCGCCGCTCTGGCGGTTGCCCATCGCGTAATGCGCCCGCGCCAACGCGACACGGCCCTCGCCAGAGACAGGCTCAAGCCCCTGAAACCAAGCGACTGTCTTTTGCGGCGATAGCGATTCTTCAAATAATCGCGCTTCGGCTTTTGCACGAATACCCGTCATGCGGGGGTAATCAGAGAGAACATGCGTGACATATTTCATCACGTCCATGGGCGGTAAGGGATCGCGGGCTGCGCGGAACCACAGCAGCACATCTTTGGCCGTTTGATCGGTCACGCGTTCGGTAGCGCGCTCAACATCGCGCCAATGTCCGCGATGCACTGCGCTAATCCCAGACCTGAAGTAACGCGCATCGGCGTCTGTCAGAAAGGCTGACATAGCTGGCGGTTCAGGTTTAATGCGCGGAACGGGAATGGCGGCGTAGGCGACGGACGCGGTGGACACTGATAAAATAGCCGCCAACGGTAATGTGAAAAGTGCGCGCTTAATAGCGCCTTTAAGTCCCACATTTGCAGCCATGTAAAAGTCCCAATCTATTACTAAGAAGCGATACTTGCGTTGATTGCTCAAAGAAAGCTATGACGCGAGTCATTCATACCGTATTACGCAGCGAGCGTATTCTTACAACTGCTACATGAAAGACTAAAATGGTAAAAGGAGCGATAACAGCTTTAGTGACACCCTTCAAAAATGGAGGCGTTGACGAAAAAGCGTTCCAAGATCACGTCGAATGGCAGATCGCGAACGGCATCCACGGCGTGGTCCCATGCGGCACAACGGGATCTTCGCCGACATTGTCTGACGCGGAGCATAAGCGCGTGATTGCTTTGTGTGTCGAAGCGGCTGCGGGACGTGTGCCTGTCGTGGCAGGGGCGGGATCAAACGAGACTAGCGTCTCTATCCGCTATGCCCAACATGCCAAGGATATGGGTGCAGATGTCGCGATGGTCGTGACGCCCTATTATAACAAGCCCAACCAAGAAGGCATCTTCCAGCACTTCAAAGCCATAGCAGACGCCGTTGATATTCCCATTATCGTCTACAATGTGCCGTCGCGCAGCGTTGTTGACATTACAAATGACACCATGGGGCGGCTGTCAAAGCTGCCGACTGTGATTGGCTGCAAGGACGCAACAGGTGATATTTCACGCGTCGTAGGTATTCGCGATCGCTGCGGTGAGGATTTCATCCAGCTCTCTGGCGATGACCCGACCTCGCTTGGCCATTCCGCGCATGGCGGTCATGGGGCAATTTCTGTTGGCTCTAATATCGCCCCTGCGCAATATGCTGCGTTCCACAACGCAATGATGGCAGGGGATTACGCCGCAGCGCGGGAATGGAACAGCAAGCTGGACCGCCTGCACAAAGACGTCTTCCTCGATCCAAGCCCAGGCCCGACGAAATATGGTCTGTCAGCACTGGGGCGTATGCAGCCCGATGTGCGCCTGCCGATCACCTTGCCGAGCAAAGATACGGAAGAGGCTGTTAAATCCGCCATGCGCCGCGCTGGTATTGACGTCTAAAGTCCCTATATATCCCACATGGCCCCACGCAAAAAAGCTGATCCGAATAATAAGACGATCGCGGAAAACCGCCGCGCGCGCTTTGACTACGCCGTCGAAGATACGTTCGAGGCTGGCATCGCACTTGTTGGGACAGAGGTGAAAGCGTTGCGAGAAGGGCGGGCTAATATCGCGGAGAGCTATGTCGCGATAGAAGGCACTGACGCAACGCTCGTCAATGCCAATATCCCGATCTATGCCCCCGCCAGCCAGTTTAACCACCTGCCAACTCGCCCGCGTCGATTGTTATTAAAACGCAAAGAACTCAACCGTTTAATGGCAGAAGTTAATCGCAAAGGGCGTACAGTTGTGCCGCTAAAAATGTATTTCAATGATCGCGGCGTAGCGAAAATCTTGATCGGCCTCGCCACAGGTAAAGATCAGCGGGATAAGCGCGATACGGTCAAGAAACGCGATTGGGACAAGCAGAAAGCCCGCATCATGCGCGAGCGTGGCTAATTTCCGATCATCTTTCGCACGTCGGCGAATACATCAAAGAACATCTTCTCCGTCAGGCGCTTTGTGTTCGTATTATAGCGCGAGCAGTGATAGCTGCTGATCAACACACGTCCGTCAGGCAAATGATATTTCGCATGATGCCCGAATGGGTAATCACTGAGCTTTAGGCCCAAACCGCGCACTGTGCTGTCATGGCTGACCTTACCGAGGCAGAGGTAGACTTTCACGCTTTGGAGCGTTTTCATCTGATCTTTTAGATAGTTACGACAAGTTCGTATCTCTAGCCCGACAGGCTTATTCTGCGGCGGGACACAGCGCACAGCATTGGTGATCATGGCATCGAACAGAACTAACCCGTCATCAGCATGCTTTTTATAGCGGTCATTCGAGAAGCCGTATTTTGCAATCGCCGCATAGAGGAGGTCGCCCGCCCAATCGCCCGTAAAGGGACGCCCCGTTTGATCTCGCGCCGTGCAGTCCTGGGGCAAGGCCGATGATCAACAGGCGCGGCTCTGGATCGCCAAAGCTCGGCACGGGAGCCGTTAAAGTAATCAGGAAACTCACGTTTCTTTTCTTCAATGAAATTCCGCAAGCGAGGACATTTAGAACAGCCATATGGCGCATCAAAAGCATAGGTCATTCATCGTCCTCATAAGATTCGTATTCGCGTTTGGGCCGTCCGATCAACTTGCCCATATCGGACAGCTCGATCACCGCATTGGCTTGGCGACGTAATTCATCGCCCAGCATAGAAGGGCGGGAGGTCATGGTGGAAATGACCGTGACCCGCACGCCTTGCTTCTGCACAGCGGCGACGACGGCTTGGAAATCACTATCGCCAGAAAAGAGCAGCATATGATCGACATGCGGCGCGAGGTCGATCATATCGACCGCGATCTCCATGTCCATATTGCCTTTAATGCGGTTGCGCCCATCACGGTCTGTGTAAGTCTTCGCTGGCTTGGTGACCACATGATAGCCATTGTAATCCAGAAAATCCATGAGCGGTCGAATAGGTGAATAGTCGTCATTTTCTAGCAAAGCCGTATAGTATTTCGCCGTAATCAATCGACCTTTTTCTTGAAATAGTTTGAGCAACTTATTGTAATCAATATCATAATCCAGCGTTTTGGCGGTGGAATAGAGATTGGCACCATCAATAAATATCGCTAGGCGTTCATCAGGGTAAAAGGCCATAATAGGGCTCGAATGGAATATAGACAAAATATGAAACCTACCTTTATCGCCTTCGGGGCCAACCTGTCCAATCCCAAAGATAATTTCCTGCGCGCGCGAGATATGTTGCGGGCGGAGGGTATGACGTTTCAAGCTTTTTCAGGGCTGTGGCAGTCGCCCGCTTGGCCAGCTGGGAGCGGCGCGCCAGACTATATCAACGCTGTGGCTTTGGTGGAATATGACGGAGAGCCAACAGAGTTGATGAGCCTCTTGCTGCGGATAGAGACGCAGTTAGGGCGGGTGCGGAGTGAGCGCAATGCACCGCGCACGCTGGATCTGGACTTGCTGGTATGGGGTGACCTGATCCTCAAGTCGGATCACCTCACACTGCCCCATCCGCGCATGTTGGACCGCCCTTTCGTCTTGCTGCCCATCCTCGACATTGCGCCTGACTGGCAAGACGCGGAGCATAAGCTGACGCCGATTGAGCATTTGGCAAAAATCCCAATGGCGGATGTGCTGGCATTGCACCGCGTGACGTCGCCGCTCGCCCTATAAAGCCTGCCAAAACACTGTTGCACGCGGGGACAATTCGTCTTATACGCGCCGCAGATATTCCTAAAATACTGAGTGGAGAGCCCTATGGCCCGCGTTACTGTTGAAGATTGCGTCGAAAAAGTCCCTAATCGGTTCGACCTCGTTCTATTGGCATCACACCGTTCGCGCAATATCGCTGCGGGTTCAGCCCTGACGATTGACCGCGATAATGACAAAACACCCGTTGTCGCTCTGCGGGAACTCGCAGAAGAAACTCTCGATATGGACGAATTGCGCGAGAGCCTTGTCGTCGGTCTGCAGCGCGTGATCTTTGATGATGACATGCCAGACGAGAATGAAGAGCAAGAGCCGGTTCTGGCCCTTGAACACGGCGAGGCCAAGCAAGCCGAGATGAGCGAAGCGGACGTTCTGCGCGCCCTCCAAGGTGACCGCGACAATGATAGCTCCAGCCGCTTCTAAGCACTGACTGAGAATTTGAAAAAAGCCGTTCGCTTAGAGCGGCTTTTTTTATGGCTAAATATAATCTGTCTGCCTATATCTATAGGGTGAACGAGATTTCCGATATCACGGAGCCAAAGCCCGCTAAGCAGACCTTTCTGCGTCAGTTTGAGCTGGTCGACATGGTGCGAGCCTATGACCCCTCAGTTGACGAAGCGCTGTTGAATAAAGCCTACGTGTTTTCAGTCCAAGCGCATGGGTCGCAAATGCGTCATTCCGGTGATCCCTATTACGCCCATCCGATCGAGGTCGCAGGTATCCTCGCGGGGCTGCACTTGGATGTCGCCAGCATTTGCACAGCACTTTTGCATGATGTCCTCGAAGACACAGACACGACCTACGAAGAACTAGCCGAGCAATTTACGCCGGAGATTGCGGAACTCGTGAACGGCGTGACGAAACTGGGGCAGGTCGAACTGTCCATTCCCAATGCCTCCCGAGAACGGGCGCAGGCGGAGAATTTCCAGAAATTCGTGTTAGCGATGAGCAAGGATGTGCGTGTCTTGCTGGTCAAACTCTGCGACCGCCTCCACAATATGCGCACGCTGGAGCATCACCCAAAGCAAGCCAGCCGAGAGCGGATCGCGCGCGAGACATTAGAGATTTACGCGCCACTGGCTCGCCGTATTGGTGTCGATAAAATTTGCTCAGAACTCGAAGATCTATCGTTTAAACACATCAACCCGTCTGCATTTGAGAGCATCTCTAAGCGCCTTGATGACTGGCGCACGACACAAGGCGAGGCGATCAGCCAAATTTTCACCGCGCTCAAAGAAGTGCTGGGAGAGGCTGGGATCAAAGCGCGGGTCTATGGCCGTGAAAAACGCGCTTATGCTGTATGGCGGAAACTACAACGACAGAATATCAGCTTTGATGATGTTGCCGATCTCTACGCGTTTCGTATTATCGTGGATCACCGCGCGACCTGCTATCAAGTGATGGGTGAATTGCACAGTAAGTTTCGCGCCGTGCCAGCTCGCTTCCGCGACTTTATTTCTGTGCCCAAGCCCAATGGCTACCAATCGCTACACACGACGATCCGCACGCCTGATAATCGCCGCGTTGAAATCCAAATCCGCACAGAGCGTATGGAAGATGTTGCTTTGCGGGGCGTGGCTGCCCATTGGGCTTATAAAGATCAGTCTTACGGCTATGACGCGGAAAGCGCGCAACAAAGTGGCGGCGATCCCCTACGTCGTATCCGCCCGCTCGTTGAGATGATGGAGCAGAGCGGCGATGCCGACGAGTTCCTGGAACACGCGAAGCTCGAAATGTTTGCGGATCAGGTATTCACATTCACACCCAAGGGCGATTTGATCGCACTTCCGCGCGGGGCAACGCCGATTGATTTTGCCTATGCTGTGCATACGCGCGTTGGCGATACCTGCATCGGCGCCGTTGTAAATGGTCGCGACGTACCGCTGCGCACGCGTTTGCAAAATGGGGACGTGATCAAGATCATCCGCGGCGGCACAGCCGAGCCCCAAGACGGATGGGAAAATATGGTCGCTACGGGCAAAGCCCGCTCCGCGCTCCGCCGCCTGACCCGCACGGGCGAGGCAGAAGAATTTCGTAAAATCGGGCAAATGCTGGCCGAGCATGCCTTTGCGCGCGAAGGCAAAGTCTTCGCCGAGCCTGCCTTGGTCGATACGCTCAAACGTCTGAATGTTGTGACCGTCGATGCGCTTTACGAACAACTCGGGCGCGGTGAGTTGTCTATGACAGATTATATGAACGCCGTCTTCCCGGGACGCGGAGATAAATCGGCTGACGAAAGTTTCGCCCATCGCGACCTAATCGAGGATAAGACAGTCTCGCTTTATATCAAAGGTGAGGGGCTGCGCGCTGGCGTCAGCTTGCATCTTGCGCCTTGTTGTTCTCCCATTCCTGGGGACCGCATTATCGGTATGCAATCGTCAGGGCGAGGTATCGAGATACACACGATCGACTGCGAAGAATTAGAAAAATACGAGGATCAGCAAGATAGCTGGCTCGATCTTGGCTGGCGCCGTGCGGCAGAACAGACAGCCTCTATTGGTCGCGTGACGGCGACAGTTGAACACGTCCCTGGCGCGCTGGCTGACGTGACCAAGATCGTTGGCGAAGCGGGCGGCAACCTGACGAATATCAAGACCCTACGCCGTAGCCCTGCTTTTTTTGACATGGTCTTCGATGTGGAAGTGCGCGACAATCGGCACCTCTCGCAAATCATTGCGGCCTTGCGCACAAGCACCTATGTCGTATCGACAGATCGGAGTCGCGCGATCACCGCCGACTAAACTCGCAACTCTCACGCTAAGATGATGAAAGCCAAATTATGACGACTGATGACGTATTAGACGTATTCCGCGAGGCGGGCGCACTGCTGGAGGGCCATTTCATTTTGTCATCGGGTCGGCGCAGTTCCGTGTTTCTGCAAAAGGCGTTGATCTTTAAAAATCCTGTATTGACGGAAAAACTTTGCAAGGCTTTGGCCGAGAAGGTGAAAGCGAGTTTAGATGTGCAGCCTGACATTATCGTGGCGCCCGCAATGGGGGGTGTCATCCCGGGATACGAAACAGCGCGTCATATGGGGCTGGAGTCGATCTTTGTTGAGCGCGAAGACGGCGAGTTTCGTTTGCGCCGTGGCTTTACATTACAACCGGGGCAAAAGGTTTTGATGGTCGAAGACATTGTGACAACAGGCTTATCCTCGCGTGAGTGTATTGCATCAATGAACCAGACGGGTGCGACAGTCATCGCTGGCGCGTGCCTGTTTGACCGCTCTAACGGGACAGCCGATATTGGCGTGCCTCTTGTTAGTCTGGCCGCGCGCAAATTTCCAGATTATGACCCTGATGATCTACCCGCAGATCTCGCCGCGATCCCCGCGATTAAGCCGGGCAGTCGGGGGCTGACCGCTTGAGCGATCACCCGCTCAGATTAGGGGTCAATATCGACCATATTGCGACGCTCCGAAATGCGCGTGGCGGCACCCATCCTGATCCTGTTGCGGGGGCTTGGGCGGCGATTCAGGCTGGCGCAGACGGAATAACGGCGCATCTACGCGAAGACCGCCGCCACATCCGTGACGATGATTTGGAACGCCTGCAGACGCTGTGCGAGAGCGAGAACATCCCGCTCAATATGGAAATGGCTGCAACAGAGGAAATGCGCGATATTGCGTTGGCGCTAAAACCGCGCGCAGTTTGCATCGTGCCTGAACGCCGCGAGGAGCGCACAACCGAAGGCGGGTTAGACGTTGCGGGCGGGCACAATCAAATCGCGCCTATCGTGCGGGCTTTGTCAGAAAACGGCTCGCGCGTGTCACTCTTTATCGAAGCGGTGGAAGCGCAGATCACAGCCGCCGTTCATTGCGGCGCGGCTGTTGTCGAGTTTCATACGGGGGCTTATGCGCATGCGTTGGACAACGGAGACGTTGCCAAAGCCGCCTCAATTTTAGAGGCCCTCAAAACGGGTGCGAAATCTGCTGATTCTCAAGGCCTCGAAGTGCATTTCGGTCACGGACTGACGTTTGACAATGTGGGCGATGTGGCAGCGATTCCAGAAGCGGTCGAGTTGAATATCGGCCACTTTGTTATCGGCGAAGCAGTCTTTATGGGGCTTGAGGCCGCGATCAAAGAAATGCGTCAGCATATGGACGCGGCACGTCAGACACAGGGCTAGGGGACAGCTATGATAATCGGTATCGGCACAGATATTTGCGACATTCGGCGCATTGAAAAAAGCATCGAAAAATTCGGGCAGAAATTTCTCGACAAAACTTTTACGCCTGATGAACAAGCCTATTGCGAGGCCAAAGCCCGCCCCGCCATGAGTTATGCCAAGCGTTTTGCGGCCAAAGAAGCGGTGGCTAAAGCCCTCGCGACCGACACATCTGGCGCACTAGGCTGGACGGATGTATCGGTTAAGAATGTGCCGTCTGGCCGACCTATCGTGCTGATCAAAGGCACAGCGCAAGTGCGCCTCGACGCGATTACACCGACAGATCATAAGGCGACAATTCACATTTCGCTGTCAGATGATTACCCCTACGCGACTGCATTTGCAGTGGTGGAAACCTTGTCAGACTGCTAGAGCGACGACATGTTAAAAACCACTTCGACCAAAGCCTCCCTTAAAGAAACGCTGTCCACTGTCATTTGGGCTTTGGCGATCGCATTTGTTCTGCGGACGTTTTTATTTCAACCCTTCCACATTCCGTCTGGCTCCATGCTGCCAGGCTTGATGAAGGGCGATTATATTATTACGTCGAAATACTCGGTTGGTTATGGTCGCTTTGCCGCCGCCCCTCTGCCGTTTCCCGTGAAGAAAGGTCGCTTGTTAGAGCGCGGACCGAATAGGGGCGACGTGATTGTCTTTCGTCCTGATGGGTCAAATAAGAATTATATCAAGCGCCTGATCGGGCTCCCCGGCGATCAAATCCAAATGCAAAATGGGCAGCTATTTATCAACGGAACTCCAGCGGATCAGGCTCTGATTGGTGAGGAGAGTTTTGACATTCGTGGTGTAGCTGTGTCGGGTCAAAGGCTAACCGAGACTTTGCCGACAGGCGAGACGCACGATATTTTCAACAGCCAAGACAATAATCAGCTCGACAATACGGGCGTGTTTACTGTGCCAGCGGGACGTTATTTCCTGATGGGCGATAATCGTGATCACTCTTTGGATAGCCGCGTTGCGGTGCGTAGCGGTGGGGCAGGGACTGTGCCAAAGGAAAATATCATCGGAAGGGCTGAGATTGTCTTGCTGTCGGTGAACGATGATTTTGATCTGAAAAAGCCTTGGACTTGGGCCAATATGCGCGGCAATCGTTTTTTCAAAGGCATTGATTGAGAATGGCGTTGTGAACCAATCTTATAACAAGATAGCCGCGCTGGAAGAGCGTATCGGATACACGTTCAAAAACCGTGATCTGGCCGTGCGCGCGCTGACACATTCATCATATGGTGATGGGAATAAATCGAGTCTCAACAATGAGCGGCTTGAGTTTTTGGGTGATCGGATACTTGGCTTGCTGACAGCAGAGGCCTTATTCAATCATTCCTCCGAGCCCGAAGGCACTTTGGCGAGGCGGCTTAACGCACTTGTGCGCAAAGAGACATGTGCGCGGGTGGCGCGGCAGTTGAACATGGGTGACGCCTTGCTGGTTTCGACATCGGAGGATAAACAAGGCGGCCGTGAGAAGACATCAATTCTCGGCGATGCGTGCGAGGCATTGATTGCTGCAATTTATATCGATGGCGGGCGAGCGGAAATCCAGAAATTCTATGACCGCTTTTGGGGGCCAGAGATTGACCGTGTTGTTAGTAAATCAGCCAAAGACCCGAAGACAGCTTTACAAGAACTCGCTATGGCCGCGCGGGCGGGCCTACCTGTTTATACCGTGCTGGAGCGGAGCGGCCCTGACCACAAGCCACTCTTTGTGATTGAAGTCACGGTCACGGATATTGGCTCCGCGAAAGGGACAGGCAAATCTAAGCGGGATGCCGAACGCTACGCGGCGCTCCACTTGCTCGAAACATGGCCGACACCTGTCGCGGGGAAGCCAAAAGCACTCAAATCAGATACAGCCAGACCAAGTACCGATAGACCAAATACAGATGGACCAAATACAGATAGAAGAGAGACCTCATGAACACACGCGCTGGATTTGCAGCCATCGTCGGCGCGCCCAATGCGGGCAAGTCGACCCTGACCAATGCTTTGGTCGGAGAGAAAGTTTCTATCGTCACTCACAAAGTCCAAACGACGCGGTTTCAGATCCGCGCGATTGCAATGTTAGAAACGAAAGAGGGTGATACAGCGCAGGTCGTTCTTGTCGATACGCCCGGCATTTTCGTGCCTAAGGACTCAGACCGTCTCGCGAAATCAATGGTACATGCCGCTTGGACAGGTGCAGATGACGCCAATCTAACGGTTCATGTCGTCGATGCGCCGGCGTGGCTGCGCCGTGCGGTGGGAGAGGGCGACGCGCAGGACCGCCTGTGTGTTGAAGATACGCAGCGTGTCCAAAAGGGCCTCGCCAAACGTAAATCCAAAGCCTTTCTCGTTCTCAACAAAATTGATGAAATCCCGCATGACCAGCTCTTGACCCTGATTGCAGAGTTTTCAGAACTGAACCTCTATGCCGAGATTTTTCTGGTGTCTGCCAAGAATGGTGACGGCGTCAAAGACCTCTCGCAAGCTTTGGCCGAGGAGATGCCGAAGGGGCCGTTCTTGTATCCCGAAGATCAAGCCGCCGATATTCCCTCTCGTCTTATGGCCGCAGAAATCACCCGGGAAAAACTATTCCTGCGACTGCACGATGAACTGCCATACATGTCGATGGTGGAGACTGAGGGGTGGAAGCAGAAGAAAGACGGCTCGATCAAAATCGACCAAGTGATATATGTCCGTCGGGACAGTCAAAAACCGATTGTGCTGGGAAAGGGGGGCAGACGATCAAAGATATTGGGGCCGCCGCCCGCAAAGACATGAGCGACTGGCTTGGCACGAAAGTGCATTTATTCCTGTTCGTCAAAGTGCGCGCGAATTGGAAAGACGACCAAGCCCGCTATGCTGGCACAGGTCTGGAATTCGACGTCTAGCATATGGATTGGCAGGCCGAAGGCTTTATTCTCTCAACACGCAAGCACGGCGAGACGTCGGCGATTATTGATGTCTTTACCCGCGAACATGGCCGCCACCTTGGCCTCGTGCGGGGCGGGGTCAGCCGTCGGATGCGGCCCGTGCTGCAACCTGGAAATCTGGTGAAAGTCGAATGGCGAGGGCGTCTGTCAGAGCATTTGGGTAATTATACCGTCGAAGCTGTCAACAGCCGTGCCGCCGAATTGATGGAGGATCGCCTCTCGCTAGCTGGCCTCAATGCTTTGTCGGCGATGTGCCGCGAATTGATCCCAGAGCGCGAGCCGTTCCCCGAATTATGGGATGTGTTTTCAATTGTCGTTAATGCGCTGGATCAACCCGAGATTTGGCCCGCGCTTTATGTGCGGTGGGAGGCGGGGCTGCTATCAGCGCTGGGGTACGGGCTAGATTTATCGAGTTGTGCCGCGACGGGTGCGAATGATCAACTCACCCATGTGTCGCCAAGATCAGGCCGCGCGGTGAGTGCCTCTGCGGCTGAGCCTTATCTCGATAAGCTCCTCCGCCTCCCACCCTTTATGCGCGGGCAAAGCCACGTCACGCCAGAGGACATTGCAGACGGATTGAAACTCACAGGCTATTTCCTTGAGACGCGGGTGCAGTGGAATATCAACAAAACACTCCCCGAAGCGCGGCAGCAAATGATCGAGCGGCTGAATAAAACCAGTGAAGATTAGGTAATCAGGGTTTGCGACTTTGGTTTTCCCCTAGCCCTGCGCGGCGCAGTTGTTAGTCTAAGACTTCTGATTCGCTGAGCCCTAATTTATGCCTAAAGATACCACAACACCTGATACTGCCAACGGTCTGCCCGAAGACAATGTTATTGAGGAGCATATCGATAACGCGCTTTCCACGCGCTATCTCGCTTATGCTCTATCGACGATTACGCAGCGGGCATTGCCAGATGTGCGCGACGGTTTAAAGCCCGTTCACCGCCGTATTCTCTATGCCATGCGGCAGCTCAAACTTAATCCCGAGGGGGCGCATAAGAAGTGCGCGCGGATCGTGGGTGACGTCATGGGGCAGTATCACCCGCATGGCGATCAATCGATTTACGACGCGCTGGTCAAACTCTCGCAGTCCTTTTCGGCTCGTTATCCGCTGGTGGATGGGCAGGGGAACTTTGGCAACATTGACGGCGATAGCGCCGCCGCCATGCGTTACACCGAAGCTAAGATGACGCCTGCTGGGCTGGCCTTGCTCGAGGGTTTGGACGAAGACGCAGTTGATTTTATCAAGACATATAACGAGGAAGACGAAGAACCGATTGTCCTGCCTGCGGGTTTCCCCAACCTGCTCGCCAATGGTTCCCAAGGGATCGCTGTGGGCATGGCGACCTCCATCCCGCCGCATAATGTAGCGGAGATTTGTGGGGCAGCACTACACTTAATCAAGAGTCCAAAAGCTCGGATTGAGACGCTGATGGATCATGTTCTCGGCCCCGATCTGCCAACTGGCGGTGTGATCGTTGAACCGAAGGAGTCCATGCTCGAAGCCTATGCTACGGGTCGCGGAAGCTTTAAGGTACGCGCACGCTGGCATGTCGAAGACACAGGTCGCGGCACCTATCAGATCATTGTCACCGAAGTGCCTTATCAAGTTCAGAAATCGCGCCTGATCGAAAAACTAGCAGAGATTATTGAGACGAAGAAAGCGCCAGGGCTCGAAGATATTCGCGACGAGTCCGCAGAAGACATCCGCATCGTGCTGGAGCCAAAGTCCAAGAATATCGACGCTGCACTGCTCATGGAAAGCCTGTTTAAAGTGTCCGAGTTGGAAAGCCGCGTCAGCCTGAATATGAATGTGTTGGATGCCACGCGTATCCCGCGTGTTATGAATCTACGCGAAGTCATCCAATCATGGCTCGATCACCGTCGCGAGGTTTTGCTGCGGCGCTCTAACCAGCGCCTGGGTAAGATCGCGGACCGCATGGAAGTGCTGGACGGCTTTATGATCGCCTTCCTCAACCTGGACGAAGTCATTCGGATTATCCGTTATGAAGACAAGCCCAAAGCCGAGTTGATCCGCGCATTCAAACTGACAGAGCGGCAAGCGGAAGCGATCTTGAATATGCGATTGCGGTCTTTGAACAAACTGCAAGAGATCGAGATTAAATCAGAATTCGATAAGCTAGCGGCGGAGAAAGCCGAGCTTGAAAGCCTTGTTACGACTGAGAAGAAACAATGGGATATGATCGCGGCGCAAGTGCGCGACATCCGCGACACCTACAGCCTCAAGACGGAGCAAGGCGCGCGCCGCACGACATTCGACCTCGCCCCCGATATTGATTTAGACCTCGCCACAGCTTTCATCACCAAAGAACCAATCACGGTAGTGCTGTCTGAAAAGGGCTGGATTCGCTCACTTAAAGGCAAGACCGAAGATTTATCGGGGCTCAAGTTTAAGGACGGCGACTCGCTGGGCTTTGCGGTCAATGCGGAAACAACCGACAAGATCATCATCTTCGCCAGTAACGGAAAATTCTATACGCTCGGTGCGGACAAATTACCGGGTGGACGCGGGAACGGAGAGCCGATCCGTTTGATGGTTGATCTTGAAAATGATCATGTGCCGGTTGGTATGTTTGTCCATGACCCCAAACGACAGCTTATTCTGGCCAGTTCGGAAGGGTACGGCTTCCGTGTGAATGAAGAAGATATTATCGCCTCGACGCGTGGCGGGCGCAAAACGCTCAATGTCAAAGGTAATGCGGAAGCTGTTCGCTGTATCCAAGCCAGCGGCGAGAAGCTGGCCGTGATCGGGGAAAACCGCAAAATTTTGGTCTTTAATGTAGAGGAGCTACCTGAAATGGCGCGGGGTAAGGGTGTGCGTTTGCAGAAATATAAAGACGGAGCATTGGCCGATATTTTGACGTTCAGCGCAGAAGAAGGGCTTTACTTTATCGATAGCGCGGGGCGGCGTAATGAAGTAGCGGACTGGAATTTGCTCGAAGGAAAGCGGGCGCAAGCAGGGCGGATGGCGCCGCGCGGGTTCTCGCGCTTGGGCAAGTTCTCACCAGATAAGCGGCTTGACCCCTAAGATATGATTAGCGCCAAGGCTTACCCGTTGGGCCAAAGTCATTGCCTTTTTTCGGCTTGGAAGTTTTGCCTTTCTTGCCGAAAACACGCCCGCCAATATCTTGACGCTCGCCAGAATTGACATCGTCATCCTTGACGACGCGACGCGGCGGGCGAGAGGTGGAGCCGAGGCGACCACCGCCGAATTTGACTAGCGCATCAATGCGTTTTTCAATCGGCGGATGGGTCGCAAACATGCCCGCAAATCCTGTGCGCGGATTTTCAATCGCCATTTCCATGATCTCTGCGGGGGCATTTAACTCCGCATTGCCAGAAATTTTCGTCAGCGCACGGATCATGGCGTCAGGGTTTTTGGTCAGGTCAACGGCCCCAGCATCCGCCATATATTCCCGCTTCCGCGACAAGCTAAACCGCACCAAAACAGCAAAGAGATATGTCAGCCCGATTAGCGCGATGGCGAACAGTACGAGTGCGCCCGCATTGCCGCCACTACTCCGACGATGGCTTTCGGATCGCGAGAGATTTGTCCGCATCACGCCGCGCACAACGCCTTCACCGATAAAAGCAAAGATACCGACAAAAATCACCGCAATGATCAGTAGCCTGACGTCTTTATGCTGAATATGGGATAATTCATGCGCAATGACGGCTTCGAGTTCTTCGTCGTCCAAATTGTCCATCAGGCCGCGTGTGAGCGTCACTGTATAATTGCTATCGCGGATGCCACTGGCGAAAGCGTTCATTTGCGGGGTCTCGATCACTTTGAGGCGGGGCATGGTTTTACCGCGCGAGATAGAGAGGTTTTCGAGCATACGGTAGGCGCGGGGCTCTTCGGAAATGTTGACAGACCTGGACTTGGTGGCGGCCTCAATCATCTTTTGATGGCCTAGAAAGGCAACTCCGAACCAAGCTGCCGCGCCGCCGATCGCGATGGGCGCGATCTCAGGCATAGCCTGCGCTGCCGCGATCATGCCCGCTTCGGCAGACCCATCAGATGTGAAGCCTGTCCACAAGAGGATCAATGCATAGGCTATGACCATCAACAATATGGGGAACAAGATCAGCAATAAAACTGAACGGAGATTGTTATTCCAAATATGGGTCTTTAAACCGTAGGCTTCGATCATAGGGGGCGGCCGATCTTAGGAGTCGAAATTCACCTCCGGCGGCGTTTGTAGAACCTCGCGGCCTTCTGGAGCTTCAAAGAAATCACGCTCTTGGAAACCGAACATGCCAGCAAAGATGACGGCCGGGAATTGCTCGCGCCCTGTGTTATACTCCTGCACAGCGTTGTTATAGAAACGACGCGACGCTGCGATTTTATTCTCAACATCCGCCAGTTGATCTTGGAGCTGTAAAAAGTTCTCATTGGCTTTTAATTCCGGATAGGCTTCGGCCAGTGCAAAGAGTTTGCCCAACGCTTGCGAGAGCATGCCTTCTGCGGCCGCTTGGCCTTTGACCGTATCGGCATTGACGGCTGCATTACGCGCTTTGACGACTTCTTCAAATGTAGACTTTTCGTGACTGGCATAGCCTTTGACAGTGTTGACGAGCTGCGGGACGAGGTCTTGGCGCTGCTTGAGCTGCACTTCGATGTCCGACCATGCCTGATTGGTCGTTTGACGCAGGGCGACAAGGCGGTTGTAAATGCCGACGAGCAGCATCGCGACTGCGGCGAGAATACCTAAAAGAACGAGAAAAAATGTCATGGCTTAGCCCTTAATTATCTTAGATTAGATTTAACGACAAATTGTCGCTGTGATCAAGCCTATTCGTGCGGCAATAGATCAGCGCGCGAGAAAGGTCGGCAGACCTGTCGCGAGTTGCGGCCAGAGAATCACGAGGGTGATGACGGCGAGTTGTATCCCGATAAAGGGAATAACACCACGATATAGATGTTGCGTTTTGACCTCGGGCGGGGCGACCCCTCGGAGGTAAAATAGCGCAAATCCAAAGGGCGGCGTGAGAAAGCTCGTTTGCAGGTTCAGCGCCATAATCACCCCCAGCCAGATCGGGTCCATACCTGACGCCAGCAAAGGCGGGGCGACGAGCGGGACAACGACGAATGTTATCTCGATAAAATCAAGAAAGAAGCCCAGCACAAACATAATCACCATGACCAGTGCAAATGCACCCCATTTTCCTCCGGGCGCAGAGGCCAATACGTGAGCGACCATTTCGTCGCCGCCGAGGCCTCGAAAGACGAGGCTGAAAATTGTCGCGCCGATCAAGATCACGAACACCATACACGTGATCTGCATGGTGGAGCGGGAGACCTCACCCAACTCGCCTGACCGACCGAGCCACAAGACAGCCAGCCCAGTGCCGATCCCGCCTAACCCGATCAACACCGCTGCCGCGCCGCCCGCCAAGACCTCAATCCCGTCCCAGCTTTCTTGCGTAACGCGCAAATCAACGCCCGTTAGATCGAGCGCGATCAGCGCGAGGAAGGCGCAGGCGGCGAATAAAGCCGCAAATTTCATAGTCTGTCGCCCGTCAGATTTGGCATTAAGTTTATAGGTTGCCAACAACATTGCCCCCAAAGCGCCGAGCGCTGCGCCGCGTGTGGGGGTTGCGTAGCCGGACAGAATTGAGCCGAGTACGGCTATGATGAGGAAGATCGGCGGCACCATCGCCTTGGCGGATTTCCACAGTAAGGCTTTCGCATTTGTGCCCTCAGGCCAGTCAATCGCAGGGGCTTTGCTGGGGGTCATCACGGCGACGATGAAGATATAGAGCGCATAGGCCATAACCAAAATCAGACCCGGGATCAGCGCCCCTGCAAACAGATCACCAACGGACACGACTTTATTTCCGATGAGGCCATAACTGCGCTGCGCTTCTTGGAAAGCGTTAGAGATTTGGTCGCCGAGGATGACCAACACAATGGAGGGCGGGATGATCTGACCTAGCGTGCCAGACGCAGCAATGGACGCGGAGGCCAGCGAGGGATCGTAACCGCGATTGAGCATGGTGGGGAGGGAGAGGAGGCCCATTGTTACGACGGTCGCGCCAACAATACCCGTGCTGGCCGCGAGCAGCGCGCCGACAAAGATCACAGAAATACCTAGCCCACCACGCATAGGCCCAAACAAATCACCCATGTTGTTGAGCAAGTCTTCGGCAATGCGAGACTTTTCTAGCATCACCCCCATGAATACAAATAACGGCACTGCAATCAAAATCTCTCGCGTGATGAGCGGATAAATGCGGCCAGGGAGCGATAGTAGAAAGGCGCTGTCGAAATGTCCGATCAGCACGCCAATCCCCGCAAACAATAGCGAGACGCCAGAGAGGGTGAAGGCGACATTATACCCGCCCATTAATGCGCCGCACGCGCTTATAAACATGAGTATGGCGAGGATTTCCGCGCCTGTCATTGTGGCGAGCCCTTGATCGCATCACCCTCCGCGGTGTGAAAAAATGGATCGATATGGATAGGGCGTTCGGGTCTTGTTTGTCCTGCCAAGCACATGGCCGCTCGTAGGCTGATCGCGAGGGCTTGCACAATCATCGAGACGGCGAAAATTGGGATCAGCGTTTTGAGCAGGAACACGCCTTTGATTCCGTCGGCCTCTGATGAGCCTTCAAAAATGCGCCACGCAAATCCCACAAAGCTCTGTGAGTTCCAGAGGATCAGCAGACAGCTGGGCAAAAGCAGCGCGTAGAAACCAATCAAATCAACGCGGGATTTGGCTTTGGGCCCCATCTTCGCATGGAAAATGTCCACCCGTACATGCTGCCCTGCCAGCAAAGTTGCGGCCGCACCGAGAGTAATAATGATGGCTTGAAAGTATCCTGCGCTTTCTAGCAATTTTGTGGTTGTCACACCAAAGATAGATAGCGCGAAGACGGAGGCAGCGACTGAGAGGACGAGGGCAGGCAAAGCCCACTTCACGATCTCTCCGATGGCATTGACCGCGCTATCAATCGTGCGGATCAACGCGCGGGATAAGCTTTGTAGAAGTTTTGCCTCGGGCCAAATTAAATAGAGCAAGGGCAGGGCGAGGACGGGCAGGAAGGCCCAGCCAATCGTTTGAAACATCGCCGCCCAATTCACGCCAATCTCCCGCTATTGCCCAAGCGCGATCTGCCGCGCTTTGATGAACAGGCCGTCCGACATTTCTGTCCAGCTGCGGCTGGTATTGCGGGAGGCGAGATAGCTCTCATATATACGACGGGTCACGGCGTCGGCTTGCGCAAATTCCGTCACAACCTCGTCGCCTATGCGTCCGACTTCGCGCAAAATATCGTCATTGAAAATCTTCGGTTCAATCCCGTAATCAGTCTTGAGGACTTGCAGCCAATAGCCGTTTTTCACTGTATATTCACCGAGGCTGTAATGGTTGGCAGCTGCGCAAGCAGCCTTGAAAATCGCTTGATCTTCTGCGCTCAGGCTGTCCCAGACTTGCAAATTGATGCCCAGAGCCAGCGACGCGCCCGGTTCGTGGAAGCCTGGGGCGTAGTAGTGTTGGGCCTCTCGGTGAAAGCCGAAAGAAACATCATTCCAAGGCCCGACCCATTCGGTTGCGTCAATCGCCCCGCTCTGCAGCGCTTGAAAAATCTCTCCTCCCGCGAGCGTCACCGCTGTGCCGCCAAGCCTTCGGATCATCTCTCCGCCGAGGCCAGGAATTCGCATGCGCAGACCGCGAAAGTCCTCCAGAGAATTGATTTCTCGCTTAAACCACCCGCCTGTTTGATGCCCCGTATTGCCCGCCTGTAGCGGTTTGATATTGAAGCCTTTGGACAGGTCGTCCCATAATTGCTGTCCGCCGCCATGATCAATCCAACCCATGATCTCGGCCGCTGTCATCCCCAAGGGAACTGCGGTGAAAAAGGAAAAGCCCTTCGCTTTGCCTTGCCAGTAATATTCCGCAGCATGATACATGTCCGCGGCCCCTGTCGAGGTGGCGTCAAAACATTCTAAGCCGCCGACGAGTTCGCCCGCTGCATAAACTTTAATGTCCAGCCGCCCGCCTGACATAGTGCGCACCATATCTGCGATATAATTTGGCATTTGCCCTAAGCCAGGGAAGTCTTTCGGCCAAGATGTTGCGAGGCGAAACTGCCGCATATTTTGCGATATGTTTGGCGCAGCGAGGTCCGATTTATTTGGGGCGGAGCTTTGCGCTGTCTTAGGGCGAAGAGCGCCGACAACCCCTGCGCCAGTGGCGAGTGCGGCGGCGCCAATCACTATGTCGCGACGTTTTACGCTCATGTGGCGACGGGCGGTTTCCAACCCGCACTGCCCAAGACTTCGCAGGGCTGGAAGCGAGCTTTATATTTCATTTTTGGACTGTCTGGCACCCAATACCCCAGATAAAGATAAGGCAGGTTTTCAGTCGCGCAGCGTTCAATCTGATCCAGGATCATATAATTGCCTAACGAGCGCGATGTGCGGGCGGGATCAAAAAAACTGTAAACGAGAGAAAACCCGTCCATCAATCTGTCGATCAACATACAGGCAATCAGCGTACCGTCAGGCAAACGATATTCTATAATTTCGGTCTCGGATGCACATTCTTCAACCATCATTTCGTAGCGCTGAAAATCCATCGTATTCATGCCGCCGCCTGCGTGACGGGCATCAAGGTAGGATTGCAGCAAATCGAACTGCTCTCGCGTGGCGATAGCGTCGCGTACCTCTGCGGACAAATCGACATTGCGTTTGATCGTGCGGGTAAAGCTTTTGCTGGGCTTAAATTCTTCGACACAAATACGTAAGCTGCGACATTCGCGGCAGCTCTCACAGGCGGGGCGGTAGATCACATTTTGCGAGCGGCGAAAGCCCGCATGGGTGAGGTAATTGTTAAGGTGCGGCCCGTCGAGCGGATCAAGCTGCGTAAATATCTTCCGCTCCATGCGTCCTGGCAAATAGGGGCAGGGCGAGGGGATTGTCAGGTAAAACTGCAATCTGTTCGGATCAAAAGGATGCGACATGGATATCACCTAAAGCGCGAAGAAGACGGGCGCAAGTAGGACATAGCTGACCCATAGCAGCAATATCAGCGGTACGCCGAAGCGGATAAAGTCTGAGAACTTGTAGTGCCCTGGACCCATGACGAGAAGATTTGTCTGATAAGCAATCGGCGTGGCAAAGCAACAATTCGCCGCAAAGATCACGGTCAGCACCATGGCGAGCGGCGGAATGTCAGCTTTATCCGCCACGGACAATGCAATGGGTGTAAAGATCAGAGCCGTCGCGCTGTTAGATATGATGTTTGTGAAAAAGGCGATTAGCAGGAATGTCACGGCTATCACAACTTGCGGGCCAAAGGGAATGAAGGCGTTGGCGACAGTGTTGCCGATCAAGGCCGCCCCGCCCGACTTCTCAAGCGCTAGCCCCATAGCAAAGGCGGCGCCTATCAGGAGGAAAATTCGCATATCTAACGCTCGAATAGCCTGGCGTACATTGAGGCAGCCCGTGGCAATCATAGCGAGCGCCCCGCCGAGGGCTGCAATCTCTATAGGAAGGATGCTGGTTGCAGCAAATGCGATTGTGGCAATGAATATCAGCCGCGCAAAAAGGGATTTGCGGATGTTGGGCAATTCCACCTTTGACCAATCGAGCAGCAATAAATCACGCTCTCCCCGCAAATTGCGAATGTCGGGATCATATCCAAATAGCAGTAGCACATCGCCAGCCTCTAGGCGAATATCTAGCATGCTTTTGCGGATCATACGGGATCGCCGCTGAATACCCAGGACAAGACAGCCAGTTTGTCGCCGAAAGCCAATTTGCTCAATATTACGACCAATCATCCGAGAGCCTGGTGCGATGACGGCCTCACTAATCACAATCGTCTCAGACGTAATTGACGTTGGTCTTGGTTGTTCATCAAAGCCTGTGATTTCGAGCATACCTTTGAGGTAGGCAGGTTGTGACGACAAAAGTTTGGACAGCGAGCTTCGCGTGGCGGCCACGACGAGAATATCGTCTAGCTCCAAACTGTCTTCAAAAGGTGGCAGAATGGACCGCTCTCCGCGCAACACCATACGAACCGTGACGTCGCGAAGTTTCGGAAACAAGCCTGCCACAGGTTTTGCGCCGATCAGCGGATGCCCCTGCGTCACACGTATTTGGGCGATATATTGCTGCCCTGAATTACTGATTTCCGTCTCTGGCCCTTTGCGGTCGGGCAGCAGATAGGGGGCGGCAAAAATGATATAGGCAGAGCCAATCGCCGCGAGGGTCATGCCAGGCCAGAACTGCGTGAAAAATGAGAGGCTTGAATCGGTCGTGCGTTCTAATACGTCATTGACCAAGAGGTTTGTGGACGACCCGATCAGCGTCGTCATCCCTGCCAAGATGCAGATAAAGCTAAGCGGCATCATATAACGAGACGCTTTGCGGCGAAGCTGCGCTGACATCGCCGCCAATACAGGGATGAACATGACCACGACTGGCGTATTGTTGATAAACATTGATACGCCAAATGCGACGGCAAAAACGAGTGTCAATGTGCGCCGCGGGGAATGTTCCAGCGCAGCATTAATCCTGATGATGGGTCGTTCGAGCGCTCCCGTTTGGAACATGCCTTGACCCACGACGAGCAGTGCCATGATAGTGATAAGAGCGGGCGCGGCAAAGCCTGATAGAATATCGCCGCTTTTAAGGACAGGCTCATCACCGCCCGTTACATAGAAAAAAACCATGAGCGCCAGAATGACGCCGACTGAGATCGCCTCAATTGTGAATTGCTCGCGCACATAGAGATAGACGCTGACCGCGATAATCGCGAATACGCCAATCATGACGTAGAGGTCGGGGAGGTCAAACATTACCTTGTAGCCTCTCGCATAGGCGGCGTTAGTTGTATGGAAGAGCTTGCCCGTGTCATAGGTTTCATTTGTTGGGATTTGACCGTAAGAGGCAAGTAGTTTCTGACGAATAATGGGGAGTGATATGGCAAATTGTGCATTCTTAGGCCTTGGCGTGATGGGATATTCGATGGCAGGGCATCTGGTGACGCAAGGACATAACGTCAAAGTCTGGAACCGAACGGCTTCGCGGGCGCAAAAATGGGCGTCTGAATACAGAGGTAAGGCTTATACGACTATTGCTGAGGCTGTTGCGGAGGCGGATTTTATCTTTTTGTGCGTTGGCGAAGACAAGGATGTGCGAGCGGTGATGGCCGAAGTCCTGCCAGCCGCAAGACCTGGCGCGATTGTCGTTGATCACACCACGGCCTCTGATGCGTGTGCCAAAGCCTGCTACGCTGATGCCGAGGCGAAGGGGCTTGCTTTCATCGATGCGCCGATTTCTGGCGGCGAAGCGGGCGCTGTAAATGGGCAACTAACAGTGATGTGCGGCGGTGATCAAGACGCGTTTGAAGCCGCGCTGCCCATAATCGATAGCTACGCTAAAGCCGTGAAGCTCATGGGGCCAAGCGGGGCAGGGCAGTTGACCAAAATGGTCAACCAAATCTGCATTGCGGGCTTGCTTCAGGGGCTATCTGAGGCCGTATTCTTTGCGCAGAAAGCTGGGCTAGATATGGAAGAGGTTGTGGGGGCTATCGGCAAAGGCGCGGCGCAGAGTTGGCAGATGGATAACCGGGCTTTGACCATGGCGCGGGGTGAGTTTGATTTCGGCTTCGCAGTGGATTGGATGCGCAAGGATCTCGGCATTGTCCAACAAACCGCCAAAAGCCTCAATATCAGCCTGCCTGTCACCGAATTAGTGGACCAATTTTACGCGGATATTCAGGCCATGGGGGGTCACCGATGGGACACGTCCAGCCTTCTAAAACGGCTGACGGAGTAGGTTTTTCGTTGCCTTGTAATTAAATGGGGGGTGCGGTAAGATAACGCAACTGAGAGGGTTTTATGGACATAGGGTATATATCCAGTCTGTACTTTTCGAGCGTTATCAAAATTCTTGATAATATGGGCTTGGATCGGGAGATGTCCCTTCGGCATATCTCATTGACGCAGGCCGACCTGTCAAATCTCAAAACCCGCATCCACATGGACAAATTACGCGACCTGCTCGATTTTGCGTCGCGTGAGTTGAACGAACCTAATATCGGGATGCAGGTCGGTTACCGTTTCCGCGTGGCGACCTTTACCGAAACGGGCAGTATTCTAGCGCTTTGCGGGACCATAGCCGAAGCTGTCCAAATCAATGCCATGTATCAGACGCTGACAGAGACGATGGGGGCATCAGGTCTAGAGCGCCGCGAGGACGGCGTCTTTATGATTTGGGATGAAAACTTTGATAAGCATGATGAGTATAGGCATGCCACGGAATTGGTCTTCGCTGGCTATGCAACCACTACGAATTGGTTGTCTTGGGGCTTTCAGAAGGGTGTTGAGACCGTTTATTTCAAGCATCAAAAGCCCAAGGATATGGTGGGGTTTGAGATGGTATTTGGTATGGATGTCCGCTTTGGCGCAGACCGCAATCAAATCAAATTTAATTCGGAAACGGTCGACCAAGCACTACCGACCTCCAATCCTGAAAAACTCGCTTACGTTCGCCATCGATTAGACGAGATCATGGAGCGGGTAGAGCAAAAGTCAGGGATCAGTCAGCGTATCTCTCACATCATTCACGAAGGCATCAAAGATCAGCAAGTTGGTTTTGATTATGTAGCCAGAAACATTGGCATGAGCCCGCGCAACCTCCGTCGCTTACTCAAAGAGGAAGGGCATAGCTACCGCGATATTCTAGCCAATGTTCGCAAAAATCTTTGCCAGACCTATATGCGACAGGGTAAAACCTTTACCGAAATTGCGCAACTGCTCGCCTATAACGACCAGAGCGCATTTACCCGGGCTTTCAAGAAATGGTATGGCGTTAGCCCGACCGAGTATCAGCCAGACGTCATTTCGCTCTAGCGCGCCTCAGCCAGCCACCGCGCAACCTTGGGCGTGAAATAACTTAAAACGCCGTCGCAACCCGCACGCTTAAAGCTCATCAAGCTCTCCATAATCACACGTTTTTCGTCCAGCCAGCCGTTTTGAGCCGCCGCCATGATCATGGCATATTCCCCGCTGACCTGAAACGCATAGGTGGGAACAGCGTATTCATCTTTGATGCGGCGAATAATATCGAGGTAAGGCATGCCGGGCTTCACCATGACCATGTCCGCACCTTCAATCAGGTCCAACGCAACCTCATGCAGGGCTTCGTCGGAGTTAGCTGGATCCATCTGATAAGTGCGTTTGTCGCCTTTCAATGCCGTCGAAGTTCCAATCGCATCGCGGTAAGGTCCGTAGAAGCCAGATGCATATTTAGCAGCGTAGGACATAATCATAACATCTTGAAAGTTATGGCTTTCTAGTGCGTCGCGAACTGCACCAACCCGTCCGTCCATCATGTCTGACGGCGCGACTATGTCAGCTCCCGCTTCGGCCAGAACGATCGCGCTCTCAGCCAGTAATGAGACGGTTGCGTCGTTCACAATGGTCTCGCCCTCCATCACGCCGTCATGCCCATGGGAGGTATAGGGATCGAGTGCGACATCCACGATGACACCGATATTTGGCACCTCAGCTTTCAAAGCTCTCACAGCGCGCGGTACAAGACCGTCAGGATTGAGGGCTTCGCGCGCGTCTTCCGATTTCGTTTTAGGGTCGATATGAGGAAACAATGCCAAGGCTGGCACGCCCAAATTTGCCAGTTCTTTGGCTTGAGAAACTACATCTTCCAAGGACAAACGGTTGACGCCTGGTAGGCTCGGCACAGCTTCCGTTATGCCGTCCGTGATTACGGCTGTCCAGATCAGACCATTGACTGATAAATGTGTCTCGGCGACTAATCGGCGGGACCAATCTGCCTGCCGTTTGCGACGCATTCTTAACTGAGGGTAGCTCGACACAATTATCTCCAATATTTCAAGACCTTATACAAAGCCTTCTAAATTTGCGCCAGATCAAATACTGCGGCGTTTAAGCATTGGAATCTGACCTGTTGTTGGGCTATACACCACTCAAATGCAGGATTCACCTATGAATAAGAAATTCAGAGACCAGTTTCAGGCCGCAGTGACGACTGTGCAGGAAGAAGGTCGTTACCGCATCTTCCGCGATATTCGCCGTAAAGCTGGTGCGTTTCCTCAAGCGACATGGTTTAAGCCAGATGCTGAACAAGACATCACCGTTTGGTGCTCAAATGACTATCTCGGCATGGGGCAAAACGAATGTGTGATTGAAGCCGTGAAGTCCGCTGTTGATGCCGCAGGTACAGGGTCTGGCGGCACACGCAATATCTCTGGCACCACGCGCTATCATGTTCAACTAGAACAAGAATTGGCCTCGCTTCACCAAAAGGACGCCGCTCTCGTGCTGACGTCTGGGTATGTTGCGAATGAAGCGACTTTAGGCGTGATGAGTAAAATTCTGCCCGGCCTCACGATTTTTTCCGATGAGATGAACCACGCCTCTATGATCAGCGGTATTAGCCGTGCGAGATGCGATAAAAAAATATTCAAGCACAATGATCTGGCTGACCTCGAAGCTAAACTCAAAGAATTGCCCTATGATGCCCCGAAGCTCATTGCGTTTGAGAGTGTCTATTCTATGGACGCCGATATCGCGCCGATCAAAGAAATTTGCGATCTGGCCGATAAATACAATGCGCTAACTTACATTGACGAAGTTCATGCGGTCGGCATGTACGGACCAACAGGTGGCGGTGTATGCGAAGAGCGCGGGTTGATGGACCGTATAGACATCATCCAAGGCACACTCGCGAAAGCTTACGGCATGGTCGGCGGCTATATCGCAGCTGACTCGGTCATTATCGACGCTGTCCGCTCCATGGCGTCAGGCTTCATCTTCACAACCTCCGTCCCGCCTAGCACGGCAGCTGGCGCGTTGCGATCTGTGAAAGTCCTCAAAGTGACACCTGAAAAACGCATAATGCACCAAGAACGCGCCAATGCTTTAAAGGATCGTTTCCGTGCGGCGGGCTATCCGTTCATTGATGGCGAAACGCACATTGTACCCCTCATGGTGTGTGACCCTGTGAAGTGCCAAGCGATCTCTGACCGCCTTATCGAGGACTTCGGCATCTATGCCCAGCCGATCAACTTCCCGACCGTTCCCCGCGGCACAGAGCGCCTGCGCTTTACGCCAAGCCCATTCCACACAGATGCTATGATGGACGAATTGATGGCTGCGCTGGACATTGTTTGGGCAGAATTTGAACTGAAACGCGAAAAAGTCGCGTAAGTTATATTCAATGTCATATTGGCGCATTGCGATGATGCACTAATCCGCGTATTGCAGCCTCGAAACTCAATCAACGGAGTCGCGCCATGACCGCTGCCGCTAACGACCAATCAACCGCTCACTTGTCCAACTACTTTACGCAGTCCCTCAAAGACCGCGATCCTGATCTCTATGCTTCTATGCAGGATGAACTGGATCGACAGAAGCACGAGATCGAGCTGATCGCGTCAGAAAACATTGTGTCTCAGGCTGTCTTGGAGGCGCAAGGTTCTGTGCTGACAAATAAATACGCCGAAGGTTATCCAGGCAAACGCTATTATGGCGGCTGTCAATATGTCGACGTGACAGAGCAACTGGCGATTGATCGCGCTTGCGAGTTGTTTGATTGCGGCTTTGCCAATGTGCAGCCCAATTCAGGCAGTCAAGCCAATCAAGGTGTCTTCCTCGCACTGTTGCAGC
Source organism: Litorimonas sp. RW-G-Af-16 (assembly GCF_048319245.1). GTDB lineage: Bacteria > Pseudomonadota > Alphaproteobacteria > Caulobacterales > Maricaulaceae > Litorimonas. The sequence goes on from NZ_CP166993.1 coordinate 1,083,819, forward strand.
CAGGCGATACGATCCTCGGCATGGACCTCGCCTCTGGCGGTCATTTAACCCACGGCGCACCACCGAATATGTCTGGGAAATGGTTTAACGCGATCGCTTACGGCGTGACTGAAGACACAAATCTGATTGACTATGATCAAGTGGAAGCGCTCGCCAAAGAGCATCAGCCAAAGTTGATTATTTGCGGCGGCTCAGCCTACTCACGACAAATCGACTTTGCCCGTTTTCGTGCGATAGCAGACATGGTCGGCGCTTACTTGCATGTCGACATGGCGCATTTTGCGGGTCTTGTGGCAGGCGGCACACATCCAAGTCCGTTTCCGCACGCCCATGTCGCGACCACTACCACGCATAAAACCCTTCGCGGCCCACGCGGCGGCATGATCCTTACCAATGATGAAAAGCTCGCTAAGAAATTCAACTCTGCGATCTTCCCAGGCCTTCAAGGTGGTCCACTGATGCATGTCATTGCGGGTAAAGCCGTGGCCTTTGGTGATGCGCTGAAACCAGAATTTAAAGCTTACTCTCAAGCCGTGATCGATAACTGCAAAGCTATGGCCGGCGCATTGGTAGAGGCGGGCTACGCGGTTGTGACGGGCGGCACGGATACGCATCTAGCCCTCATCGACCTCTCGCCCAAAGGCGTGAAGGGTAATGCGGCTGAAAAGGCGCTTGGTCGCGCTTACATCACGTGTAACAAAAACGGCATCCCGTTCGACAAAGAGAAATTCACGATCACGTCAGGCATCCGTGTTGGTTCACCCGCTGGCACCACGCGCGGTTTCGGCATCGCAGAATTCCGTGAAATCGGACAGCTCATGGCCGAAGTCCTAGACGCGCTCGCCGAAAACCCAAAGGGCAATCTCGAGGTCGAGGAAAGCGTGAAGCAGCGCGTAAAAGCGCTCACAGCAAGGTTCCCGATCTACGGGGGCTAATCCAACCGCTTGAACATTACGTGCGCGTCCACATCGCCGAGTGTTGGGTGGGCAAATGCGCCTTTGAGAGTGCCGACTAATTCCATGCCGAGCTTCTGCCAGAGGCCGAAGGCGATTGTGTTGGTCGCGACGACAAGATTGAACTGCATCCCGCGAAAACCTGCCAATTTGGCAGCCTCGAAAGAATGAAGGCACATCTGGCTTGCAACGCCTTTGCCGCGTGCCTTTGGGTGTGTCGCATATCCGCAATTCGCAACATGATCGGCTGGGCCTGTCGAGTTTGGGCAGAGGTAGTAAGTGCCGATGATCCCCATCTCGTCCTCATAAACATATACCTGCTTATGGGACGCGAACCAATAGGCGAGGGCGTCATCTTGAGACACATTGGGGTCAATAGGGTAGGTTTCCCCTTCCCGAAATATAGGCTTTAAAATATCCCATATCGCCTCATGGTCATCTTGTGTGGCAGGTCGGATAGCCATGCAAATTCCTTCGTCTTTCAAACGCCTTATCGCATTTGCGGAATTTGTGAAACGTGTTAGTTAGCCGCCATGAGATGTCCATTTTGTTCCAGCGAAGACACGCAAGTCAAAGATAGCCGTCAGGCTGAGGACGGGAGCGCGGTGCGCCGCCGCCGTGCCTGCAATAAATGCTCGGGTCGGTTTACGACATTTGAGCGGGTCCAGCTGCGAGAGCTGACGGTTGTTAAAAAATCTGGCCGCCGCACGCCGTTTGACCGCGATAAACTCGCGCGCTCGGTGATGATTGCCATGCAAAAGCGCGGTGTTGAGCCAGAGCGCGTAGAGCAGATGATTAGCGGCGTTGTGAGGCAACTCGAATCGTCCGGTAATTCCGATATTACCTCTGACCAGATCGGTGAATTGGTCATGGAAGGCCTCGCGAACCTCGATAAGGTTGCTTATGTGCGCTACGCCTCGGTCTATCGTGATTTCCGCGCGACGCAAGATTTTGAAGATTTCATCGTTGAGGAAAAGCTAGCCGCAGGTGAGAGTTCGCCTGATGAGGAAGAATAAGGTTTGCGCCGACCTACCGTCACACTCAAGCTGGCAACATCTTTGGATGGTAAAATTGCGTTGGCCAATGGTCAATCCGAATGGATTACGGGTGATGAGTCACGCGCCGCAGGACGACGTTTGCGGGCGACGCATGACGCTATTGCCGTGGGCTCCAATACCGCTGTACTCGATAACCCACAGCTGACGACGCGCATGGACGGAGCGCCCAACCCCATCCGTATTATTTTTGACAGCGAGCTACGCCTATCCCCAGATTCAGAATTGGCTCAGACAGCCAATAAGACGCCTGTTTGGGTGTTCTGTAAATCTGACCAAGGGCAGCGTGCTGATGCTCTGAAATCCCTAGGTGTGCGTTTGTTTCCAATCGCTTATAAGGATAAACTTGATCTTGAGGCTGCGCTTGATTTTATGTTTCGCAACGGCGTTTCAACGCTGCTGGTTGAAGGCGGAGGGACATTAGCGGCGAGTTTTGTCAAATTAGGGGCGATTGACCGCATTGAATGGTTCCGCGCGCCGCTTATTCTCGGCGGGGATGGTCGCAGCGGGATCGGCGAACTTGGCTTAACAGACTTAAGTCTTGCGCGGCAATACACCCGTATTGAGGTGAACGAATTGGGTGATGATCTCCACGAGAGATATGAACGGACGGTATAATGTTTACAGGCATCATCACAGACATTGGCACAATTAAGTCAGTCACGCGCGGAACAGGCGGTGAGTGGGGCGACACGCGCATGGACGTGAACTGCGCCTACGACATAAATGGCATAGATATTGGCGCGTCAATCTCACATTCTGGCGCTTGCATGACCGTGATCGAAAAAGGCGCCGATTGGTACGCGATTGAGGTATCTGACGAGAGCTTGTCCAAGACGACGATGGGCGATTGGACAGCAGGTACGCGGGTTAATTTGGAGCGTGCGCTAACGGGTAAAGACGAAATGGGCGGGCATATGGTGACGGGTCACGTCGACGGTGTCGGCACGCTGATCGCGATGCAAGAGATCGCGGGGTCTCACAAATTACGCTTCAAAGCGCCTGAGGATATGGCATTCGGAATTGCCCCAAAAGGGTCTATCACGATTGATGGCGTCTCGCTGACCGTCAATGACGTTGAAGGGTCAGAGTTTGAAGTCAACATCATCCCCCATACGTGGGACGTCACGACCCTTGGAAAATTACAGGTCGGTAGCAAAGTAAATCTAGAAATTGATCTCATTGCCCGCTATGTCGCGCGCTACCTGGCCCATATGAAAGCATAAGCATGTCTGATTTGAACGAAGCCACATTCCAAGATGTCTATAATCTCGCCACGCCGGAAGAGATTATTGAGGATGCCCGCAATGGCCGCATGTATATACTTGTCGATGCCGAAGACCGCGAGAATGAGGGTGACCTGATTATCCCTGCGCAATTTGCAACGCCTGATGCTGTGAACTTCATGGCTAAATTTGGCCGCGGACTGATTTGTCTAGCAATCGAAGAAGCGCGCGCTGAGGAATTGGGTCTGCGCAATATGAGTGCGGAAAATAAATCACGCTTTGAAACGGCTTTCACGCAATCGATTGAAGCTCGCGAAGGCGTGACCACGGGCATTTCTGCCAGCGACCGTAGTTTGACGATCCAGACAGCTATCGATCCTAATTCTCGCGCAGACGACATTGTCTCGCCCGGCCACATGTTCCCGATCATCGCCCGCGATGGGGGGGTCTTAGTGCGAACCGGTCATACCGAAGCTTCAGTAGACATTTCTCGCATGGCGGGCCTGAACCCGTCTGCTGTCATCTGCGAAATTATGAATGATGACGGGACGATGGCGCGTCTTGATGATTTAGTGAAGTTTGCACAATTTCACGGCCTTAAGATCGGCACGATTGAAGATCTGGTCGCCTATCGGATGAAAAAAGATCACTTCGTGCGCCACGTCGCGACGTCTGATTTCACGTCGCAAAATGGTGATGAGTTTAAAATCCACATTTACCGAAATTTCTTAGACGGGCTAGAGCATGTAGCGCTGAGCCGTGGGGAGCCTAGTGCGGATGCGGAGACGCTTGTTCGTGTTCATAAAGTCGATTTTGCGGGCGACGTTCTGTATGAAGAGAGTTCTCGGTCAGGGTTAATCTGGGACGCCATGAAACAACTGGCGTCCTATGACGGTCACGCGGTGTTCGTCCTGATCCGTGAAGGGTCGATTGATACGCTGCTGGAACGCTTGGGGGCTCACAAAAGCCAGATTGATCGTAAACAGCAGACGATTAGAGAATATGGTGTCGGCGCGCAAATTCTGACACATCAGGGTGTTCACAAGATGCGTTTGATCACTAACACGATGCCAAAACTCATCGGGCTTGAGGCCTATGACCTTGAACTTGCGGGCATCACGCCGCTTGTTAGCGGAAAGAAATAAAATGAAAATTCTAGTTATCGAAGCTCGCTATTATGAGTCTATCTCTGAGGATTTGCTCCAAGGCGCTCTGGCCCAACTGCAAAAGGCGGGGGCGGAAGTTGTGAAGGTCAATGTCCCCGGTGCGCTCGAAATCCCGCATATTATTAGCTACGCCGAAAAAGCGGGCGCAGGCTATGACGGCTATGTCGCTTTGGGCTGCGTTATTCGGGGTGAGACAACGCATTATGATTATGTCTGCGGCGAGAGTGCGCGAGCGTTAATGGACCTTGCGGTCAATCACCAACTCGCCATCGGTAACGGCATTATTACGGTTGAAAATGAAGCTCAGGCCATCGCACGCTCGAAGCCCGACCAAAAGGACAAAGGCGGTTTTGCGGCTAATGCCGTGCTGCGGATGATCCAACTGCGCGAAGAATTATCATAGTGTCCGAAACACGCAAATCCAGCGGAGCAAACCCGAAACTACGTCGGGCCGCGCGGACGTCTGCTGTGCAGGCGCTCTATCAGATGGAACTGTCAGCAGACTCGTCTAACGCTGTCGTCAAACAATTTTTGGACCACCGCTTCGGCCATGAGGATGAGCCCGGCATGATCGTCGCCGATGAGGATTTTTTCGAGGACATCATTCGCGGCGCTGTACGGTTCCAAGATGATATAGATGCCGCGATTTCGGCGAAGTTGCCCGAAAAATGGCCGCTACGCCGTTTGGATATGACTTTGCGAGCCGTCCTGCGCTCAGGCGCCTACGAAATCCTGCGTCGCCCTGATATTCCAGCGCTAGTGATTATCAGCGAATATGTGAAGGTGGCGGGTTCATTCTTTGACGGTAAAGAACCGGGCATGGTCAATGCGGTCATTGAAGCGGTGGCCAAGCAAGCGCGCGGCGCAGAGTTTGGCATCATTGGCGAGGCGATACCGCAGTCGGCTGATCTGTCCGAAGCAACTGTAAGCCCTAGCGAAGACACCAAAGCCAACACCGAGTAAGAGACAAACGTCGTAAGGCTTGCTAGGCTCTCAGTATGGACGAATTTGATTTCATTGATTTACTGCGTCCTCTGGTTGGCCCTACTGGACTTGGCTTGCAGGACGATGCAGCAAAGCTATCCGTGCCAGACGGGCAAGACCTGATCATTTCAACGGATACAATGGTTGAAGGTGTTCACTTTCCGTTGGGTCGCCGTGGCGGTGGATTTTCTGAACGTCTCCTGCGCACGGCTTTGTCTGACCTGGCGGCCAAAGGCGCACGCCCGATCGGCTATATGCTATCGGTCGCGTGGCCAGTGGGGACTGACGCCAAATGGATGGCTGGCTTTGTAAAGGGGTTAGACGAGACACAATCGGCGTTTGATTGCCCGATCATGGGTGGCGATACGACCTCTACCACAGGCCCGCTGATCGCGAGTGCAACTGTTTACGGCCTGGTGCCAACGGGCGAGATGGTAACGCGAGCAGGGGCGAAAGTGGGAGATGACGTCTGGTTTACGGGTGTGCTGGGGCGCGCAGAAAAGGGTTTGGCGCTGATGCAAGGCAAAGTGCTGGATCTGCCGGAGACTGAAATCTTGGCCTGTGAAGATGCGTATTTGCGCCCCGAGCCACGTTTTTTATTCCGCAAAATTCTGCGTCAATATGCGAGTGCCTGTGCCGACATATCAGACGGTTTGATCAGCGAGGCAGGTCATATTGCCAAGGCGAGCGGTGTTAGGCTCGATTTGGATGCCCAACACGTCGACGGGACGAGCTTCGGAGATGATTACGAATTACTATTCACGGCCTCGCAAACTAGCCGCACTGCTTTAAAGTCGACAGCGGAGGCTCTCCCGCTCAAAATCACAAGATGCGGTACAGTTGCCGAAGGTGAGGGCGTCTGGGTGAATGGTGAGCGTCTCATGTCTCAGGGCTATAAACACACGTTTTAGAGACGGAATAACCAGAAATTCGTGCAAGAAAAAACCCGACGAACACGCTGGTCTGCCGGGTTTTTTAAAAGCAATCTAAGCGAATATTTTATCCGCCTGGACCGCCTCCTCCCCCGGAACATTTTGCTGGCCGCCAATACGGTCTGTCGGTAGGCGACCTATCGTGCCAAAGACTTGCTCTAGCACAGATAATTCACGACCACGCGTTGGCGTTTTGCGGTCAACGTAATTGACATAACGCCCGTCTTCAATGCCATATTCCGCAACCTTTTGCACTTGGCCGTCCTCGTTAAACGTGATCGCAGTAATGCTGCGCTCTTCGATTTTAGGGCGCAGATAGGCGTAACGCTGCCGCACGGACCGCATGTAAAACCACACGTCTTCGTCTAGGTCTTCGTCAAACGTAGATTTAACTGATGGATTGCCAAGACGCGCCAGAACAGTGGCCTTCGTATCTGTTTCTGGATTGACTTCCTGCGGTTTGGCTTCGTCCGTTGGGACATAGCCGTGAGTGCGCAGCACGGGGTTGCAGCCAGCCATAACGGTAGCGAACCCTGCGATCATCATGATTTTCAAAACCGTGTGCGTCATATGAACTTTATCTTGTTGTAAAACTTGATTTGCAGTAGCCAAAGCTGGAATGAAGAGCAAGAGCTAAGCTGTGAAAACACGGTAAGCTATTGCGACCAAACGTAAAGATGATTGAGACTTTTATGGGCCTTTTTGCAAAGCTATTTGGCGGAAAAACTTCAGTCAATAAAGACGCGGAGCGGCTCTATAATGCGTTGATGAAGCAGTCCCGACTCCCACAATTTTACGGCAAAGACCAAGTGCCAGACAATTTTGACGGCCGTATTGATGTTCTGACATTTCACATCGCGCCCGTTCTCAAGGCCCTCAATGGCCATGGTGAAAATGGGCACCTTCTGGGCCAAGCTTTGTTTGATCAAATGAAAGATGATTTTGAAATTGCGCTACGCGAGGAGGGGATTTCTGACACAGGGGTTAAGAAACGAATCAAGCCGATGATCTCACTGTTTTATGCTCGCGTAAAAGTCTACACCGAAGCCCTGCTGGGTGACACGCCGAAATCTGTCCTGACGACATCTCTGCAAGGCTTTCACCCTGATCAGATGAGTGAGACATTCGCAGAGCGCTATGCGGATTACATGATACAGTTTTCAACCGCGTTAGAGCGTAAATCACTGGGAGAAATCGCGCTGGTCGACTTCACTTTTCCAGACCTATAATGTCGGCGCTCCTAGAAAATTTCGCAAAATCATTGGCCTAGCTGCGCAACTCGCAGTATAGGGCGAACATGTTAGAAGGTTTGATCATCTCTATTGATGCCATGGGCGGCGATAATGCGCCCGATATTGTTATCAAAGGCATTGAATATTTTTTGACCCACGAAGGGCAGGGGCGCCGCGCGCGCTTCCTTCTGCACGGGGATGAAGCCAAACTTGCACCTCTTATGGCCAAGGCGCCGCGCACACGTGAACGCTCCGAACTATGCCACACCGAACTCACGATCAGCATGGATGATAAGCCCTCTCAAGCGCTGCGTCGCGGCAAGGGTTCGTCCATGTGGAACGCGATTGCGGACGTAAAGGGCAAGCGCGCAGATATTGCAGTGTCGGCAGGAAATACCGGTGCGTTGATGGCGATGTCAAAGCTACAACTACGCATGAAACAAGGCGTACAGCGTCCTGCAATCGCGGCGAGTTGGCCGCAGCAGGACGGCATGTGCGTTGTCTTGGATGTGGGTGCGAATATAGAATGTGACGCTGCGCAACTGACCGAATTCGCAGTCCTTGGCGAAGCTTATTATCGCGCGATCTATCACAAAGACAAACCTTCCGTAGGCTTGCTGAATGTTGGATCTGAGGAAGGTAAAGGCAATGCCACAGTCAATGCCGCCCATGAACGCCTGTCCAAATCAGAATTGGATTTGAATTATAAAGGCTATGTCGAAGGCAATGACATCTCCTTTGGCGACATCGATGTCGTTGTGACAGATGGTTACACGGGCAATATCGCGCTGAAAACAGCAGAGGGCACGGCGAAGCTAATCGGGACGTTTTTCTCTGAAGCGCTAAATGGGTCTTTGTGGTCGAAGTTTACGACGTTCTTGAACATTCTAGCGCTGCGGCGCTTGAAGAAGCGAATCGACCCGCGCCGATCTAATGGCGGGGTGTTTCTGGGCCTGAACGGCGTAGTCGTCAAAAGCCATGGCGGCACAGACCATATCGGTTTCGCAACGGCGCTCAATATTGCTATCGGGCTTGCGGAAAGTGATTTTCTTAACATCATCGAGACGCGTTTGGACGCCTTACATGATGAAGATGACAATATCGGGTTTATCAATTAATGGCCGTGCGGAACGTCATACGCGGCATTGGCACCTATCTACCAGAGCGGGTATTAACAAATGTCGAACTTGCGGCGCGCGTCGATACGTCTGACGAATGGATTCGCGAGCGTACGGGCATCAAACAGCGCCATATCGCGGCAGATGGCGAGGTCACATCTGACCTCGGTTATCACGCCGCTATGGCTGCATTAGACGATGCGGGTATGACAGCCGCAGATATAGATGTGATCGTCTGCGCTACATCGACGCCTGACCTAACATTCCCTGCGACAGCGACAATCATTCAAGAGCGATTGGGCATGCATCACGGCGCAGCCTTTGATCTGCAGGCTGTGTGTAGCGGATTTCTCTACGGCGTAAATGTCGCCGATGCGCTGTTAAAGGCGGGTGGGCCGAAGCGCGCTTTGTTGATTGGGGCCGAGACCTTTTCTTGTATCATTGATTGGGAAGACCGAGGGACTTGTGTGCTATTTGGCGACGGAGCGGGGGCCGTTGTGATCGAAGCGGTTGAGACAGATGATGATGACGCACCCGGCATCTTGCATAGCTATGTGCGCTCTGACGGGCGCTACCGCGATATGCTCTATGTTGACGGTGGGCCGTCCAAGACACAGACAGTCGGACATTTGCGGATGTTGGGAAATGCCGTATTCAAACATGCGGTGACAGAAATTGCCCAAGTCATGCGTGATTGCGCAGAGCAAGCGGGCGTTGAAATTGCCGATATTGACTGGTTCGTCCCGCATCAAGCCAATCAACGCATCTTGAACGGGGTCGCCAAAAAGCTCAAAATCGATCCTGACAGCGTTATTTCAACAGTCGCTTTGCACGCCAATACATCGTCCGCATCCGTGCCACTCGCCATGCACGCCGCCGTTAAAGATGGACGCATCAAACGGGGTGATTTGGTTATGTTAGAGGCATTTGGCGGCGGATTTACATGGGGCGCTGCGCTTCTACGTTATTGATATAGCTTATTTTTAGTGCGATTCTACATTTTGACGCTTGCTATACGGCTGTGAAAATTGTTAACTGCTTGCATGGGAGATATGTCAAACAATTCGGGGACAGTTACACGGGCCGACCTTGCTGAGTCTGTCTATCGCGAGATTGGCTTGTCCCGATCCGAGAGCGCCGCACTCGTCAGAATCCCTCATCGGTCACATTAGTGAAGCCCTTCAAAAGGGGGATCATGTGAAACTCGCTGGGTTTGGAACATTTTCGCTGCGTGATAAAAAAGAGCGTATGGGTCGCAACCCCAAAACAGGCGAAGATGTGCCGATCACACCGCGTCGCGTCCTTGTTTTCAAACCGTCTCAAGTCCTCAAAGAAAGAGTCGATTCGGCATTAAGTAAAAAATAGTGATAGACTGTGATTCGCAGCTAAGCGAAATTGCGGGATCAGATGCAAACAAAAACGACACGCGCCTTTAGAACTATCAGTGAAGCCGGGGAAGAACTCGGCCTTCAACCGCACGTCTTACGTTTTTGGGAAAGCAAATTCCCCCAGATCAAACCGATCAAACGCGGGGGAGGTCGTCGCTTCTACCGCCCTGAAGATATTGAGTTTTTACGCGGTATCAAGAAATTACTCCATGACGAAAACCACCCCATCAAAGACGTTCAAAAGCTGATCCGAGTTAAGGGCGCGAACCGTATCGTTGAGCTAGGTCGTTCAGTTGAGAAAGCCTCGCGCGACCGTGATTTGGTCGACACAGTTTTAATACCAGAGCGTATTCAAAAAGCAGAAAAGAAGCCGTCAATATTCTCGGCACCGCAACCAAAGCCCGCGCCACAAATTGCGCCTTCTGCCGTGGCCCCCACTGCGGAGCCTGAATACGTTACACATGCCTCCGCGGCCGCGCCAGAACCTACGGGGCTATCCTCAAATGACCGCCAAAAGCTGGAAGACGCTTTGCAAAGCCTGACTGGGTTGCGCGCTCGTTGGCAGGATTTTAAAACGAAGGCCGCCAGCGAATAGCTGTCATTTCGCGGTTGCAGCGCCCCTGCGCTCGGACTATAGACCCGCTGCAAAGATCATCGGAGTATGGCGCAGTCTGGTAGCGCGCTAAGCTGGGGGCTTAGAGGTCGCAGGTTCAAGTCCTGCTACTCCGACCATCTTTCCAATCCAAATTCTGGCCAATGCAAGTTCTGGGCAAGTTCCGGGCAAGTTCTGGCAATTTGTCACAGAGAAAGCAGCGCAGTGCGCGCTATATCTACCTTATGATAACTGGATCGACTTCGTCAAAGAACGCCATTTCGCTCTGGCTCCTGATCGTGATGTTACTCGTCGCTGCGATTATTGTCGTGGGCGGAGCGACGCGGCTGACAAATTCTGGGCTCTCAATCACTGAGTGGGCACCTATTACGGGAGCGCTACCGCCGCTATCGACAGAGGCGTGGTTGGCAGAGTTTGAGAAATATAAATTGATACCAGAATTTGAGGCCGAGCATCCTGACATGGATTTAGCAGGGTTCAAATTCATCTATTTCTGGGAATGGGCGCATCGGCAGCTCGGACGGTTTATTGGCCTTGCTTATGTTGTCCCGCTCTTGATCTTCGCAATACGTAAAAAGCTACCCGAAGATAAAGGGCTGCTATTCTTAATCCCAGCAGTGTTGATTGGCTGCCAAGGTGCGATTGGCTGGTGGATGGTGCATAGTGGTCTGCAAGAAGGCATGGTAAATGTTAGTCAGTATCGCCTTGCAACGCATTTGGGCATGGCATTCATTATTCTGGCGATACTTTACTGGCTACGTAAATCTACACTCAACGAATTTCGTCGCCCTCCAGAAAACGCGTTTTTGATGAAGCGGACAGGGATTCTTGCGGGGCTAGTTTATTTGCAAATCATCGCAGGCGCTTTCGTGGCTGGCACAAAATCAGGGCTAAGCTATAACACCTGGCCACTTATGGACGGTAGTTTCATTCCGTCTGGCTATTTCGTCCAAACCCCGATGTGGCGGAACCTGTTTGAGAATACACCTGCGATCCAGTTCAACCACCGTATGCTCGCCTATATCATCTTGGCTTGGGCGATTTGGGTGTGGGTGAAAGCGCGCGGCACATATCTGCAGGGTATAGCAACGATGTTCATGGTAATCTTGCTGTGGCAAGTGGTGCTGGGCATCGTGACACTACTGACGGGTGTTGAGAATGATGCGCTGCATATTGGCCTCGCGCTCGGGCACCAATTTAGCTCTATTTTGGTGTTCGTCATTGCTCTCGGCTTGTTCTGGAAAAGTCGTCATTTTATACGGTAAAATAATACCGTTTTTGTAGAGCATTGTTTTTACTTAATATTTTGACATAGGTATGTGATTTTAGCCGTTGACGCTGATCGCTGCTGCGTCTAGTTACCCACTCAATCAAGCGAGGCCCAATTCGGGCCTTCTATTTATTTGAGGGTAAGATGAAAACGACCAAGTTTCTGAAAACCGCAGAGATCGAGAAAAAATGGATTCTGATCGATGCGGAAGGCGTCGTCACCGGCCGTCTAGCGACATTTGTAGCTATGCGTCTGCGCGGCAAACATTTGCCAAATTACACACCCCACATGGATCATGGTGACAATGTCATCATCATCAATGCGGAAAAAGTGGCATTCACTGGTAAAAAGCGCACTGACAAAGTGTATTACTGGCACACAGGCTACCCCGGTGGTTTGAAAGAGCGCACAGCGGACAAGATCCTCGACGGTCGTTTCCCAGAGCGTGTGTTCAAAAAAGCTGTCCAGCGTATGTTGCCAAAGGAAAGCCCTCTGGCGCGCAAGCAACTTTCTAACCTGAAAATCTATGCAGGTTCAGAGCATCCACATTCTGCTCAAAACCCTGAAGTCATCGACTTCAAATCAATGAGCTCTAAAAATACGAAGGGTGGTTAGATCATGGCTGACACAAATACACTCGAAGACCTGAAAAACGTCATGGAAGGCAATGTGAACGCTGATGGCGTTGCAACACCTGCCGCCAGCAACGTGCCACTGCCAGAGCCTAAGATCGACGATCTGGGCCGGGCATATGCGACAGGCAAACGTAAAAACTCCATCGCTCGCGTTTGGATTAAGCCAGGTAACGGCAAGATTGTTGTCAATGGTCGTGATCAGGAAGTTTACTTCGCACGTCCCGTGCTACGTCTAATCATTGCGCAGGCATTCCAAGTATCTGACCGTGTTGATTCTTACGACGTGTTCGCAACGGTCAAAGGCGGCGGATTGTCTGGTCAAGCGGGCGCTGTGCGTCACGGCATCACCAAGGCGTTGACATATTACGAGCCAATCTTGCGCGCACCGCTCAAGGCTGCTGGCTTTATCACACGCGACTCACGCGTTGTGGAACGTAAGAAATACGGTAAGGCGAAAGCCCGTAAGAGCTTCCAATTCTCTAAGCGTTAAAGATTACGAAGCATATCTTGCTTACTTATCTAGGCGCTTCGGGCAACCGAGGCGCCTTTTTTATTGGGGAATTTAGATGAAAAACGCCGTTATATTAGGGGCATCGGGATATACGGGCGCGGAAGCCGTCCGTCTAATTTTGCAGCATCCAAAGTTAAAGTTGGTCGGCCTGACAGGGCATAGCCGAGCGGGGCAAGAATATGCGGACGTTTATCCAAACTTTGCCGCCTATGACTTGCCGACCCTCACAACGATAGGTGAGGTGGACTGGAAGAATGTTGACGTCGCTTTTGCGTGCCTACCACACGGCGCGAGCCAAGAGGCGATTGCAAGCATACAAGATAAAGTCGAGACGATCATCGACCTGTCCGCCGACTTCCGTCTGTCTGATCCTGATCTTTATGCGGCCACCTATGGTCGGCCACATGCCTTCCCAGACATGCTAAAAGGCCGCGTTTATGGCCTGACAGAATTTGCGCGTGAAGAGTTGCGAGGCGCGAAACTCGTGGCTTGTCCAGGCTGCTATCCCACTTGCAGCTTGCTTGCGCTTTTGCCGGGGATTCAAGCGGGTATGTTTACCGATAACGCGATTATCATCGACGCAAAATCCGGTGTCACGGGGGCAGGGCGCAAAACCTCAGCTGCCCTGCTCTATAGCGAGATCACGGACGGGGCTCATGCCTACGGTGTTGCCACTCACCGCCACGCACCAGAGATCGAGCAAGGCCTGTCGCAAATCGGCGGGCAAGTCAGCCAGATCAGCTTTACCCCGCACCTCGTTCCCATGAATCGCGGGATGATCGCTACTTGCTACGTTGAATTGACCGAAGACGTGACAGCAGAAGACCTGCGCGATGTCTATGTTGCGCGCTATGCAGATGACCCTTTCGTTCATGTAGAACCCGCAGGTACAGTTCCGCAAACGCGTCATATCCGCGCCAGCAATTACGCGCGAATTGGTGTTTTTGCTGACCGTGTGCCGGGACGCGCGATCATTATTTCTGTCATCGACAACCTAACCAAAGGATCATCTGGGCAGGCGATCCAGAATTACAACCTCACGCAAGGTTGGGACGAAACGCTCGGCCTGATGACTGCGCCTGTTTTTCCCTAAACTCATTCGCAAGTGTTGAGATATTTTTAGTTTAAATTCGCGGTATTTGGGCTATCACGTGAGTCTATTCGCTTGCTGCTAGGTCAACTATGAAGCCCAACCTTGTTATATGTCTATTCGCCACAGGGCTGCTCTCGGCCTGTTCGACTGTGAAGCTGCCAGACTTTAGCATGAAAAATTTGGCAGAATTTAAGGATGCAAAGCTTGATGGGGATTACCCTGACGTTGCTGACGCGCCCACTCCGCCAGTTGACGAACGATCAGATGCCGCATGGGACAAAGCCGCTAGCGACCTGATAGCCCTGCGCTCAGGGTTCGATGTGCCGTCGGATGACGGCTTGCTAGATCCCACACAAATTGACGCCGAATTCGCCAGATTAAAGTCTGAGGCGCAAGCCTATAAGTTGGACGACCCTGTGGGAGGGATCAACTAATGCAACATCAAACTTATGAAGAAGCGGACGATTTTTACCGCATCAAACGCTTGCCGCCTTATGTGTTCGCCGAGGTCAATAAGCTGAAAGCGAAGCTGCGCAAGGACGGCATGGATATTATCGATTTCGGCTTTGGTAATCCCGATCTGCCAACACCCCAACACGTAATCGATAAATTGGTGGAGACCGTGCAAAAGCCTCGCACAACAGGTTATTCAGTGTCGCGTGGTATATTCGGGCTGCGCAAAGCGTGCGCGCGGTATTATAAACGCCGCTTCGATGTTGACCTAGATCCAGAAGATCAAATCGTGGCGACGATTGGCTCTAAGGAAGGTTTTGCGAACCTCGCACAAGCGATCACAGCGCCAGGCGATGTCATTTATGCGCCTGATCCGTCTTATCCACTGCACGCTTATGGTTTCATCATCGCCGGGGCTGTCATTAAGGGAATTCCCGCAATCACGGCCGATGAGTATTTGGCAGGTGTCAAGAAAGCGCTGGAAGAAGATGAAAAGCCGCCTATGGCGATTGTAGTTTGCTTCCCATCAAACCCGACGGGGCACGTCTGCGATCTTAGCTTTTATGAAGAGATCGTGGCGATTGCAAAAGCTAAAGATATCATAATCTTATCGGATTTAGCTTATTCCGAAATTTATTTCGATGACAATCCGCCGCCGTCTATTTTCCAAGTGTCTGGCGTAGATGATATCATGTGTATCGAGACGACTTCGCTGTCCAAGACTTATTCTATGGCGGGGTGGCGTATGGGTTTTGCAGTGGGGAACCGTCGCCTGATCGCGGCCCTTGCGCGGGTTAAATCCTATCTGGATTACGGCGCATTTACACCCATTCAGGTTGCAGCCTGCGCGGCACTGGACGGCCCACAAGACTGTGTTGAGGATGCCCGCCAGATATACAAGGCACGACGCGATGTGCTGGTAGAGAGTTTTGGTCGAGCAGGGTGGGATATTCCATCGCCGCCCGCCTCTATGTTTGCATGGGCCAAAGTGCCAGAGGCCTTTGCGCATATGGGGTCAGTCGAGTTTTGCAAGCTGTTGATGGAAGAGGCTGGCGTGGCTGTGTCGCCCGGCAATGGCTTTGGCGAAAACGGCGAGGGCTATGTCCGTATTGCGCTTGTTGAAAACGAACAGCGTATTCGTCAGGCTGCTCGTAATATCAAAGCCTTATTCGCAAAATATCAAGTACACGCCGCAGAATAATATGCATCATAGCAGATTTAAGGAAAGCTGAGGGACATCATGTCAAAACTAGGATTTAATACAGCGCTCGCGCTACAGGCAGGTCTTGCGACTGAGAAAGCGGCTATTGGCGCGTCATACCTGATTGGTCGGGGGGATGAAAAGGCGGCTGACCAAGCGGCTGTGGACGCACTGCGCACCTCGCTTAATGCGATGGAAATTAAAGGCCGCATTGTGATCGGTGAAGGCGAGCGAGACGAGGCGCCAATGCTTTATATTGGCGAAGAAGTTGGCAAGGGCAAAGGGCCCGAAGTCGACATTGCGCTTGATCCGCTGGAAGGGACAACTCTAACAGCGAAAGCCATGGCAAATGCGCTAGCGGTTATGGCGTTCGCGCCGCGCGGCGGGCTGCTATATGCGCCTGATACCTATATGGATAAAATCGCGATTGGCCCTGGCTATAAGGCTGGCCTGATCGATCTTGATAACTCCGTCGAAGACAATGTGAGCGCGCTCGCCAAGGCCAAAGGCGTAAAGCCAGAGGATATTACGGTCTGCGTGCTTGATCGTGCCCGCCACAGTCCCATCATTGACGCTCTGCGCGGTATGAATGCGAAAGTTAGCTTGATCACAGATGGTGACGTGCAAGGCGTGATCGCCACAACGGATAAAGACACGCAAATCGATATGTATATCGGTCAAGGCGGCGCGCCAGAGGGCGTGTTGGCGGCGGCTGCGTTGCGCTGTATTGGAGGGCAAATGCAGGGGCGTCTGCACTTCCGAAATGACGACGAAGTCAAGCGCGCTCGGCGTGTCGGTATCGATAATCTGGATCAGAAATACGATATTTCGTCTCTGGCCGCTGGCCCGACAATTTTTGCTGCGACAGGCGTTACGCACGGCTCCATGCTAGACGGCGTAATGTTCTCCAACGGTCAGGTGCATACGCATACATTGATCATGAACTCCATGGACGGGGCTGTGCAGAAATTACGGTCTGCGCGTCCTATTTAGTGTCTGACTGCCTTGGGGTTAATCGTTCGCTGCTGGGACAGCAGTGGACTATGCGATGCGAAGATGATGCCCTTGAGGCTTTCGTGACAGAGACAAACCTGCCGCGCCTTGATGCTGCGCTACTATGCGGGCGCGGTGTTTCTGCGGAAAATGCGGAGACGTTCCTCTCGCCAAAGCTCCGCAGCTCTCTGCCTGATCCGTCTGTTATGCAGGATGTGGACAAGGCTGCTGCGCGGATTTTGGACGGGATTGCTACGCAGGAAAAAATTTGGATATTCTCGGATTACGATGTCGATGGCGGGACGTCTGCGGCGCAGATGATCCGCTGGGGCAGGGCAATCGGATACGAGTTTAAACTATACATCCCTGACCGCATCAAAGAAGGCTACGGCCCCACAGAAGAGGCGTTTCAATCGCTCAAAGATCAAGGCGCAGACCTTGTGATCACAATGGATTGCGGCGCAGCGGCATATGAGGCTTTGCACCATGCCGCGGAGATTGACCTCTCAGTCATCGTCGTTGACCACCACCTAATGCACACAGACATGCCGCCCGCCTTTGCGATTGTGAACCCGAATCGCCAAGACGATAGCTCAGGTCTCGGCCATTTGGCGGCGGCAGGGGTGACATTTATGCTGATCGTTGCGCTCAATAGGCTTGCGAAAGCACGAGGTTTATCTGTGAGCTTTGATTTGCGAAATTTGTTGGGTCTTACGGCGCTGGGAACAATTTGTGATGTTGTGCCGTTGACAGGGGTCAACCGAACTTTTGTGCGGCAGGGACTAAAAGTGCTCTCACGCAATGACATTGTCGGGATCGAAGCGCTAGCCGATGTCGCGGATGCAAAGCCACCTTACTCGACCTATCATGCGGGCTTCGTATTGGGGCCTCGCCTGAATGCAGGTGGTCGAATCGGCCGCGCGGATATGGGAGCAGAGTTGCTCTCGACGGAGAATGCCCAAACTGCATATGCACATGCCGCAGAGCTTGACCGTGTCAATGCAGAGCGTCGGGCGATGCAGGATAAAATCCTGACCGAAGCCCTTGAGATGGGGGAGGCCAAGAAAAACCATTCTGTCATTATTGTGGCGATGGAAGATTGGCATGCGGGGATAATCGGGATCGTCGCGGGTCGCCTCAAAGACCGTTTTGGAAAGCCAACGATTGTCATTGGTATTGATCAATTTGGCCAAGGCAAGGGATCAGGTCGCTCCATCAAAGGAGTCAATCTGGGCGGCGCTATTTCTGCAGCCAAAGAGGCTGGCCTGCTCGTCAGTGGCGGCGGTCACGAAATGGCGGGCGGACTGTCAATAGAGCCCGACAAGCTTGAAGATTTCGAGGCGTTTATGTTAAATGCGCTCTCGGACGATGTGGCGCTCGCAACAGCTAACCCCAGCCGGTCTATCGACGCCATTATCTCGGTCAGCGCCGTAAATCTCGATATGCTTGATACAATAGAGCGGATTGGGCCCTATGGCTCTGGCAATCCTCAACCCGTTTTCGCGTTAGCCGATTTACGCCTTAGCTACGCACAGCGGCTAAAGGGCAACCATGTGCGATTCTCTTTTACAGATCGTGCCGGGCAAGTTTTGAGCGGCATTTGCTTCCGCGCAGATGAAAGCGGGCTAGCAGATGCGCTGCTTGACCCCAATCCTGCGAGCTATCACGTGATCGGTCAGATTCTGCGAAAATCTCTGGAAAGGGCGACGGAAAGTCGATTTTCACCTCATAGATATGGCCCGCACGAAAGAATCTTAGCTTTCGCGACGATTTGGCTGACTTTTTTGCATAATCGGGCTTGCAAGCTGTGGGATGCAAATATATATCGCGCCCCACAACTAATGCGGTCCCTTCGTCTATCGGTTAGGACGCCAGGTTTTCAACCTGGAAAGAGGGGTTCGATTCCCCTAGGGACTGCCAAGTTGTTTCTCCTGAAAATTTCAGTAGCGAAGTCGCGTAGGGTCAGCTAAATGCTCCCCTATGAAACGACTTATTCTCCTAGCTTCCGTCTTCGCTTTTGCCGCCGTCACGCCATTGGCCGCGCCGACACTCTCTGTTGCACAAACGGCGAAGAACGATGTCGTCGATTTTGGCACGCCTAAGCCGTTGACTATTAAAGGCGAGAGCGGCGAACACACATTCATGGTCGAAGAAGCCAAGACGCTGGATCAACAAGCGCGCGGTATGATGTACCGCGAAGAGATGGACCCAGACACAGGCATGATTTTTGAATTCAAAGAGCCAAAGATTGCAACGATCTGGATGAAGAATACGGCTATCCCTTTGGATATTTTATTCGTGCGCTCAAACGGCAAAATTCTCAAGATCGAACACTCCCACCAACCCTACACATTGCGCAGCGCATCATCCGAAGCTGTGGTCGCAGCTGTCGTGGAGTTAAAGGGGGGCGCTCAAAGGAGCTTGGTATTCGACTCGGGGATCAAGTCGATCACCCTTTTTTCAAAGCTGACGCCCCCGCACCATAATTTCGCAGTTTTTCCTGATAAGACGCTTGCGTTTTGTGCGTAGGGCGCTATGAACCCGTCACCGTCGTCGGGGCGTAGCGCAGCCTGGTAGCGCACCTGTTTTGGGAACAGGGGGTCGCAAGTTCGAATCTTGCCGCCCCGACCACGGATTTCTCCCTATTGCTTGATATTATAAAACTCACCGTCTTGGGTTGAGCGTCTGTTGGATAATTATAAGGGCCGCCATTCTTACATTGTTAACACCTACGGCGGCTATAATTGAAGATGCGGATAATTTACTCTAGGATATCAGCGAAACCGATCAGCAATAAAGTATTATTATGAAAGCAGCCCAAATTTTAGTCATACTTCTTTCCATCGCTTGTGTGATATCGGTTATGGTATATTTTAGCTCCGATTATATATCTGAAAAGCCTGGCAGAGAATCTTTAATTGCGATGACGGTGATTGCTGTAATAGGGGCAATTATACAAGTTTTCATCTTAAAGAAGCCTCCGCAATGACGTTTGAGACGTAAAACCGGCCTGTGTTAAATTGAAGTGTTACGTATTAAAAGTAGAATTTAAGTGAGAACACTGATGTGCTCCTAGCTTTATAGACATCTTGTTTGGTAAAACTGGAAGCAAGGAGAGTGTCTTATGGGCGGTCGTGTTCGATATACAGAAGAGTCTAAATTGGAGGTCGTGGCGCAAGTCGCAGCCAGAGGTCATAGCGTAGCATCAGCATATAAAGTAGCTCAGGGCTCTCTTTGTAGAGAATGGCCAACTCTTGATTATGTTATCTAAACACTTATTTTCGCCAGCCTTACCCTGACCACCGATCACTCCCTAGAATCACCAAAAGTCTTAGTAAGGCTTTGATAACCACATTTGGTTACACCCGATTCTAAGGTTGGGGAGTTAACCACGATGCAAGTTGCAAATGCGCCAAAACGCCCGCTTCAAAAGGAAGCGACGGCCTATAAAAAAGTTGAGATTGGGCGTGTCCTGACTGTGGGCTCCAGCATTGCTGTGATCTCAATCAACAAACAGATTATCCGCCACAATCAACTCGGTATGGCGCAAATCGGCACTATTCTCAAAATTATGACGAGCCGTTCTGTCGTTGTGGCTATGGTCTCATCGCTCAAAATTGGTGCCGTTGACGAGGAAGGCATGAATGATGGCTGCCTCGCAACGCTCAATATTCTTGGCGAGATTTCAACGAATGAAACGACTCGCGAGACGAAGTTTTTTCGGGGTGTCCGCTCTTTCCCTGTTCTGAATGAGCCAGTATTTAACATGTCAGCAGACGACCTGCGCTTGATTTTTAACCGCGAGGGTTCCGCCTGTATTGAAATTGGCCATTTGCAGCAAGACAGCTCTATCGTAGCGAAAGTCCGTACAGATGATCTCTTGTCAAAGCATTTCGCTATCATTGGCTCTACGGGTTCGGGTAAGTCTTGTATGGTGGCGCTCGTTTTGCAGGCTATTTTGGCACAAAGCCCGCAGGGACATGTGGTCCTATTCGATCCGCACAATGAGTACTCTAAGAGTTTCGGCGATCGCGCTGAGGTGATCTCTAACGACACACTCGACCTCCCGCTCTGGCTGTTTGATTTTGTGGAAACAGTCGAATTGCTAACCA
The DNA here is from genome assembly GCF_048319245.1 of Litorimonas sp. RW-G-Af-16. Taxonomy (GTDB): domain Bacteria; phylum Pseudomonadota; class Alphaproteobacteria; order Caulobacterales; family Maricaulaceae; genus Litorimonas. The sequence goes on from NZ_CP166993.1 coordinate 1,104,754, forward strand.
GTGATATTGAAGACCAGTCGCGCGAAGAACAAGAAGTCCTCCATGATGTTGTCCTCAAGGCTAAGCGTCTTTATGACCGTATGGTTGCAAAGGGCGAAATGAGTTCACAGATCAAAATTGATGATGTGGAGGCGGAATTGCAGCGCGCCACGCATATCTCACTCGACAGCCCCGTCCCGTATCGTATTCGCGACGTAGTCAAACTTCTTGATCACGAAATGGGGAAACTCGAGAATTCCTCCAACCTCGGCCCATATAAGCGGTTGAAGCGTCGTATAGCCTCGCTCATCGCTGATCCGCGCTACCAATTCATCTTCCGCAACCAAGCTTCGCCGCGTCCGATTGAGGACATTGTTGGGCGTATTTTCCGCCTACCAGTTGCGGGAAAGCCGATCTCTATTCTCGATTTCTCGGGTATTCCGTCAGAAGCTCTAAACATCGTGGTGTCCGTCGTCAGTCGCTTGGCATTTGAACTGGCGACTTGGTCAGAGCGCAAAGTGCCAATCTTACTGGTCTGTGAAGAGGCGCATAGATATATCCCGCGCGATAAATCTCTTGGCTTTCATTCGACCCGCCGCATTATTGCAAGAATTGCGAAAGAGGGTCGGAAATACGGCGTGTCACTCGGGATTATCTCGCAGCGTCCATCGGAACTGGAACCGTCAACTCTGTCGCAGTGTTCAACCATCTTCTCTATGCGTCTGTCTAACGAGTTGGACCAGAACTTTGTCCGCGCGGCTGTGCCTGATGGCGCCGCTGACTTGCTCTCATTCCTGCCGTCGCTCGGCACTGCCGAAGCCATGGTGTTTGGCGAGTCCGTGAACTTGCCGATGCGCGTTATTTTAAACACGCTCGCTGCCGAGTATCGTCCGCATAGTTCTTCCGCACAATTCACTGACTTATGGAACCGCGACATGGCAACGCCAGAACTTATGGCGAAGGTATACGAGCGATGGCGCGCGCGTAGCTTGCTTAAGGAGGACATGGTCATGCCTGCTGATCCATCAAGGCCACCATCCACAGCACGGTCTGTACAAGATGCCCGTGCGCGTCTTCGCGATCAGCAACAGCGGCCGTCTCAGACAACTCTTCACCCGCCCCAGGTTCCATCGCGCCGTCCCCAAGTTAGTGCGCCTCTGCAAGCACCAACTGGCGGTATATCATCGCAAATGCGCGAGCGTATTCTGGCTAAAGCCTCTGCACCCAATGGGAAAGCGCCCGCGCTCTCTGACGTGAAATCTATGCTAAACAACGCATTTAATCGCGATATCTGATTGACCCGAGGCGGCGATCAAAGCTATCTCCATGACATAATTTGAATTGGAGCATTTGCGTGTTTGCTAGAATCTACCAACCTGCTGCATCAGCCATGACCTCTGGGCGCGCCAATGCGTCGGAATGGGTCTTGGAATTTGTCAGCCGCCAGCCGACAATCATTGATCCTTTGACGGGTAACGCACGGTCTGTCGATACGCGCCAACAAATCGAGCTGCAATTCCCGACTTTGGAAGAGGCTATCGCTTACGCAAAGTCCAATAACATTCCGCATCAGGTTCAAGCGCGTCAGAAAATGAAACGTATTCCCCGCTCCTATGCCGAGAATTTCGACTATGATCGCAAACTGCCTTGGACGCATTAGCGCACCGATTTTAGGACCCATAGCTCAACCGGATAGAGCACCTGCCTTCTAAGCAGGGGGTTGCAGGTTCGAGTCCTGCTGGGTCTGCCAATTTCTATTCTTTAAAATGCGCGTCGAGAAAATCGAGGAAGGCTGGCCAGTCTTCTTCGACGACCCCATGCGTGCCTGGGCGCATCCAGAACGCTATGTCGGCAGTGGCATCAAATTCATCTAATCGTTTTTGCTTCAATCCTTCGGAGCCATACAGCGCATAAACGTCGCTGGCAGCGCGAGCGGCCTGAAATGCGCCAGCGGGATCAGACCACACATCTCGTTTTGCATTGCCAAGTAAGATTGGCTTCGGCGCAATCAGGGCGAGGAGGTGATGTTGGTCAACTGATAAGTTATCTTCACGAAATGTGGGTGTGAACCAGTGCGGATAGCTGTCTGTGATTTGCGCCACCGTTTCACCAGCCTTATTCCGCGACAAAGACGCTCCCCCCGTGCCCGATTGATGCGCGATCACGCCGTCAATAGACGAAAAGAACGCAGCAGCGAGCAGGGCGGACTTGCCGTAACGCGAATGGCCATAGGCAATAGTCTCCGTCACAGACTCGTTCTGTTTAAGCGCCTTTGCTAGCAGATCAAATTGATAGGCCCATGCCCCAATCGCGCCCCAAGGATATTCAGGCACTGGCGCTTGCCTATACTCAGCTAGCGCAGAGGCCCGATCGGGAAATATCTCTGACGGATAGATAACGGCCAACCCATAGCCCCGTCGCATAATATCTTCCACGGGCGGAGAGGTGATATATCGGCCGAAGACATATCTAAATAAGCCCGCCATAACCCCTGAAGGGTCGCAATCGAAATAATCGCTCGTTGGTTTGGTAATGCCGTCAACAGGAATAACTGCGTGGTTAGGGCAAAAATTTTCCATCATGATGACTGGCACGGGCTCCGTCATATTTTTTGGTAGGACCAAGACATAGCGAAGCATGACGGGTTTATCGATCATAGCAGTCGGGTTCAATTTATCATGCAGGGGCAAGTTATCATGAATGTGCCACTCTTCAATACGGGCAGTATCGTTGAAGGCACTTTCTGCGATTATCTGGACGCGCGTCACAGCATCTGGTTTAGCGTTGGGTGGCAAACCGCCGTAAATTTCACGCTCGAGGCGTGTCTTGATGGCAGGAAGTTGAGCCTCCCAATCACCAAGAGTTTCGGCTGTGATGGGAGGTTGGGCAATTTGCGCGTTCGGCTTAGATGGTGCCGTGTTCAGCAACATGCGTGTGCCGGAACAAGAAAATAAAGTGCTGAAAATGAGCGCTAAACCCAGCGCAAGCCAAACGCGCTTTCGCTTAAGAAATAGCATTAAAGGCTTGTTCTATATCGTCTTTCAAGTCATCTGCATGCTCAAGCCCACACGCAAAACGAATGAGAGGGCCACTGAGGGTTGTCTTGTGCGCGCGTTTCAGCTGCGGATCGCAATGGATGACTAAGCTCTCAAACCCGCCATAAGAATAGCCAATACCAAAGAGTTTCAGTGCATTGACGAAGGCTAGCACATCGTCAGACGGCATATCTTTTGTAACTATGCTGAACAAGCAAGCGCTCCCACAAAAATCACGCTGCCAAAGAGTATGATCAGGGTGGCTGGGTAAAGCGGGATGCAAGACTGTCTGAACTTTGGGATGATCGGTCAGCCACGTCGCAAGCGCGAGAGCCGTCTCGCTCTGCTGTGTGAAGCGAGGCATAACGGTGCGGAACCCCCGTAAAATCTGATAGGCATCGTCAGGTGAACTGGCGTTACCGAACAATTTGGCTGTTGTCGAAATCTTGCTGTGCAGGCTTTTTGTTCGTGCAATGGCCGCACCAAACATGACATCACTATGGCCACCAAAATACTTTGTCGCGGCATGGCAGGAAATATCAACGCCCATCTGGAGAGGTTGATAGACAAGTCCACCTGACCATGTGTTGTCGATAATTGTGATCACGTTATGCGCCTTGGCAGCGTCTACGATCGCAGGGACATCTTGAATCTCTAAGGTGAGGGAACCGGGACTTTCGAGCAAAATGACTGCCGTATTTGGACGGATAAGTGTCGTGATGTTTGCGCCAATGCGGGGATCATATAATTCAGTCTCAACCCCCATTTTTGTAAGATAACCCTCGCAGAATTTGCGCGTCGGCTCGTAGGCGGAATCGGTTAGCAAAACGTGATCACCCGCCTTGACGCACGCCAAAATTGGATAAGTGCAGGCGGCAAGCCCCGATGGAAATAACACACTGCCAGCGCCGCCTTCGAGTTCTGTGAACATCTCGGCGAGTTTGTCATGCACGTCTGCGCCGTGACGACCATAACCGCGTACATCAGATCGATATAGGTCTTCGGCCCGTTCAAACAAAAGCGTCGACGCACGGGTCACAGACGGATTAACCGCTGTGCCAAGCCCCGCTTTTGGTCGACCCATATGCGTAAATTTGGTTGCGCGCTTCATGTCAGCAGAGCCAACTTGGGACAGGAAGATTTTTTGAGCGCAAGAATTCAGGATTGTAAATCTTGGACTGATAACGCTGTCCGTAATCACAGAGGATCGTCACAATCGTATGCCCTGGTCCCATTTCGCGCGCCATGTGGATTGCGCCCGCAATGTTAATACCTGATGATCCACCAAGACAAATGCCTTCAAGCTGATTAAGTTCAAACACAATCTGTAGCGCTTCTGTGTCCGTGATTTGGTATGCGCGGTCGACAATGATGTCTTTTAGGTTTTCTGTAATACGCCCTTGGCCAATGCCTTCAGTCACAGAGTCGCCCTCGCTCTCGAGTTCGCCGCGTGTGAAGTAGCTAAACATTTTGGAGCCATAGGGATCGGCTACACCGATTTGAATCTTCGGATTGCGCGCCTTGAGCGCCATTGATACCCCACCCAGCGTTCCACCAGACCCGACTGCGCAGATGAAGCCGTCCACTTTACCGTCAGTTTGATCATAAATTTCTGGCCCAGTCGTATGAATATGTGCGTCGCGATTGGCCGTATTATCGAACTGATTTGCCCAAATGGCGCCGTTGGGTTCTGACTCGTTCAGCTCTTTGGCAAGGCGTTCGGAGGTGTGAATGTAATTGCCTGGATTGGCATACGGTACGGCATCCACTTCGATCAATTCCGCGCCGAGGAGTTTAACGCTGTCCTTCTTCTCTTGGCTTTGCGTGCGCGGCATGACGATTTTACAGCGGTAGCCGAGGGCGGAACAAACCATGGCGAGTCCAATACCCGTATTACCCGCCGTGCCTTCAACCACCACACCACCAGGGCGAAGTGCGCCAGACTTTTCTGCGGCGCGAATAATATAGAGCGCCGCACGGTCTTTTACAGATTGCCCAGGATTGAGAAACTCGGCTTTGCCATAAATCTCGCACCCCGTCATCTTCGACGCGTCTTTCAAGCGCAGCAATGGCGTGTTCCCTATTAGGTCTAGTACGGATGCTGCTTTCATAATGTCCTCAAGCGTCTATATTTTGAAATCGTTATCAGCGGTTTGCCTCAAGCGCATGAGAAAATCCATATGTTTTCGGAAACGACTGTGGTAGGACGCGACAAATTTTGATGAGCCAAATCTATGACACATGCGAATGCCCAAATTTCCCTCAAAACCCCTGCGGGCGGGAGCTATGAAATCAGCAATGAGTTGCCATTGACGATACTGGCGGGCCCATGCGCGATGGAAAGCCGCGACCACGCATTGATGACAGCAGAACGTCTAAAAGAGATGGGCGAGCGTGTTGGGCTGAACATTATTTACAAGACATCCTATGACAAGGCAAACCGCACGAGTATCCATTCACCGCGGGGTGTTGGGTTGGCTAAAGCGCTGCCTGTCTTTGCTGAAATTCAAGAGCAACTTGGTCTGCCATGTGTCACGGATATTCATACGGCAGAGCAAGCAAAAGAAGTCGGCACAGTTGTTGATGTTTTACAAATTCCAGCCTTCCTATGTCGTCAGACAGATTTGCTAGTCGCCGCGGCGGAAACGGGTCGCGTTATTAATGTCAAAAAGGGTCAGTTTCTTGCGCCTTGGGACATGAAAAATGTGCTGGCGAAATTGGTCGAGGCTGGCAATCCAAATATTATGGCATGTGAACGTGGTGCGAGCTTTGGCTATAACACGCTGATCACCGATATGCGCGGTTTGCCAATTATGAAAAGCTTTGGATCGCCTGTTGTGTTTGATGCAACTCACTCTGTGCAGCAGCCTGGGGGGCAGGGCGGCACATCGGGTGGGCAGCGTGAATTCGTTCCAACACTCGCCCGTGCTGCTGTGTCGCTAGGCATTGGCGCTGTCTTTATGGAAACTCATCCTAACCCAGCGAACGCACCGTCTGATGGCCCGAACATGATCCCTATGGATGACTTTGAAGCCCTACTAACTGACCTCAAGCGCTTTGATGACCTCGCGAAAGCCTACCCGCTCAAACCTATAGCCTAGCCTAGCCTATTTCTGCACAGGTGTAACGGGGCTGTCCTCAATCTCAATCACGTCAAAGTCTTCAATCGTTTGGGTCCGCACAGGCAGTTCACCTGTGGCCAGCATCGCCTCAACTCGCGCAACGGCGTTTTGCTTCAGGTCTTCATAAAATAAATTAGACGGCAGCGTACGGAATTTTGCGCCGACTTGAATGGGGCGGCGCAAGGAGGCACTGCGGGGTTTATCGACCAGTAACAGGCCGTTCTCACACTGCGTTCCGACTTGTTGAGACAGCGCAGCAGGGTTCATATCAGGATCGAGGCCTTCTGCAGCAACTCCGCCTTTGTGCAAGCGGCGCGGCGCATAATCTGTATCGCGCGTCCATGTCAGAGGGTTAACGCAGACAAGGGGCTGTCCATTCACGGCTTTGTAAGTTTCGCCATTATGCACCAGCGCGCGCATCGCAAATCGTTCTGCAATAACGTCATCGCCTGGCACAAATGCCCCAAAAGCAACGACGCAGCGAATATCTGTCTCAACTTCGCAAGGGGACAAATCGCTTAGCTGCGATTCAAATGCGCTCTCAAGCAATGGATAATCAATAACATAGGCCACGGCGAGTCGTGATTTTAGTGGGCCTTGAAAGTAGTCCGCCAGTAAGCGCTGTACATGACTGGCGCCTTGGTTATGTCCGACAAGCACGATAGGGCGTTCAGGCGGGGAGTGCGTCAGAAATGCCTCGAAGGCGCGCTTCACATCACTATAGGCTAGCTCCTGCGCCATGACGGCATCTTCACGCGAAGTCATGAAAGCGTAAAGAGAGGCCTGTCGATAATAAGGGGCAAATAGCCGTCCCGCTTTGCCGTAGGGGCTAACATAATTTGGGCGCACAATTCTTTGCAGCTTTGATTTGCGGCGAAGATCATCGCTCGGCAAATTCCAATGTTCCCCGCCGCGATAAACGCTCGGAACAACAACAAAGACGTCCCCCTTACTCTGCAACTCATAGGGATCTTGCGATAGATCGGGTTGCGCGAGCCAAGCTTCGCTATCGGAATAATCGGGCGCTTTGGGGGGGTATAAGTCTGGAAAGGTTGCCCGGGGTCTTGAATGTGCTGAAAAATGTCATCGCGGTAGATGTATGCCAACAGGCCGAGCAAGATTAAGAACACAGCTGCGCCTAATATCGTTATCTGCCAAAATTTTGATTTTTGAGGATTCGTCATATCTCTGTCTTAATCTATGCCCTATATGGATAGATGAATTGCGGGCTGTGTATAGGTATGAACCTGAAATCTAGCCCTCTCTAACGCCTTTTTAATGGATTATTTAGATGAACGATTTGCCTGACCACGCTGCTGAAAAGCCAAAACCTTCGATTTTTCGTTGGGTTAGAAATCGCTTAATCACAGGCGTGATTATTGCACTACCAATTCTGGTAGTGATCACTGTGATTTCGTGGATCGTTCAGTTGGTTGACGAGAAAGTTATTCGGTTCCTGCCAGATGTTTTGAACCCGCGAACTTACTTGGGATTTGATATTCCAGGGCTTGGCCTCATTATCGCGATTGTTCTGCTGTTTCTCTTAGGGATTGTAGCGTCTAATTTTATTGGCAAGTCAATCATTCGCGCGGGCGAAAAATTGCTAGCGCGGGTTCCAATCGTTAGCCCAACCTATAGCGCCGTAAAACAGATCGTCACAACTGTGGCCGAGCAAAAAGATCGGGCGTTTCGGGATGTTTGTTTGATTGAATACCCTCGACCCGGCCTCTGGGCAGTTGGTTTTGTTACGGCTGATCTGACGGGGGCGCCGAAGGAGCATTTGCCAGAAAACCATGTCTGCGTATTTGTGCCGACAACGCCTAACCCTACATCTGGATTTCTACTGTTCACACCACGCGACCGAATCAAAATCTTGAACATGACACCCGAAGAGGGAGCTAAAATGATTATTTCAGGAGGTATGGTCTCATCAAACCATGTAGACGAGGAAATTGAGCCGACTTTCCGGGAGCGATTGGGTCTCCTAGATAAAAAGCCCAAGTCTCCAAAAGAGCCAAAGCCTTCGCTTTAAATCATCCCGCGCGCATCAGAGCGATGCCGTAATCCTGTTCGAATAAATAGAGCAGTGTTCGTGCTGCTTTCCCGCGTGCAGTCGTCAGGCCCGGATCCATCTGAACCAGTAGCCTCGCATCCTGTGTTGCTGTCTCCAATAAGTCACGATGCTTGTCTAGATTAGCGAGCTTAAAGTCGGGCATCCCACTTTGACGTGCGCCGAGCAGGTCACCTGAGCCGCGCAACTCCCAATCTTTTTCTGCAATTAAAAATCCGTCTTCGCTCTCGCGCATGATCTCCAATCGCGCTTTACCATTGACCGATAACGGACCTTTATAAAGCAGGAGGCACGACGACGCCTTGTCAGATCGTCCAACCCGCCCGCGCAGCTGATGGAGTTGGGCAAGGCCAAATCGCTCGGCATGCTCAATGACAATCACGGTCGCATTTGGCGCATCAACGCCGACTTCAATTACCGTTGTCGCAACAAGAATATCATATTCCCCCGCCTTAAAGGCCTGCGACATTTGCTCTTTTTCTTGCCCGCTTAAACGCCCGTGAAGGAGGCCAACGCGATTGCCGAAAATGGCTGTCAGTTGCCGATGACGGTCTTCGACTGATGACAAATCAATGAGTTCACTGTCCTCAACGAGCGGACACACCCAATAGACCTGGTTGCCATTTGCTACGGCGCGGCCAATCCCGTCTATCACATTGTCGAGTTTTTGGATGGGGATGATGCTCGTAGTAATAGGACGCCGTCCTGCGGGCTTCTCGTCCAACACCGACACGTCCAAGTCGCCGTAACTCGTCAGAGCAAGCGTGCGAGGGATAGGCGTAGCTGTCATAATCAGCAAGTCGGGAGCCAGGCCTTTTTCTGATAATCGCATGCGATCTCGAACACCAAATTTGTGTTGTTCATCAATGATCACAAGGCCGAGATGTTTGAATTCCGTTTTGTCCTGAAACAGAGCGTGTGTGCCCACAACCACGTCAATATAGCCCTCGCGCACGCCCGTTTCCAACGCAGCTCTTGGCTTGCCTTTATCGCGTCCTGTCAGGGCTTCGACAGTCAAACCAGCAGGCTCAAGGAATGTCCGCAGCGTTTCAACGTGTTGCCTTGCCAGAATTTCTGTGGGCGCCATCAAAGCGACCTGCACACCTGCCTCCGCAGCAAATGCGCACGCTAAAGCCGCCACGAAAGTCTTACCTGCGCCAACATCCCCCTGCAGCAATCGCGACATACGGTCGGGGGACGCCATATTACTTCGAATTTCATCAAAAGCTCGCGCTTGTGCGCCCGTTGGCGGGAAGGGTGCCGCTTTGAGGACATCATCGACATAGCTGCCTTTGGATTGCAAAGCCTGCCCCTTAAGTTTGCGATTGCTTTCACGCACCAATGCCATCGCGAGTTGTTTGGCGAATAATTCATCATAGGCAAGGCGGGAGCGCGGCGGGCTGTCATCTTTAACATCGACGGGGTGTTCTGGACGGTGAATGAGGGTCAAGGCTTTAGCAAAACTCGGCCAATCTTGACGGGCGAGAAAATCAAGACTTTGCCATTCCGCGAGTGGGGGCTCGGACAGCACTTTATCCAACGCCCCCCCGACAGCCTTACGTGCCATTTTCGCCGACAGACCCGCCGTCAGCGGATAGACGGTCTCATATTTTGGAAGCTCATCTTCTTTGCCTAGTTCAACAATATAGTCAGGGTGCGTCATTTGGAGCTCGGCATTATACACCTCGCACTTTCCAGAAATCAGCCGTTTAGACCCCTCAGGCAGCTGAGTTTCTAGATAAGATTTATGAGGCTTAAAAAACACCAGAGTCATATCGCCCGTATTGTCGAAAACGCGAATACGATAAGGCCGCCCTTTCTGACGGGGTGGGGTGTGAGAGCCAACAGTGACTTCGAATGTTGCAATGTCGCCTTGGATCGCGCCAGCAATGCTAGGGCGGTAACTCCGGTCAATTAAGCTGGAAGGCGGAGTGAGGACTAAGTCTTTAATTCGGCCGCCCATAGCGCGTTGCAAAGCCTGCCCAACCTTATCGCCCACGCCACTTAACGTGCGCACATCAGCGAAATATGGAAAAAGCTCGGCTGGCCGTGACATTTGTTTAAAATGGCGCGACAAATGCGCATCTGCAAGTGACATAACGACCAAATTCGATTAGGGAGCGCCTATGTCCACAGAAGATATGACACTCAAGCGCAAGCGACTGATTTATCAGTCCAATTATCGCGGCTTTAAGGAAGCTGACTTGATCCTTGGGGGTTTTGCCAAAGCCCATATGCACGAGTTGACGGACGCAGAGGTTTTGATGTTTGAGGATCTATTAGAGGCCAAAGATCACGATATTTACGATTGGATCACACAGAAACTACCTGTGCCTGCCAATTATGATACGACGATTTTAGAACGCCTTAGAGCTTTCGATCCCAAAGCCTAGACTGTGCAGATACAGCTTTCACGATATTGCGGGCCAGAACTGGACCTGATTGCCGCTGGTTTGCCAGAGGGCGCGGATGCGTTAGTTTTTGCCAAGGCTGTGCAGCAACAGAAATGCCGAGGCCTATTCGTGGCGCGCGACGACACACGGGCAGCCGCGTTTATGGCGGCGTGTCGGTTCTTTGCACCAAATGTTGTGACAATCTCTCTGCCGGCATGGGACTGCTTGCCCTATGACCGGGTTTCACCAGGGCAGACTTTGGCGGGGCGCAGAGCGGGCGCATTATTTTCACTTCTCACTCTCCCAACTGACCAGCCCAGCATTATCGTCACGACTGCCAGCGCCGCGATGCAACGTACACCGCCGCGTGATGTTATCCGCTCAGCTGGCTTTTCGGCAAAGGCTGGCGATCAGGTAAAGCGAGAACAGCTCGAAAATTACCTCCAGCAAAACGGATATAGCCGTGCGTCTACCGTGATGGAGGCGGGGGATTTTGCCTTTCGTGGCGGTATCGTCGATATATTCGCGCCGACAGAAAAAACGCCTATCCGCCTCGACTTCTTCGGTGACGAGCTAGAGAGCATCCGTGAATTTGACGTGGAAACACAGCGCACGACCGAGACTCGTTCGCACCTCACCCTCTCGCCAGTGAGCGAAGTGTTTATGTCCGAAGATAATATCTCGTATTTTCGACGGGGCTATATTGCGGCCTTTGGTGGCGGCGTTGCGCGTGATCCAATATACGCAGCCGTGGTTGATGGTATTCGCCCGCAAGGTATCGAGCATTATCTTCCGCTGTTCTACGATCAAACTGAAACGATCTTCGACTATGTCGGTCCGCAAGCTTTCATTGCTTTTGACGGTTTGTTGAACGAGTCCAAATCAGAGCGTTGGGATTTGATTGAGGACTTCTATAGCTCGCGCAAAGAACATGCGGAGGCACGCGATAGCGGGTCAGGTGACCCTCGAAAATCGGCGGGCCTTTACCGACCATTGCCCTCAAGCGCTCTCTATATCGGTCCTGAAGATTGGGCAGAGATTGTCGCGCCGCTGCGCACGCGAGACCACACGGCATTTGAGCCGCCAGATGATCTCAACAAGATTGATTTTAACGGCAAACTCGCGCGTAATTTCTCGCCAGAAAGACGGACCGAAGGCACAAATGTTTTCGAGATAGCCGTTGAACACCTCAATAAGCTGCGTCTTGATAAGCAGCGAGTCTTAGTGGCGGCATGGACTGAAGGCTCCCGTGACCGTCTGGCAAGCGTGTTGGATGACCATAATTATATTTCACCAAAACTCGATGCGTCCCGCGCACTGTCAATTAAAGGCGGCGAGACGGCAGCAGTCATTTTACCATTGGAACACGGTTTCACATTGGGCGATCTATCAGTTTTATCAGAGCAAGATATACTTGGCGACCGGCTGATCAATCGGGGACGCAAGCGCAAAGCTAAGAACTTTATTGCCGAGGCCAGCACACTTACCCCTGGTGATTTGATTATCCATTTGGATCACGGTTTAGGGCGCTATATTGGGCTTCGGACGCTACAAGTGTCTGACGCCCCACATGACTGCCTAGAGCTAGAATATGCAGGTGAGGCGAAGCTTTTCCTGCCCGTCGAGAATATCGAACTTCTTTCGCGTTACGGTCATGCCAGTGAAGGGGCTGTCTTGGATCGTTTGGGCGGGGCAGCATGGCAATCTCGCAAGGCGAAAGCCAAAGACAAGCTTCGAGAGATGGCGGCGGAGCTTATTATCATCGCGGCGAAACGGGCCATGCGCACGACGGAAGCGATTGAGCTTGACCCTGGGGCTTATAACGAATTTTCTGCCCGCTTTCCTTATGCCGAAACAGATGATCAACTCTCCGCGATTGACGATGTGCTGGCAGATCTGAGCAGCGGGAAGCCAATGGATCGTTTGATTTGCGGTGATGTTGGATTTGGTAAAACCGAAGTCGCGCTTCGGGGGGCATTTGCTGTGGCCATGTCTGGTCGACAAGTCGCGATTGTGGCTCCAACAACTATTCTATCGCGGCAACATTTCAAGACTTTCTCCGAACGGTTCAAGGGGTGGCCCGTCAAGGTGCGCCAACTCTCCCGATTGGTCACTGCCAAGGAAGCCGCTTTGACCAAAGAAGAATTGGCGGCGGGACGATGTGAGATAGTGATTGGGACTCATGCCTTACTGGCCAAAACTATCAAGTTCTCTGATCTCGGCCTTGTGATTGTCGATGAAGAGCAGCGTTTTGGTGTGCGCCACAAAGAGCGGTTGAAAGAGCTTCGCGCAGACGTTCATATGCTGACATTGACCGCGACTCCAATCCCGCGAACATTGCAGATGGCTCTGTCAGGTATCCGTGATCTGTCCTTGATTGCGACTCCGCCCGTCGACCGCTTGGCCGTGCGCACTTACGTCATGCCGTTCGATGAAATCTCCATACGCAAAGCGTTGCTGCGGGAGCGTTATCGCGGTGGGCAGAGTTATTTCGTTGTGCCGCGCATTGCTGACATTCCGCGCATCGAAGAGTTCATGCGCCAAGCCGTGCCAGAGGTGAGATACGTTATTGCCCACGGTCAAATGACGCCAAGCACGCTCGAAGATATTATGACGGCCTTTTATGACGGCGAGTATGACGTGTTAATCTCGACCTCTATCATTGAGAGCGGCATTGATATTCCGTCGGCCAATACAATGATTATCTATCGCTCAGATAAGTTCGGTCTTGCTCAGCTTTACCAGATGCGGGGTAGGGTGGGACGTTCCAAAGTCCGAGCCTACGCCTATATGACCATGCCAGACGAACATGTCGCGTCACCTGGAGCCCTACAGCGCCTGAAAGTTTTACAGTCGCTAGACACGCTTGGCGCAGGCTTCACACTTGCCAGCCATGATCTTGACCTGCGCGGCGGGGGTAATCCATTGGGCGAGGAACAATCTGGCCATATCAAAGACCTAGGGGTCGAACTCTATCAACACATGCTAGAGGAAGCCGTCGCGGAACTTCGTAGTGACATTGTCGTGGAGACACAAATATGGTCACCGCAAGTCAATCTGGGGGTCGCGGTCTTGATCCCCGATACTTATATTGAAGATCTCAATTTGCGTCTGGCGACCTATCGACGGATTGCGGAAACTGAAAGCAATGAAGATGCTGACGGATTGGCCGCAGAGCTAATCGATCGGTTTGGCCCTCTCCCAGACGAGCTTCAATCATTGTTTAAAGTCATGAAAATCAAGCGTTTATGTTATCAGGCTCATGTTAGTAAAGTTGATGCTGGGCCGCGTGGTATCATACTGACCATGCGCCACGAAGACGTCAAAGACCCGTCGATCATTATGAATGCAATTACGCAGAACAATGGCTGGCGCTTGCGACCTGATCAGACAGTCTTAGTTGGCGGGAATTTCCAGAATGACCTACACCGTGTCCAGGGAGCTGAACGTGCCGTGAAAGCTCTGATTAGCGACTAACTGGGGTTAAGCCGTGGCGCTTTGTGGTTCGAAATGTTCGGGCTGCCCATCGATTTTAGAAATGGCTCGTCCAATTAAGAAATCGCTATTGGTCATGCCATCATCTTCCACCACTGCCGCATCGAGTTTGAAAGTGAAGGATGGCGTTGTTTTATTGCCCGTCTCAAATGCGGCGCAATCAATTAAGCTCGTCATACGGCCCAAAATGCCTTCGACGATGCCCTGCGTGGCGCCTGTGAATGCGAGAAGGAACGTGTCTTCATCCACGCGCGCAATAATATCTTGCATCCGCACGAGAGATTTCAGCATCCCGCCTACTTTAGCTATGCCTGCATTCGCGTAAGCAGCGTCAATCGGGACAGTCGCGTTGGGGATAGGGCGCACGGCTAGCATGGTAAGGTTTTGATCTTTGAGGCGACAATCTGCGACAACCCGCGCCATGTGAGCGGCGAGGAAGTCCGCATTGAACACTCCTGTTTCTGGGTCAACACAGTCTTTGCCGCCCAAGGCACCGAAGCTAATTTTTAGCTGCTCATGGATGCGGTGGTAATTGGCAAGCTCAAGAATACGCCCGCTGATTTCCTCGAGGTCAGCATCAATAGATACCAGGTCGCGTGCGCCACGTTCATAGGCAGCGTCGCTAAATTCAAATTCGTCGGGCTTGATCAGGAACAAAGTTGGGACATGATATAGCTTTGCGTTGCGGCGCATGGTCTCCGAAATCGTGAGGGCAGGCTCTGGCTGTTCCAGCGCATTCATCACAACCGCATCGAACTGACGATCATGCAAGTAATCAAATGCTGAGAAGCTAGTGAAAGCAGCCACGACTTCGACATTTTTGCTTTGCAACGCATTGATGATGACCATGAAACCGGGGGTGGCCTTACCGATGAATAGTATGCGGAAAGGTCGGTCCAAATCTTCACTTGAGAGATCAACGTCTTGGCCAAAATTTTCGCGTAAAGTCTCAATACGGCGCGTGATCTCAACTTCCATCTCGCCAAGACGGATCATAGAGTCGACGCGATTAGCAACCTGTGAGCTATGCATCGGGGCGTAGATTATACTGCCGAAATGATCGGTTGGTATGCCGGAAGGACGAGATAATGCGCCAATGATCGGCGGCGTTTTTGGGGCAAAATGCTGCCGCAAGACATCGCAAACGCCTTTGGTCTTTTCGATATAATCAGTGAAAAAACACAGCACTGCACCCGGGGCTTCGCGCGGAATAGAGTTTAGTTTCTTACCGTCAAACGCGGCGAGTTGCACGTCGAGCCCGATCCTTCGTAAGTCCATTAAAACTCTCTGGGTAGCGGGCGGATTGTCCGTCACTATCAACACTTTTAAGCGCGAGCTTTTCCAGCGGGCTATCGCCTTGCTGGGCGCTTTGATAGGTGTAGAATCAGGGGTGTTGGCTTCCATAGGCATTTACTAGGAAGAAATACTTTCCACGGCGTTAACTATAACGCTACCGCCGTGGAAATTAGAGGTTACCAACCGCAAGTGCGGTCTTTGTTTTCCTCTTCGAGATATGTCATCAGCGGAGCGAAATATTCCAAGATTGCGGAGCCGTCCATATCGCGGGTGCCAGTGAAGGCTTCAAGCGCGTCTGGCCAAGGCTTAGATGCGCCCATCTCCATCATAGCGTTAAACCGTGTGCCGACTTCTTTATTGTTATAAATAGAACACCGATGCAGCGGCCCCTCAAAGCCCGCCATATCGCAGGCAGCTTTGTGGAACTGGAACTGTAGGATATGGGCGAGGAAATATCGCATATATGGCGTGTTGCCTGGTATGTGGTATTTCGCACCTGGATCAAATGCATCTGCAGGGCGATCAATAGGCGGCTTCAAACCTTGATACTTCTCACGAAGCTCCCACCATCCATCATTGTATTCCGAGGGAGAGTAAGTGCCGTCGAAGACTTTCCACCGCCACTGATCGACCATCAGGCCGAACGGCAGAAACGCCACCTTGTCCATGGCTTGACGCATCAACAAGGTCAGATCGGCATCTTCACCTGGAACATCTGCAGCGTCTAACAAACCAATCTGCACCAGATATTCTGGGGTAATGGACAGGGCAATCATATCACCAATGGCTTCATGGAAACCATCATTCGCACCAGTTTTGTAAAACACGGGTTGGTCTTTGTAAGCACGTTGGTAATAATTATGACCTAGCTCGTGATGAACGGTTGAGAAGTCTTCGCCGTTGACCTTTATACACATCTTAATGCGAACATCTTCTTGATCATCTAGGTTCCAAGCAGAGGCATGACAGACGACTTCGCGTCCTTCAGGCTTCACAATCATTGACCGCTCCCAGAATGTATCTGGCAGAGGCTCAAAGCCGAGTGAGGAGAAAAACTGCTCGCCGACTTTGACCATTTTCAAGGCGTCATAGCCTGCGTCTTTGAGAAGTTTCGTTGTGTCTACGCCGGGTGCTGTGTTCGCGGGTGCGACTTCATCAAAGACATTACCCCAGCTCTGACCCCACATATTACCGAGAATGTCAGCGCGGATTGGCTCGTCCAATGGCACAACGCTATCGCCGTATTTGTCGTTCAACTCAGCCCATACGTAGCAATGCAGTTGATTGTAGAGCGGTTTGACCTGCCCCCAAAGACGGTCAGCTTCTTTGGCAAAGGCTTTACCGTCCATGTCGTATCCCGCGCGCCAAAGAGCGCCTGCGTCCTCATAACCTAGTTCTTGAGCGCCTTCATTAATGATCTCGACCATGCGCGCATAATCGTCTCGCATAGGCGGCGATACTGTGCGCCATCCCGCCCAAATCTTTGCGAGTTCTGTGGGGTCACGCGATTCTGCAATGACGTCAGACGCTTCGCCGAGTGTGATCATTTTGCCATTATATTCGAATTTGCCTGTGCCGTAGGTCAGAATCAAGACGCGTCATGATTTCGGCCAATTCGTCGGCCGCCCCCGGTTTTTCAGGGGCCGGGAAGTTACTACCGCGCTTTAGGCTGTCCATTTTGCGGCGCATGTCATCAGGTAACTTTACGTCATTGAAACGCTTAGCGGCATTTGAAAGGCGCGTCGCCATCTTTGCGCCTTCAGCACTGACGACAGCTTCGGCTGCGTTGGTTTCTGGTGTGATGTTGGTTGCCTTTGCCCAATAGATTTTGGACGCGCGACCACTATATTCTGTAATTTCTGCCTCTGCATTTTCCAAGAACTCCTTGGCTTCTTGCAAAGTCGGGGCTTGGGAAATGTCGGTCCCTGCGACAGGCGGCTCAACCGTGGTTTCAGACTGGCAACCAGCAAAAGCCAATACGCTAAGGCTGGCGGCGATTAGGAAAGTTTTTTTCATATGTCCTCCAATATGTTCATTGAAAAAGGAGATCAGGTCTTTTCTTAGCAGACTCACAATCTCTTTCGTTGTTTGCAATCGTAAGCACAGCACGTAAAGCGTCAAGCAAACTGGGCAGCCTTAGCCCTTATTTCCGCAGACTGCGACGAAAAGGACACATATTATGGGCGATAAACCCGGCTTACTTCTGGTCAATCTAGGCTCACCTGATGCACCAACAGCCAAAGCGACGCGGAAATACTTGGGTCAATTCCTCCATGACTACCGCGTGATTGACACAACACGGTGGTTATGGTGCCCGATCTTGCACGGAATCATCCTGCGCGTGCGCCCTGCAAAGTCTGCGAAAGCCTATGCCTCGATTTGGGCAGAGCCTGAGGGATTAGAAGGCCCGCATGACAAGATGGAGGCGCCTCTCGTGCGGATCACGCGGGGGCAGGCGGAAGGTGTTCAAGCGCGTCTTGGCGAGAATGTCGAAGTCGAAATTGCCATGCGCTATGGAAACCCGTCCATTGGCCACGGATTAGACGCGCTGAAAGCCAAGGGCTGCACCCGCATCGCTGTGTTACCGCTCTATCCGCAATATGCTGGCGCTACTACAGCGTCCGTTTATGACGGAGTGGCCATGGCGCTGGAAGAGCGAATGGACGTGCCAGAATTGCGATTTCTGCGGCATTATTACGATGATCCCCGCTATATTGCTGCCCTTGCCAGCAGCATAGATGATCACCTCGCGACACTCGATTGGACGCCCGACTGTATCATGACGTCTTACCATGGCTTACCGCAAAGTTATGTCGATAAAGGTGACCCCTATCAGGGAGAATGTTTTGAAACGACAGAACTCCTGCGGCAGCATATGGGAAAAACGAAAAGCGAATTGTATGCCACATTCCAATCTCGATTTGGTCCAAAGGCTTGGCTGCAACCCTACACAGATAAAACATTAGAAAAATTACCAGATGAGGGCGTGAAGAAAGTGGCCGTGATGATGCCAGGTTTCTCGGCGGACTGCCTAGAAACCCTTGAAGAAATAAAAATTGAAGCACACGAAACATTCGAAGAGCATGGCGGGACGCACTTCACAGCCATACCCTGCCTCAACACGCGCGAAGATCATCTGGACTTGCTCGCTGATTTGGCACGAGAGCGTTTGCTAAACGGCTGGCTTTAGAGCTTCATAAATCGCGTCAATCTTGACTTTCGGATTGAGAATCATCGTTGACGGTAGTGTTATGTCCGCCAGTTTAGCATACATATCCGCCCGTGATTTCAGGAGCTTAGGGTAACACTCTAATATGCTTTCAGTTTCGGTTTTACCTTCAAGCTTTTCGTAATGTCCCGCCCAGACCAGGGGCTTGGGTTGCTTGAAATATTGCACTTTTAAGCGCTCGATGTGGTCTGCCATAGCTTCGATATAGACAACATAATAATCCCGCCGTAACATCTCTAAAACATCTTCATCGGTATAAATCACACTGCCCGTGGTATCGACCATCGGATTGCGTTGATCGGTAGAGAGAGCTTTGCGGGTTGCAGCCGTCTCAAGACTAATCGAATGGGCCTCTCGCTCGCTATAGCCGTCCGTATAGGGATGCCCCTGCCATTCCGCGAAGGCGTCCATGCTGTCATGGCCCAAATTTTCCCAGATCAATTTATCAACCTCAATCAGGTTGAAGTCGTATTTTGTGGCGAGCCGCATGACTGTGTAGCTCTTGCCGATGTTCGACATGCCGACAAAAGCAATCCGCAGAGTTCCTGCGGCGTAACGCGCGTCAAATTCTGCGCGACTGAGCTGCATTAGGCGTGGACTGCCAAATAGTCCGCCAGAGCCTCTAGGTTGGGCTTCATGACATGCATGCGCTTAGTCTTACGCATCGCTTTGGCGAGCGGGGCAGGTAACGGGATGTTCTGGTGCAAGATTGTCTCGACGCTGTCAGCGAATTTTGCGGGGTGAAGTCATACCGACAGTGATCTTTGTGATCGGCTCATCAATGTCAGCTGTAAACGCCTCCATTGCGAGGTGACCGACGGCTGTGTGAGGACACATGATATAGCCCGTCTCTGTATGGACACGGCGGATGTGGCGCTCTGTTTCTGCATCTGTAAAAGATGCGCCCCAACAGACAGATTTAACAGCGTCATAATCGCCATTATGCAGAGCAAGGATCCGCGGAAAGTTATTCGGTCGACCAATATCCATGGCGTTAGACAGCGTTGGCACAGATGGCCGCGGCTTGTATTCTCCTGAGCCTAGATAATCGACGAAGGGGTCGTTGACGTTATTCCCAATGACAAAGCGGTCAATCGGCGCGCCCATTTGCTTTGCGATCAGGCCACCTGTGAGGTTTCCGAGATTGCCAGAGGGAATGGAATAAACGATGGGTCGGGATGGGTAGGCGGCTTTGGCCTGTAGGCTTGTCCAGAAGTAGTAGAAGCTTTGCGGGATGACACGCCCCACATTGATCGAATTGGCCGACATGAGATTATGCTTTGTCGTCAGATCTTTATCCCCAAAGGCGTCCTTGACCATTTGCTGGCAATCGTCAAACGTCCCATCGATCGAGATAGCCTTCACGTTGGATTTCGCGTTGCCCATAGTGCAGAGCTGCTGCTCCTGCACCTGACTAACGCCGCCTTTTGGAAACAAAATAAAGACTTTAATTCCGTCTTGGTCCAAAAATGCATCGCCAATCGCGCCGCCCGTGTCGCCAGATGTGGCGACCAAAATCGTTCTGGTTTCGCCTGAAGACTTCATCAAATGGCTCGCTGCACGGCCCATAAATCGGGCCGCGAAGTCTTTAAAGGCGAGAGTAGGGCCGTGGAATAGCTCTAAGATAAACTCGTCATGATCTTCTGGCGTAGCCGCATCCAGCAACTCACCGCCCAGTGTCACCATCGGGACATCAAAATTATAAGCATCACGGCAGATAGCGCGCAGATCTTCCGTAAGGTAGCGCTCATCAACAAATTCGCGCGCGAGCACTGCGGCACAGTCAGCAAAGCTCATAGCTCCCATTTTGGCCGTCTGCGCGGGTGAAAAATGGGGCAAGCTGTCTGGCATCCACAATCCGCCATCGCTCGCAAGACTTGCGAGCAAGGCGTCCCCGAAACGGGCTTTGATCTTTGGATTGGAATGACTGTGATAATTCATGGGCGGGGGTGTAGCGCAACACGCCTGAAGTGCAAGTGTTTCTAGCCTAGGTTTCGCACGGCATGGGCCAAAATATTGACCATAGTCGCGTGGGCAGGGCTGTTTCCGATATTTTCGATCTTATGCGGACGGTCAGCCTTATAACGTAAAGTCTGCCCCTGCACCGCCTCCCAACTCTCATCGCCGACAGTGACGCGGAGGTGTCCCGACAAAATGCTGAGGTTTTCAACAGAGCCAGCAGGGTGAGGGGAGCTAATAAGCTTTCCCTTTGGTTGAGCTTTAAAATCATACCACTGCACAAATTGTACCGTATCAATCGAGCCAATAATCCGCAGTTCACACATCCCGTCCTCGCTATAAAGCAAAGGAATATCTTTCACGTCCGCTTTTTCAACGAGTGCAGGGCCATCATTGTCTTGCGCCACAATCGCTTCAACCGATGTACCGAGCGCTTGGGAGAGACGAGACAAGGTGGCGAGGGTTGGATTGGTTTCGTTTTTCTCAATCTGTGAAATCATGGACTTAGCTACGCCAGAGGCTTCGGATAAATCGCCTAGCGACATTTGATCGGCCATGCGCAAGCGATGAATTGTCTGCCCCAGCTTCTCTGAAAGAGCTTCAGCTTGTGCGCAAGGTTGTCGTTTTTGCCGCGCCATGTATATCGTTCCCTGAAAACGCAGACCAAAAAAATATGACTGCTTCCACTAGATTTCTCAATTTTGTTCTATATATAGAACGCTCATAACAAGCAAGCGAACAATCCCACAGCGGGTTTTTGGACATTATATGCGCTATCTCCCCATTCACATCGACACTCACAACGCCCGAATCCTTATCGTTGGCGGCGGCGAGGCAGCGGAAGCAAAGCTGAGGACTCTCTTAAAAACAGAGGCCGAATTGCTGTTGATTTCTCCAAATGTGGGGCCAGAGGTGGCACGTTGGATCGAAGACGGGAAAATCTCTCATCTCGCGCGGGACTTTCATGAACAAGACCTCGAGGGCGTGACATTAGTTTATGCCGCAACAGAGGACGGCTCCCTTAATGCTGAGATCGCTGCAAAGGCCGCTTCTATGAACCTACCCGTTAACGCGGCCGATCAAAAAGACGCGTGTAGTTTTATCACACCTGCACTCGTTGATCGTGCACCTATGGTTATTTCTATTGGGTCGGAAGGCACGAGCCCAGGATTGTCTCGCGCAATCAAATCTGATCTAGAAACGCGCTTGCCGTCTACCCTTGGGCGCTTAGCTCTGAAAACGCAGGAACTCCGAGCTAAAGTTAAAGAGCTGATGCCAGAATTATCCGATCGTCAGCGGTTCTGGGCGCGGGTTTTTGACGGAAAAGACCTGACGGCCCATTTGAAACTAGATGAAGCTGGTATCGAAGATCGTGTCGACGAAGCACTCACGAGACCTGACGCAGATAAAGGCGGCTCTGTTGTCCTCGTCGGGGCAGGGCCGGGCAATCCTGACTTGTTGACTTTTGCTGCGCGACAAGCCCTGCATAGTGCGGATGTTGTCGTTTATGATCGTTTGGTCAGCCAAGATGTGCTGGACTTGGCCCGGCGCGAGGCCGAATATATTTATGTCGGCAAAGAACCAGGCGGTAAATCCACGCCGCAAGACGAGATCAATCAAGTTCTGATTGATAAAGCCCGTAAAGGCTTTTTTGTCGTGCGGCTAAAATCAGGTGACCCACTTATCTTTGGTCGCGCTGATGAAGAACTCGACGCACTTGAAGCGGCGGCTATTCCAACGTCTATCATTCCAGGCATTACGTCAGCGGCCTCCGCTGCCGCAGAAATCGGCGCCTCGCTAACAACGCGAGGGAAAAACAAAGCGATCTCCCTGCTCACAGGGCATGACGCGAAGGGATTTGCGGAACAAGATTGGAAAAGCCTCGCCGCCGCCCACGCACGCGCCGCTGTTTATATGGGGGTCGGTGCGTCTCGCTTTATACAAGGGAGGTTATTGATCCACGGCGCGGAACATAGTCGACCTGTGACAGTGGTTGAAAACGCCTCTCGCCCAAACCAGAAAATTGTTGCCACAACGCTCGGCGCTCTACCCGATGATTTGGAAGCCGCAGGCATAAAAGGCCCCGCGATACTCTTGATCGGCTATGCCCCGCGAGATGCCGCGCGCCAAATATTCTCAAAGGTCAAACACGCATGAGTACGCTAAAACATAAGGGCAAGGGCCCACAATCCTTGACAGCAAACGAGCTGCGCGAGGGGTATTCCGTCTGGCTGACCGAAGATATGACGTGGTCGCGAGACTTCAAAGACGCACTTTTGACCGAAGACGAAGGCGTAATGGAGCAAATGCAAGCCAAGGGCGAAGAGGACGAGGGCGCCAACTTGGTCGTCGGCGTTTACTTCATTGACGTGGAACCAGACACAGGCCTACCCGCCCGCTACCGCGAGAAATTTCGTATGCGCGGCTCGAGCATCGACACAGCCGATTTGGTGGAGAGATAGCCATGTATCGTTATGATGAATTTGACGCGCAGATTGTTGCTGACCGTGTCGCGCAGTTCCGCCAACAAGTCGAACGCCGCCTTGACGGGCGCCTGTCCGAAGCTGAGTTCCGCCCGCTGCGTTTGATGAACGGATTATATCTCCAACTCCACGCTTATATGATGCGCGTCGCTATCCCCTACGGCACACTTAGCACGCGGCAGATGCGGCAACTCGCCATGATCGCTGATAAATATGATAAGGGCTATGGCCACATCACCACACGCCAGAACATTCAGTATAATTGGCCGGAATTAGTGGATGTGCCAGATTTGCTCAATGACCTAGCTGAAGTGGAAATGCACGGCTTTCAAACCTCAGGCAACTGTATTCGCAATGTGACATCTGACCCCTATGCAGGAGCTACGGCTGAAGAAATCGAAGATCCACGACCGACAGCGGAATTGCTGCGGCAGTGGTCGACGCTCCATCCTGAATTCGCCTTCCTGCCGCGCAAGTTTAAGATTGCTGTAACGGCATCGAAAAAAGACCGCGCAGTCATCAAAGCGCACGATATTGGCATTGAAATTGTTCGCAATGACGCGGGTGAGGTCGGGTATCATATCCTCGTTGGAGGCGGCTTGGGCCGAACACCGATTATTGGACAAACTTTGCGAGCCTTCCTGCCGCGTGAAGAATTGTTACCATATCTGACGGCAACTCTGCGAGTTTATAATCGCTTTGGTCGGCGCGATAACAAATATAAAGCCCGTATCAAAATCCTCGTAACTGAGACAGGTATTGAGGAATTCACAAAGCTTGTTGAAGACGAATACGCACAGCTAGAGCCGATGGACATTGCCGTCAGCCAGAACGAAGTTGCGCGGATCACGGCCTATTTCGCCGCGCCCGATTTTGAAAAATTAAGCAACGAGCCGAAAGAATATTTATCTGAAATCGCCTCTAATCGCGACTTCTCCCTCTGGGTTGATAGCAATGTTGCCGCGCACAAAGCAGACGGTTATGCCATCGTAAACATCTCGCTGAAACCACTCGATCGTGCGCCAGGAGACATTACTTCCGCCCAGATGCGGAAGGTTGCTGACCTCGCAGACGCATACTCACTCGGCGAAATTCGGACAACGCATCAGCAGAATTTAATCCTGCCTCACGTCAAACAATCCGATTTACCCGTGCTATTCAAAGAACTGCAGAAGGCGGGATTGGCCGAGGACAATATTGGCATGATCACGGATATTATCTGTTGTCCAGGCATGGATTTTTGCGCGCTAGCTACGGCTCGCTCAATTCCTGTCAGCCAAGCGATCTACGAGCGCTTTTCTGATCCAGAACGTGAACGCGCGATTGGCGAAATGCAGATCAAAATTTCGGGCTGCATCAATGCCTGCGGACATCACCATGTCGGCCATATCGGAATCCTTGGCCTAGAGAAAGCAGGTGTAGAATTCTACCAAGTAAAACTTGGCGGCGATGCCTCTGAAAACGCAGCTGTTGGTCAAGTCACTGGCCCAGGTTTCTCGCAAGATGAATTGGTAGACGGAATCGAACGTATGGTTGATTTCTATTTGGATCAACGCGGGGAGGGTGAGCGCTTTATTGACACCTATAACCGCCTCGGCATGGCGCCGTTTAAGGAAGTTTTATATGTCGACGCATAGCCTCATCCATAATGGTCGTGTGCGGCAGGACGCGTTTAGTGAGTCCGTTGGCATCGATGCGCTTGACAGCAATCAGCAAATCGATGTTCTGCGCTTGCCTAACGACATTGACTTATCAACTGTGGCGTCAGCATTAGACCGTGTAAAAACGATTTTGATCGAGTTTCCAGCATTTACCGATGGGCGCGGATTTTCTGTCGCGCGTTTATTGCGAAAGCGTCATGGATTTACGGGATTACTCGTCGCGGATGGAGAATTAATTCCAGACCAATACGCTTTCGCGCTCCAATGCGGTTTTGATGCCGTGCGGGTTGATGCAGCACGAACGAACCGCCAGCCCGAAGCCGATTGGCAGCAGGGGCTAGCCGATTTTGGTATGACCTATCAACGCGGTTACGCCGTCAAAGCGGGGCCAGCGACGGCTGTATTCGATGCGCGTATGACAGCTTTTGAAGGCCTAAAAAAAACGATGAATTCTACGGATACTCCGCGCTAGAAACACTACGGAGATCGATCGATCGCTATCGCGGAGAGATTGTGATGGCGTCATCGCTAGGTGTAGACTCGGCGGTTTTGCTGCATTTGGCAGCGCAGATTGATCGCGATCTTCCCATTATCTTCCTCGATACAGGTAAGCATTTTCGCGAGACATTGGTCTACCGCGATCAATTAATTAAACGCCTCGGCTTGACGAATTTTCAAAATATTATTCCAGATCAAAACTCTGTCAAAGCAGAAGATCCCGACGGTATGCTCCACGCCTCTGATCCAGATGCGTGTTGTAATCTCCGCAAAGTGCGTCCGCTCGATAGTGTGATCCATGGTTATGCCGCGCGAATTACGGGACGCAAACGCTATCAGACACCAGATCGTCATGACATGCCGATTTTAGAAACAGGCGGGCGTCAAGTGAAGGTTAACCCGCTGGCTTACTGGCAGGCAAAAGATGTCACGAATTATATGCAACAACACGACCTCCCACCCCATCCCATGCTTGCGTTGGGCTATCTATCAATCGGCTGCCAACCTTGCACAACCCGCGTCGCCGAGGGCGAAGACCCCCGTGCGGGACGTTGGCGCAATCAGGATAAGACGGAATGTGGCATCCACTACATTGACGGCAAATGGGTGTCCGTTCCAGAGAAAAAGACCTATGAGGCTTTTTAGCCGTTTGCAGAGTATCTCGCAAAGCGCTGTTGGCGCGGGTGTTGTTTACTTATGCCGCCCGCGCAACTCGGTCACCACGTCAGCAAATTTCACATTTTTCGCCGCTAGCAGTATTAGCAGATGATATACTAAATCGGCCGCCTCGCTCGTCAGCTTATCATCCGTCTCAGCGACAGCGGCGAGGGCGGTTTCGACCCCTTCTTCGCCGACCTTTTGGGCTGCGCGACGGAGTGGGCCTTGCAAAAGACTGGCAGTATAGGAGCTATCTGCATCCGCACTCTTACGGTCTTCAATCAAATCTTCTAGATAGCCTAGAAATCCGAGCCCTTCCGGTCCCTGATTCCCAAAACAACTGACTGTCCCTTCGTGGCAGGTTGGGCCATTGGGAATTGCCCGCACGAGAAGCGTATCACTGTCGCAATCCGCTGTAATAGACTGTAATTGCAATGTATTTCCGCTAGTCTCACCTTTCGTCCAGAGCTTTTTGCGCGTGCGAGAGTAGAAGGTCACAAGGCCCGTATCTTGTGTTTTTGCGAGGCTCTCCGCGTTCATATAACCGAGCATCAGAACTTGCTCTGTCTTGGCGTCTTGGACAATCGCGGGAACGAGGCCCCCGCCTTTCTCGAAATCTATTTTCATATGCGTATCTCTATACCGCTAGCTTTCAGGCTGTGTTTGAGGTCTGGTATTGCGATCACGGATTTGTGGAACACGGACGCGGCTAACGCCCCGTCGACATTGGCTTGCTGGAACACATCTTGGAAATGCGCCATTTTACCCGCCCCACCTGACGCGATCAAAGGCACAGGACAGACCTTACGAATATCTGCTAATTGCTTGATATCATAACCTTTTCGGACACCATCTTGGTTCATGCAGTTGAGTATAATTTCGCCTGCACCCCGTTCGCAGACTTCAATCACCCAATCGCGAGTTTTGCGACCTGTCTCGCGCGTTTTGTCGGGGTCGCCCGTGTGGGATTTAACGCGGTAGGTGCCATCTTCCTCAAACGTATCAATACCAATGACAATGCACTGTTTGCCATAAGCATTGTGGAGTTTGTTGATTAGTTCAGGTCTTGCGAGTGCGGGACTGTTCACGCTGATTTTGTCCGCACCCGCTGCAAGTCGCGCGCCAGCGGCTTCCACAGTCTTAATGCCGCCCGCGACGCAAAACGGTATGTCGATAGACCTGCTGACCTTGCTGATCCAATCTGGGCTGACAGAGCGATCTTCGACGGAGGCGGTGATGTCGTAAAACACCAACTCATCTGCACCTTCATCGGCGTAGCGCAAGGCCAGATCGACTATATCGCCCACGTCTTCGTGATTGCGAAACTGCACACCTTTCACTACGCGACCATCGCGCACATCGAGGCAGGGTATGATGCGTTTCGCTAGCATTTGATCGCTTGCTCAACCGTGAAATTGCCTTCGTAAAGCGCTTTTCCAATGATGATGCCGTGCGGGTTAAGCATTTTAAGTTCTTTGACATGCTTGAGCGTACCAACGCCGCCAGATGTAATGAGGTCCAATGTCGGATAGTCCGCCATGATTTGCTCATAAAGCTCGACATTAGAGCCGGATTGCACGCCGTCTCGCCCAATATCCGTGACCAATATCGTTTTTAACCCCGACCCAGCATAAAGGTCTAAGATTGACCAAAGGGATTGCGGGCTAGCTTCGGTCCAGCCCTTGGTGGCGGGGCGTGGGACGCCGTCTTTATCAATGTTAATATCGAGAGCGATGACGATTTTCTCTGGCCCTAATTCGCTCAACCAGAATTTCACCATTTGCGGATTAGTGACCGCGAGCGAGCCTATGACGCAGCGTTCAATACCGCCATTAATCAAGCGGTGAAGTTGAGATAATTCTCGCAAACCGCCGCCCGTTTGGACTTTTAATCCTGCATCTTTCGCTATCTCGATAATGAGTTCCGTCTGCGAAGACTGACCATTCTTTGCGCCGTCCAGATCAACAACATGCACCCATTCGGCTCCAGAGGCGGCGTAGCCCTGCGCGACTTTGACAGGATCGAGGTCGTAATTTGTTCGCTGCCCGAAATCGCCCTTGAGCAGGCGCACGCATCCGCCATCCATCAAATCTATTGCAGGAAAAATCATAGTGTTATCTCGGCAAAGTTCTTGAGGATTTGCGCTCCAGTCTTGGCGCTCCGTTCAGGGTGAAATTGACAACCCCAAACATTTTTGTGACGGATAATCGCCGAAAATGGCTGACCATATTCACAACTCGCAAGGGTATACTCGCCCGTCGCTGCAGCAAAGCTGTGAACGAAATAAGCGTAATCACCCTCGGCAATGTTCTTTAAAAGAGGGTCGGGGCGCAATAGGGTTAAGTCATTCCATCCCATGTGCGGGCTTGGTAACTTACCTGTATCCAAAGCGGTAATTTGAGCCGGGATCAAACCCAAACCCTCCACCGTTTCGCCGCCTTCTTCCAGTGTTTCAAACATGAGCTGCATACCGAGGCAGATACCCAAAACAGGCTGTGTCAACTCGGCCATAATCGATGCTAACCCTTTGGACCGGATTTGCGCCATAGCATAGGGCGCAGATCCAACGCCTGGAAAAATAACGCGATCTGCCGCTTTAATTTCTTTTGCACTGTCAGAAATAATAGCCGCAACACCCAACCGCTCAAAGGCGAACATCACCGACGATAGATTCGCGCAGCCAGTGTCGACAATGACGAGGCTCATCTTACAACACACCTTTAGTGGACGGAATATCCATCGAAATCGTTGTGGAAAGCGCAGGGCGAAGTGCGCGACCAACGCCTTTAAAGCAAGCCTCAATCATGTGGTGAGAGTTATCACCCTCGACATCAATATGGATCGCCGCGCCAAGGGTCTGCGCAAGGCTTTCAAAAAAATGCGGACACATTTCAACAGGGAATTCGCCAACGTGGTCTGTAGGGAATTTTCCTTTGAAAACAGCTGCGGGACGCCCCGAGAGATCAATCGCGACACGAGCCTGGGTCTCGTCCATTGGCATCGTAAATCCGTAGCGCCCAATGCCAGCTTTATTGCCAAGCGCTTGTTTGAGCGCAGTGCCAAAGGCCAGCGCGGTATCTTCAACGGAATGATGGGCGTCGATTTCCAGATCGCCTTTGCAGGTCATCGTCAGGCCCATCCCGCCATGCTTTGCGATCTGCTCTAGCATGTGATCATAAAAGCCAATGCCTGTATTGATCTTGACCACACGGCTATCATCTAAATTAACACGTACAGAAATATCGGTTTCATTGGTCTTTCTGAAGACTTCGCCAATACGATCAGTTTTTGCGTCAGTTTGATTGATCCCAAAGGCCGCCAGCGCAATGGTGTTTTCTTCAGGTGACCCAATCGAAAGACGGACTTTGCCAGTTGTGGCGCGATAGTCGCGGATTTTCACATTGCGCTTGGCGAGTTCCGCAAAGAGGGCTGCGTCGTCAGATAATTCCATCAGTAAAAAATTCGCCGCGCTTGGATATACTTTTTTGACGAATGGAGAGCTTGGAAGCGCAGCGGCAAGGCGATCTCTTTGCTCCAGCGTCTCTGCCAGCCTGTCGGCGTGAACAGACATCGCGGACGGCGCCAAGGCTTTAAGGATAGCTTCCTCGACGGGGCGCGCAATCGGGTAGGGTGGCAGGACTTTCAACATTAAGTCTATCACACGCGGGTCAGCAATCGCGACCCCGCCGCGGACACCTGCAAGGGCATAGGCTTTGGACAAGGTGCGCATGACGATTATGTTTGGGTATTCTGCTATCTTAACTGTATAGCTCGGCGTGGTCGTAAATTCTTGATAAGCCTCATCAACCGCAATGAAGGTGTCGGGGTAGCGTTTGGCGAGGGCTTCGACCAAATCCGCATCGCACTCATTCCCTGATGGGTTATTAGGGGTGCAAATAAATATCGCTTTGAGATTTTGGGCAGCGTCAGCAGCTGCAAAAATCGCCTCATGGTTCCAACTGAAGTCATCATTGAGCGGGGCTTCGACAATACCGCAGCCCTGTATTTCTGCACAGGTTCTATAATAGCCGAAAGTTGGTGGGCAGATCAGGATATTGTCTTCGCTCTCACAAAAAGTGCGAAGCAGGATTTCGATACCTTCGTCAGCCCCACGTCCCACCATGACCATATCTGTCGACACGCCGTAAAGCCCCGCCAGCCGCGCCACAAGTGCAGGCGGTTGTTGCTCTGGATAGCGGTTGTAGTTTTTTGCGCCGATCACCGGTGGCGGCGCATATGGGTTCTCATTCGCGTCCAAGTGCAACGCATCTGTTGCACCCCCACGCGCAGAATAGGCTTTCATATTCAGCACCGCTTTGCGGGCGATATTTTTAGGGAAGTCACTCATTTGAGGCTCTCTAGTCGAAGCGTGACAGCACGTCTATGGGCATCTAGCCCTTCCAACTCTGCGAGGCGCTCTACCGTTGGGCCGAGCGAAAGCATCCCCTCTGCCGTTAACGACTGCACAGATATGTACTTCATAAAGCTCTCTGTCGTGATCCCTGAATAGGCTCTCGCGGCTCCATAAGTTGGCAAAGTGTGGTTAGTGCCACTGGCATAATCCCCCACACTTTCAGGCGTGTAAGGGCCGAGGAAGATCGAGCCTGCGTTCTGAATATCTACAACATAACTTTTGGGGTTATCTAATTGGATAATCAAATGTTCTGGTGCGTAGGCATTGATAATTTCTAAAATATCTGTTCGGCTATTTGCGATGATCATGCGACCAAATCCGAGGGAAGCTGTGGCGATATCCTTTCTTGGCAAAGTCGCAAGTTGCGAGGCAATCGCGGCGTCAACGGCGTCTGCAACGGCAGGACTACTCGCAACGCATATGACCTGCGCGACCTTATCGTGCTCAGCTTGAGAGAGTAGATCTGAGGCGACGAAAGCGGGATTGGCGTCTGCGTCCGCTAGCACCATAGCCTCTGACGGTCCTGCTGGCATGTCAATCGCTGGGCCGCCTGCTTCCTGAGCCACAATAGATTTCGCGGCCGCAACCCAAGCATTGCCAGGGCCAAATATCTTCGCGCATTTGGGAATTGCGTCAGTCCCGTAAGCCAAGGCAGCAATCGCTTGTGCGCCGCCTGCGATAAACACGTCCGTGACGTCGCAACGATATGCAGCGGCTAACACAGTTGAGTTGATGGTGCCGTCTTTGGAGGGCGGACTAATCACAACGCGGCGAGAACAACCTGCGACCTTGGCGGGGACAGCTAGCATAAGGAGCGTCGATACAAGCGGTGCCGTGCCGCCAGGCACATAAAGTCCAACGACATCAAGTGCACGAGGGATGCGGCGGCAGCTTACACCAGGCTCGATCTCTATCGATATTTCATCAGGTAGTTGCGCAGTGTGGAAGGTCTCAATATTTGCTTTCGCACGGTCAATCGCGGCTTTGTCCTTAGCGGGCAGGGCGTCCCATGCGGATTTCAGCTCAGTTTCATTGACGCGTAAAGCCGTTGGCCGAACACCATCAAACTTTTCAGTCAAATCCAAAACCGCCTGATCGCCTCCCGTTTTTACAGACTGCAAAATATCCCGAACACTGTTCATTAAGCTGGCATCAGAAATCGCAGCTGGCCGAGCGAGGGCGTCACTTTTGTCTGCATCTGATAATTTTGACCAAAGAAAACGCTGCATGATTAGCTCATCATTTTCTCAATGGGGAGGACGAGAATTGCTCTCGCACCGAGGGCTTTAAGATCTTCAAGCGTTTCCCAGAAAATATTCTCGGTGCAAACAGCTTGTAACGCTACGAGGTCATCACTACCCGCGAGGGGAATGATAGTCGGCGCGTCTGATCCTGGGAGCAGGGCTGTGATTGCTGCGACCTGTGACTTCGGCGCATTGAGCATGATATACTTCGTTTCGGAGGATTTAATTACGCCGTCTATGCGGTTCATGAGTTTAGCGAGCAAATCTGCTTTCGCTGGCGATAAATCGCGCGCGGAGCGGATAAGCACGGCCTCCGATTCGAGGATTGTCTCAAACGCTGTCAGGCCGTTGGCTTCCAAAGTTGCACCAGACGATACAAGGTCGCAAATGCTCTGCGCGATCCCAATAGACGGCGCGAGTTCTACGGCGCCTTTCATCTCCACGAGTTTTGCGTCGATCCCTCTGACAGACAGGTATTTCGCTGTGACGCCCGGATATGTCGTTGCAATCTTAGTGCCATCGAGGTCTTTGGCTGACTTGACCATACCGATGTCTGGCGCTGCGAGAGAGAGTTTACAGCGAGAGAATCCAAGCCGCATCGCGATGTCTGCGTCTAATTTAGTCTTCGCGACAAGTTGCTCTTCGACCAGCACATTTTCGCCGACAATACCAATATCTGCGGCGTCATTGGCGACAAAGTTTGGAATATCGTCGTCACGCACGAGCAGCAGGTCTATTGGCATATTTTTGACCCGTGCTAGCAACCCACCGCCACGTATCGCGAAACGAAGTCCGCAGCTTTTGAGCAAAGCGAAGCTGTCATCCGCTAAACGGCCTTTTTTCTGTAACGCAATGCGCAAACGATCAGTCACGATCTGTCTCCATAATTTCAAATAAAGCGCGGTAGCCACCATGTGGTTCATCCCGCAAGAAACGGGCTACGCGCCCAATAGTGGTCGTGCTGACACCTGTCTCTGCATTAATGTCGCGATAAGACATTTGCCCGTCTTGCAATAGCTTGGCAACGTGCCAGCGCTCGGACAAAGCGCGTAACTCTGCGGGCGTGCAAAGATCGGTTAGGAAACTTCGCATTATCGCAGTATCGCTGACGCGTATGAGGGCTTCGGCTAAAGCCTGATATGTGGTGTCATCTGTCATACTGTGTTAGCGTGCTAATACATGCTAATAAGTAGATGGCAAGTCAAAAACGCATAAAATTCTACCGCAATCGTCATTATCATTATAAACAACGACAATGTTGCTTGCGGCTGCGACAACTTTGCGCTTATTGGAGTTTGGGGAGAGTGCATGGGCGCATATAAATATACAGCTTTCATAAGTTACAGCCATCAGGACGATGTGTTCGCCAAGCGCCTTCATCGTCAGTTGGAAGCGTATAAAGTGCCATCACATCTCGTTGATACGGTCGGGCAACATGGAACTGTTCCCTCAAACCTCAAACCTATTTTCCGTGACCAAGATGAACTATCAGTCGATGGCAGTCTTAGCCAAACCATTCAGGTAGCGCTGACCGATTCGGCCTCTCTCATTGTCTTATGCTCACCTGCTAGCGTTGCCTCGCACTGGGTAAATGAGGAAATCATGTCTTTCAAACGTCTTGCCCGCGAAAGAGGGGAAACGCCGCGTATCTATCCCGTTCTTGTGTCTGGTGAGCCATTTGCTTCTCGTTTGCCAGGGCGCGAAGGTGAAGAATGTCTGCCCAAGGCTTTAAGGTTTGCTCTTGGTTCGGATGGCGAGTTATCGGATCAGCCAGAAGAACCGCTCGCCGCAGATATGCGCGGTAATGCGGCCGAACGTCGGCAAGGTAAATCCAAGCTACAAGCTGCGCTGTTGGGTGTTGGCCTTGATGAAATCATTCAACGCGACCTGCAAAGACAACGCCGCAGCATGACGGCCATCACGGTAGGAGCAGCGATTGCTGTGCTAACGATGGGTACGTTGACGGGGTTTGCTGTGGATGCTCGCAAGGATGCAGATGCGAGGCGAGGGGATGCTGAGGGGCTGATAGAGTTTATGCTCACGGATTTGAAAGATAAGCTGGAGCCTGTGGGACGTCTGGATGCCTTGGAGGCTGTTGCCGACAAAGCGTCCACTTATTATGACGGCTATGCGGCGTCTGATCATGACGACGACTCACTAGGGCGCCGAGCCCGAACCTATCATTTCTTGGGCGAAATCGCTTACTCGCAAGGTCAAACGCAGGAAGCTATAGATTACTATAATAAAGCCTATGCCTCAACAGAAGCACTTCTCGCGCGGTCGCCCAACGATCCCGACAGAGTATTCGAACATGCCAAAAGTGCTGTCGCACGTGCAACGCCGATCTATTTTGAAGGCAAGTTTGATGAGGCCAGACCTCTTATTCAAGATTATATAGATTTCTCTGAACGTCTGCTCAAAATGGAACCAAAGAGCAAACGTGCATTAGAGAATGCCAGCGCAGCCTATGAAAATATGGCGATCTTAAACCACAAGCAGAGCCAGTTTGAGGCTGCTGAGGCGTTATTCAAAACTGGCGAAACTTATGTTGACCGTTTAGTGGCAGCTTTTCCAGACGATCAGACCGCGATAGGGCAAAAGGGAAATAACCTCGCATGGCAAGCTGATAACTATCTCTTCCTCAAAGAGTCAGACAAGGCACGGGAATATCGTCGAGAGGAGTTGGCAATTTATCGCTCAATGCTGGATCAAGACCCTGCAAATCGGCAAGCGCAGAGGGCCCTGGCAAATTCTTATCTTGGTCTGGCGAAAATTGAAAAGCAGAGCGGCAATGTCGAAGCCGCAGCCGAGAGTTTACGTAAGGCCGTAAATCTATGCGACGAGCTTCGGCTCTATGATCCAACAAATTGGTTGAGCTTGTGGCGGTATGTTGACGCCCTGCGGCAAGAGATTGATTTTCAAATTCGTCACGGTCTTTATGCTCAAGCACGAGAGGGATTGAATTCGGCTAAAGCCGCCATCGCGCAATCTCAGACGATGTCCGATACCAAAACATCTTATGAGTTGTGGGAGGAAGAATATATAATCTACTTATCTACCATTTTGTATCTCATGGAAGGTGAGCCACCACTGGCGCTAAATGAAGCTGACGAATTATTGACGACAAGAGGTTACACGACAACAGATACAAATCTGACTCAGGGCATTCCGATATTGCTACTAACAGTCAAACACTTCGTTCTTAAAAATGTTGATGAACTAGAAACAATCTCTGGCCGTTATAAAGACTCTGATAAAAAAGATTCTCTCCGCCATATGCGCGTCGCTGCGATGCGTGATTTATTGCGGGGGAAACCAAAAGCGTTTGACGCTTATATTGAGCAAGAACAGGATGCGACGATAAAGTTAGCGCTAACTGTGCTTCGCAAAACCACTGAACCAATAGCATCTGAAAGGGCTAAATGATGATTATGATAAAACGCTATTTAACTATGGGGCTAATGCTCGCGGGGAGTGCTGCCGCGCTTTCGGCATGTTTACCAAAAAGTGTCGGTGACGGCATGAAACTGCAGTGTTTCCCTGCCGTCAAAGTGAAAATGGATCAACAGCTTGCGACTTATCGTGGCGCTATGTTCATCGACGTTCAATCTGATGGAAGCTATAAAATCGGGTATCAAAACGAAGCTTTTGAAAAGGCTTTACTGGCGGCTTCAAATAAAAAAGATATGGCAAAGATGGTTCTCGCGGCTGGTCCGGAAAGCATCGATTATCAAAAACAAAAAAATCCTTTAGACATTAACGTCTCAAGTAATACCACCGTCGCTTTTCGTATCACGTCCAAAAACGCGGTCTTCACGGGCGACGGATTTAAGCTTCGCGACCCAGAGCTAAAAGAGGGGGAACACTCGCCCTTCGGTGTTTATCCCCGAATTGCAGGTGTCCCTGCAGGACAGCTCGTTTTGGTTGATTTCGATAGAGCTAATCTAACGCCTCCCAATAAGTGCGATTATGAATACGACCTTGAAATTTCAGGTGCGACAACTGTCGATCCAGAGCCAGATGACAGGCCTGATCCCGATCCGAAACCTGAGCCAACGCCAGAGCCGGAAGATAATCAGAAAGACTTCCAGCCAATGCCAGAGATGGGCAATGGCGGAACTTGGGGGAACGGTTTCCCGCCAAGTGGTGGCCCCAATCCGGGTTAAAGGATGTAACCTCTCTCGCGAATGCGAGGGAGGTTAGCTCACTCATGAAAACATCGTTCACGCATAATTATCTCCAAATTTACGAGCAAGCGCTCGCGGAATTGAAGGCTGTTTCACCCACAAAGGACAGCGCGATTTCGCTCAAGCACAAAGCTGTTCTGGCTTTGGCGCGTGCAGGGGCGCTGGACTTCGCGCGTGCTGAGTATGAACGATATGGCCTTGATCAGATTGCGGACAATGAAGATGTGATCGCGCTAAGTGGCCGCCTCTTTAAGGACGCTGCCTTGCGAGTTTCAGGCAAGAAACGCCAAGCGCTAGCGCAGCAAAGCGCAGACGCATACGAGGCTGCGTTCAGTAGCACAGGTGGATATTATTCAGCCATCAATGCCGCAACTATGATGCTTCTGGGCGGGGCAAACCAAGACGATATAACTGCACGTGCCAGCGCTGTAATTGACATGCTCCCCGCAATCTCGTCCGTAACTAAGGAAGACGTTTATTTCGTCAAAGCCACTCATGCCGAAGCCGAGTTATTGCGCGAAAACCATAATTTGGCTGCCAGGTATTTGCGAAGTGCGGTCGCGCATGACCCTCTAAATTATACCGCGCATGCCAGCACGCTTCGTCAGTTTAAAATGATATTGGAGGCCCGAGGCGAAAGCACGACTTGGTTATCTGATTTCACACCGCCCAAAGCCATGCACTTCGCGGGACATATGTTTCAAATCTCGGACAAGCAGGCCGCGCGTTCGCTAAATGCGGCGGCGGTAGCGGGATTGCGTGTTGAAATATCTGATGCATTACAGCGCGCAGATATAGGTTTTGGATTTGGAGCCTTAGCGGCAGGCGCCGATATACTCATCGCTGAAACATTGCTTGAAGAGGGCGGCGAATTGCATGTCGTCTTGCCGACACAGCCTGACATTTTTAAAGCTGCCTCGGTGAGCCAGCATGGAGGAGATTGGGGTCAGCGTTTTGACGACTGTTTGGATCGTGCATCCAGCCTTCACATTGCGCAGAGCGGTAAAAATTGGCCCAACAGCTCCGTCGCAGAGTATGCCAGTCAAATTGCGATGGGCTTTGCCTGCATGCAAGCCAACCTTCTGTCCAGTCAATCGACGCAACTTCTGATTTGGGACGGAGAAGCCCCTAATGGCAATATCGGCACAGGGTTTGACGCCGCTATATGGGACCGTACATCGAATGAACAAATCATCATTCCATATCCTGCAGATCGTAAACTTGGCCCTTCAGCAACAATTCCTCCATCAGATGACCGACTCGCCGTAGTAATTGTCGGCCCAGACGGGGTGCAGTCTGTCGATGACCCAAGAGCGGCTGCGGATATGCTCTTGGCAAGCACTCGCCAAGTAAGCACGAGCGCGACCTTTGGTGCGCATTTTGGACCCGTCAGCCTGTCACTCACGGATGATGAGATCGAAATAGCGAAATCTGCACAAGAATCCGCATTACCTGGCACAGCCTATATATCAGAGGCTTTTGCTGCCGTGTTATGTGCCTTCCACAAAGGTAATTACCGTATGGACTTTGCAGGCCTCAGTGGCAATGGAGACCGATTGTTCAGTCTACAAAGTGCTGGGCAAACTTAGAAGACCTACGCAGTAGGGGTTACAAATCCTGCAAGCGGTCTTTCATCGTCTCACTATCCTCAATTACAATAGCGCCCGGCTGACGGCTAATCAGACCCATTTTCAGTAATCGACTGACGGTTCGTGACGCAGTTTCCCGTGTGCTTTGAACTTTCAAAGCCATATTTGATAACACAGGGGCAGGGCGAATGATCATGCGATCTTCATCAATCCCGATCGGTTGAGCTAGCCGTAGAAGCTCCATGCCAATACGAGCGGGTGCAGAAAGTGTCGACAACTCGAACATCCGCAATGTCATAATATTCAGGCGATCTGCCAAATCTGTAGCAACTCGGTGACTTAGCCCCACATCACTTTGGATCCGTTCTTGAAAGTGTTTGGCAGGTATAATGAGCAAATCCATCGCTTTTTCTGCGACAATGCCGAATTGCACTGCGCTATTGGTCATAACGGCGCTATGACCAAATAAATCGCCAGGTCCGAAAGACTGCATCCAGATTTCTTGACCATCTTCGGAATATATCACGGCCCGCGCCTGTCCTTTGAGAACAAACCAAATATCAGTAATTTGCGTGTCTTGCTCGACAACAAATTCTCCACGCTTCACCGATACGCGCCGCGCGAGCGGACTTAGAATCGTTCATACAGAATCAGCGGCTTCGGACAGCAAAGCGCCTTCAGCAAGAAATTGTGTATTTTGTCCCATAAATCCCTAATGGCGAGCCAATCTATGAAATATGCGTAAGAGAAAAATCGACAGAATTGAAGAAAATTCAGCGCTGACTGCCTAATAGTTGAGGTTTTTTCAAATGCGTGACCCAAATCACGGCTAGCGAGATCAAAATTTTCTACAACGTAATGGCAGACTCGCTGAGCGGGGCGCAAATAGGTCACGTCATAGGACCTAGATTTGAAGAGAGCTGGGGCGAACTGGCACTTTTCATCTGCGGGTCTGCACCCTTAATGTGGGATCGGGTGAGGCTTGGGGGCGAGCTTCACCCCATTTCGCGTTGAAATAATTGACTATTTATCTATCAAAGCTGCGATTTTTTCTTCGGTATATCCTAATTCTGCGAATATCTCCTCGGCGTGGTCTTGTGCGCCAGCAATGATAAAGTCTGCGTCATCTTCAGCTACACCAAATACAGGTATAGACCGTGGATGTGTAAACGTGCCTTGGCGTTGTAATCCACCGCGAGCGACATTTTGTGGATGTTGTGTAGCTTCCTCATAATTTAATACAGGGGTGACGCAGGCGTCAGAACCCTCAAAGATAGCGGCTCCACTCGTTACGCGTTTTGGTCGCAAAGATTGCCTCTAACTTTTCATGCTGCTGCGCCCACTGTTTGGGATCATTTTGCTTGCCAAATTCATCTGCCGCGATCTCTAGTTTCTCGAGTAAGAGTTTGAAAAATTGTGGTTCTATACTCCCAACAGCCATAAAGCGCTGGTCTTTAGTTTTATAGCAACGATAATACGGCATCGCGCCGTCTAGCAGATTACCAGCACGCTTCGTGGACCACATATTCATAGCTGACAAAGTATAGATGATGCCCATCATCGAGGAGACGCCGTCAATGATGGCCGCATCTACGACCTCGCCTTTGCCTGTCTGTTGCGCTTGCAGCAATGCTGAAATTATGCCGATCACTAACACCATTGTGCCGCCGCCGTAATCGCCAACAAAGTTGAGGGGCGGCAGTGGCGGCTCTCCATCGCGACCCATAGCTTCTAAGGCGCCCGTTATTGATAGATAGTTGATGTCGTGACCGGCCTGTTTGGCCCAAGGCCCAGTTTGCCCCCACCCCGTCATGCGACCATATACTAGCTTCGGATTGATGGCATGGCAGGCTTCTGGCCCAACGCCTAAGCGTTCTGTCACGCCAGGGCGCAGGCCTTCAAATAGAACATCGGCTGTTTTGACTAAGTCCAGCACCACAGCAACACTCTCAGGTTTTGACAGATCAAGAACCATGGTTTTCTTTCCGCGATTATTGATAGACGGTACAGCGCTCATCGGACCAGGACGGTTAATCAAGATTACCTCTGCACCCATATCCGCTAGTAATTGTCCAGCATATGGCCCAGGGCCAATCCCCGCGAGTTCAATCACGCGAAATCCTGTCAGAGGTTTGGTCATAGCTCTATCCCGAAAAAATTTCTATATTTGACGCAAGACAAAGCATAGACAGCTTAGTTTATCTAGGCCAATCTTTGCGGAGATATTCTGCAAAAATGACTAACCCAGAGGACGCCCGCCAGCATGAAAGTTTTGATCGCAGGGGGAGGGATTGGCGGCTTGACCACGGCTCTTTGTGCTTTGAATTTTGGTCACGAAGTCAAAGTCATTGAACAAGCCAAGCAGTTCGGCGAGGTGGGTGCGGGCTTGCAAGTCCCTCCCAATGCGATGAAAGTGTTCAATGCACTTGGGATTGCAGACAAAATTACAGAGAATAGTTTTGCCCCTGATGCGATAGAAGCACGGATGGGTACCACGGGGCGAACGGTTTTCACCATCCCACTCGCTGATCATGCCAAGCGAGCATGGGGGGCACCATATCTTCATTTGCACCGCGCTGATTATATCGCGGCTTTGCGAGCCGCATTGGTTGAACGCTCTGCAGGGTCGATCATTTTGGGCGCAAAAGTAGAGAGCTACGGGCAAAGCTCGGACGATGTTCATCTTAATCTTACAGACGGAAGAGACGTTAAAGGAGATGTTCTGATTGGCGCAGACGGCGTCCACTCACAGATACGAAACCAAATGCTCGGTGATACGCCCGCACGATTTACAGGCAATGTGGCATGGCGAGCCGTTGTGCCAATGGAGGCGCTTGGCTCGGTTGCACCGCGACCCACGGCATGCGCTTGGTTTGGGGAAGGGCGACATGCCGTTTCATATCGGTTGCGCGGCGGACGGTTAGCGAATTTTGTGGGTGTTGTGGAGCAGGATGATTGGCGAAATGAGAGCTGGCAGGAACGTGGGCCAAAATCAGAGCTGCTGGCAGATTTCAAAGACTGGCACCCCACGATCACGACAATGATAGAGGCCGCTGATGATACGAAGCTCTATCGATGGGCTTTGTTTGACAGGTCGCCTTTGCCGAAATGGACGGAGGGACGCGTGGCTTTATTGGGTGATGCAGCGCACCCTATGTTGCCATTTTTGGCCCAAGGCGCGGCGATGGCTGTCGAGGATGCTTGGGTCGTATCTGAATGTCTTAAAGCTGCGAATGGCAATGTTGCTGCGGGGCTAATGCAATACCAAATGCTACGCCAAGACCGTACCGCTAAAGTTCAGGCGGCGTCCAGAGACAATATGTCAACTTTCCACAAACGCGGTCGTAAGGCTCAACTCGCAACCTACGGTCCCATGTGGATGGCGGGTCAGATTGCGCCAAAGCTTGTGCATAATCGTATGAACTGGCTGTACGGATATGACGTGACACAAAACTTGCTCTCATAAATGTAAGTTAGAAATACAAATATACCTATTTACGCGTCTTGGCGGCTGTATATGTTGGCAGAAAACAAGTCGGGACATGCTATGCGCACTATTGGACATTTTATTGATGGAAACCGTGTCGCGGGGACGTCAGGCCGAACAAAAGATATTTTTAATCCCAATACGGGTGAGGTGCAGGCCAAGGTCACAATGGCAACACCCACAGAGCTAGATAGTGCGGTGGCGTCTGCTGCGAAAGCCCAACTGCTCTGGGCGCAAGAGAACCCGCAACGACGCTCTCGGATCATGTTTGCCTACAAACAACTGGTCGAGGCCAACATGGATGATTTGGCAGAAATGCTGTCATCTGAACACGGTAAAATTCTGGCCGATAGTCGCGGCGATGTCATGCGCGGCATAGACGTCATTGAATTTGCGTGCGGGGTGCCGCATGGCCAAAAAGGCGAGCATACATATGGCGCAGGCCCAGAGATTGACGTTTACTCGCTGCGCAAGCCGCTGGGAGTTGTCGCAGGAATCACGCCTTTCAACTTCCCCGCCATGATCCCGATGTGGATGTTTGGTATGGCGATTTCGACGGGCAATGCCTGTATCCTCAAGCCGTCTGAAAAAGATCCGTCTGTTCCCATGCGCCTAGCAGAGTTGTTCGTCGAAGCAGGCGGGCCAGTCGGCCTGCTTCAATGCATTAATGGCGACAAAGAAATAGTCGACGCCATTTGCGATCATCCAACGATTAAAGCCGTCAGCTTTGTAGGTAGCTCAGACATTGCGCAATATGTCTATGCGCGAGCGACAGCGAATGGCAAACGCGCGCAGTGCATGGGCGGCGCAAAAAATCACGGTATCATTATGCCCGACGCAAATATGGAGCAGGCGGCGAAAGATATTCTTGGCGCAGCTTACGGTTCGGCGGGCGAACGCTGTATGGCCTTGCCTGTCGTCATACCCGTGGGCGAAGGCACGGCGGAGCGCTTTCTAGAAGCACTACTGCCAAAGATTGAGGCCATGACAGTCGGTACATCCACTGACCCTGACGCAGATTACGGACCTGTTGTAACGGAGGCCCACAAGAAATCGATCGAGGCTGATATTGACAAGGCCGTTGCGGAAGGAGCTACACTTATCAAGGATGGGCGCGGCTATATCCTACAAGGTTATGAAGGCGGTTTTTTTGTTGGCCCCACATTACTGGATCATGTCACCCCAGACATGGAGACTTATCACGAAGAGATTTTCGGCCCCGTATTACAAATTGTGCGGGCTAAGAACTTCGAAGAAGCTCTACGGCTTCCGTCCGAACATCAATATGGTAATGGTGTTGCGATCTTTACCCAAAACGGCCGTGCTGCCAGAGAGTTTGCGGACCGTGTCGAAGTTGGCATGGTCGGTATTAATGTGCCAATCCCTGTGCCCGTTGCCTATCACAGCTTTGGCGGCTGGAAGCGCTCAGCCTTTGGTGATGCCAATCAATACGGTATGGAAGGCTTACGCTTTTACACCAAAGTCAAGACCGTGACACAACGCTGGCCAGAGGGCGAGACCGACGATAGCGCTTTCATCATTCCGCGGTTTTAGGAGCCTGCTTTGGATTTTTCTCTCACCGAAGAACAAACGCTCATTCAAGATATGGCGCGGAGCTTTGCAGATGCAGAACTCGCGCCGCATACAGCGATGTGGGATGAGGAGAAGTTTCTCGACCGAACTGTGTTTGAAAAAGCCGCAGAGCTAGGGTTTTGCGGGATCTATACGGGCGAAGACCATGGCGGCACGGCGTTATCGCGACTGGATAGCGCGATCGTGTTTGAACAACTTGCGGCGGGTGATGTGTCTCACACGGCGATGTTGACGATTCACAATATGGCGACGTGGATGATCGATAGATATGCCGATAAATATCTACGCGAAAAATATGTCCCGCAGCTAACCTCGGGGCGGATGATTGCAAGTTATTGCCTTACAGAACCTGGAGCAGGATCTGACGCGGCCAGCCTGTCAACGAAAGCCAAACGTGATGATGACGAATACGTCTTAAACGGAACAAAGTCGTTTATTTCGGGTGCAGGGTGGTCAGATATATACGTCGTTATGGCGCGAACTTCTGATGACGGCGCGAAAGGCATATCGACATTTGTCGTGGAGAAAGGCACCGCTGGTCTTAGCTTTGGGGCCACAGAAAAAAAGATGGGATGGAACGCACAGCCAACAGCTCAAGTGATATTTGAGGAGTGCCGTATCCCTGCAAGCAATCGCGTCGGCGCAGAAGGTGACGGGTTTAAATTTGCGATGAGTGGCCTTGATGGCGGACGGGTTAATATTGGGGCTTGCTCGCTTGGCGGAGCCCAGAAAGCGCTGGCGGCGACCCTCGACTACACGCGAGAGCGTCGACAATTTGGCAAGAGCCTTGCGGACTTCCAGAACACACAATTTATGCTGGCCGACATGGCGACAGAGCTAGAAGCGTCTCGCCTCATGCTCTACCGCGCTGCTGATATGCTAGACAAACAGCTTCCAAATGCAGGTGCGGCCTGCGCTATGGCGAAGCGTTTCGCGACAGACCTA
Organism: Litorimonas sp. RW-G-Af-16; assembly: GCF_048319245.1. Classification (GTDB taxonomy): domain Bacteria; phylum Pseudomonadota; class Alphaproteobacteria; order Caulobacterales; family Maricaulaceae; genus Litorimonas. Next base: position 1,148,091 of record NZ_CP166993.1, read on the forward strand.
TGCAGTAAAATCGCGGATGACGCGCTTCAGCTGCACGGCGGGTACGGCTATCTCAAAGACTATGAAATCGAACAGATCGTGCGTGATCTGCGCGTCCACCAAATCCTAGAAGGCACTAACCAGGTCATGCGAATGATCGTGAGCCGGAACTTGTTAAGGCAATAATTATGACACACGAAATCATTTCTAAAGTAAGCGGCAATCTAGGACATATCACGCTCAATCGCCCAAAAGCTCTCAATGCGCTGACATATGACATGTGCGCAGAGATCACACGGCTCTTGGTAGCCTGGGAAACTGACCCGCAGATTGGAGCGGTGTTAATTGATGGGGCGGGCGACCGAGCCTTCTGCGCAGGTGGCGACGTCATCCTCTTACATGATAGCGGGAAGGCTGGCGATAAGCGAGCAGAGGAATTTTGGCGAATTGAATATGCTCTCAACGAATTAATTCACCGCTACTCCAAACCCTATATTGCTCTAATTGACGGCTTTGTAATGGGTGGAGGTGTGGGACTGTCAGTTCATGGCAAATACAGAATTGCAGGCGATGATACATTGTTTGCCATGCCAGAGACGGGCATTGGGTATTTCCCAGATGTTGGCGGCACTTATTTTCTCCCGCGCCTAGGCTTAGATATTGGTCAATGGCTTGGCCTAACAGGCGCCCGCCTAAAGACAGCCGAAGCTTTAGAAATCGGGGTGGCAAATGGGTTCATACCGTCGAACAAGCATAAAAGCTTCATCGAGGCTCTAGGGACGCCCTCGCTAGACGGAACGGACACCCCTGTCCTTGCGATCATGGACGAATACCAAGACGCAGGCCCTATGGACGCTGATTTGCCGGCGGCGCTCACAGCTTTTAACGAAAAAGATGTTGCCTCAATCCTGCTGGCGCTAGACGGTATGGACGGCGAATGGGCGGCAAAGCAGGCCAAATCAATTCGCGCCAAAAGCCCGCTCGCCCTGTCCGTGACGTTTGAAGCTATTAAACGTGGGTTGGATTTGAATTTCCGAGACGCTATGACAGCAGAATTAGATATTTCACTTAACTTTCTAAAAACGCAGGATTTTTACGAGGGTATTCGGGCGCAGCTCATTGATAAGGATCGTAATCCAAAGTGGTCACATGACAATCTGAGCGACGTAACCAATGAACAAGTTGAAAGGCTATTTCAGCCAACAGCCCAACCGCGCCAAGAGTTCTTACCATGACAACTATCGCGTTCATTGGCTTAGGCAATATGGGTATCGGGATGGCGAGCAATCTCGCCAAATCTAGGTATGATGTCCGTGCCTTTGATCTTTCCGCAGAAGCTGTCGCCAATGCCATCAAAGCTGGGTGCGTAGCGGCAGCAGACTTAGCAGATGCCGTCGGGACAGCTGACGCAGTTATATCGATGTTGCCTGCAGGCAAGCATGTAAAGGCAGTTTACCAAGGTGACGACGGTGTATTCGCCCTCGCTAAATCGGGCGCTTTACTCATTGATTGTTCGACCATTGATGTAAGCGAAGCACGCGAGGTTATTCGTGCAGCAAAAGACGCAGGATTTGATATGCTCGATGCACCTGTATCTGGCGGCGTTGGCGGAGCGGAAGCTGGCACGCTGACATTTATGTGCGGCGGAAGCAAAGACGCATTCCAGCGTGCACGGCCTTACCTAGATGCCATGGGGAAAAATGTGTTTCATGCGGGCGAAGCCGGAAACGGCCAAGTCGCAAAAGTCTGCAACAATATGCTGCTTGGCATACATATGATCGGGACGTGCGAAGCGTTCAATCTGGCAGAAAAACTGGGCCTCGATGCACAGACTTTCTTCGATATTTCTAGCACAGCCAGCGGACAAAATTGGTCCATGACGAGCTATTGCCCAGCGCCAGGGCCAGTGCCGTCCGCACCGTCTAATCGTGATTATCGAGCGGGTTTTGCGGCGGCTATGATGCTAAAAGATTTACGTCTTGCGAAAGCAGCGGCAGAGCAGGCAGAGGCTTCAACCCCGCTGGGTCAGCACGCAGAGGAAATTTATACGCAAATGGAAGCGAGCGGCCATGCGGATCTAGATTTCTCGGCTGTCATGAAACTGCTGAAGGGGACGCTGCAATAGCTGCCGCCGTTTGTTTGGCTGGCGAGTTAAATGCCCTTTGCAAGAATATTTTCCAAAACAGTAAATGTCCATTTGACACGATGCAGTGAATATAACATAGGCGAATTTAGATGGTGCTCTGTAAAAGGAGCTAAGAGGGAAGCTGGTGTAATTCCAGCGCTATACCCGTAACTGTTAGCTGAGTGCTTAGGCCAAAATGCCACTGGATTTGATCTGGGAAGGCGGCTCGAGGCGACAATCAGTAAGTCAGGAAACCTGCCATCGTGTCGTGTGTTCGAGGGTCGGGAAAAATCTTGCGAGCAGGAACCAGTTTCCAAAAGCGACAATCATTGGCCAATACCCGCACCGTTTTGGTGGGCCTTTTGTTGTTTAAGAGCGCTCCGTTCGGGTGGTAGAGCGCTATGGAAATTGATATGTTTTTCAAACGCTTTTTACTCAGCAGCGCCGTTATCGCGTCTGCAACTTCGCCAGTTTTCGCTCAAGACGCAGACGTAGACGAAATCATCGTGACATCTTTACGGGCTATCCCAGCCTCTGATGTGACCTCATCTATTTCAATTCTCAACGAAGCGGATTTGGCAATACGCAATTCGCCTTATTTCGTTGATCAACTTCGAGCGATCCCAAGCGTTGGTGTGTCGCGATCAGGTGCAGTCGGCGCCATTACGCAAGTTCGTATTCGTGGCGCAGAAGGCAATCACACACTGGTTTTGCTGAACGGCGTCGAAGTCTCTGACCCAACCATTGGTGAAACAGATTTCAGCCTGTGGTCAGGCCTCAACACGCAACGAGTTGAAGTGGCCCGTGGCGAGCAATCTGTCTTATACGGCTCTGACTCGATTGGCGGCGTTATCTCAATTACGACTGGCGGGGAGGGTATTTCGGGCGCAATCGAATACGGTTCTTTTGATACGCTACGCGGCCAATTTGGAATTAACAAGCAAATCGAAGGTCTAAGCTTTGGCCTTAATGCAGCTGGATTCAAAACAGACGGTGTCGATATCGCTGGTTTGGACGGCGAAAAGGACGGCTCCGAAAGCTATTCGATCTCTGGCAATGCAGAATTAGAGATCACACCTGATTGGTCAATTAGTGGTTTTTCAAGCCTTCGCCGCTCTGACTCACAAACTGATCCAGACACAAATTTTGATGGCTTGCTTGACAATGCCAATCGCTTTCGGCGGGCAGATCAATTCATTGCCGCTGCGAGCATAAATGGACAAACGGGTGTTGTGAACCACATCGCTCGCGCTAACTTTAACGAACTCGTTGCGGACAACTTTGCCGAAGATGTTTTCACCAACCAAGTCACGGGTCAGCGTACGAAACTGTTATATAGCCCGTCTGTGAGTTTTGGCGACACGAATCAAAACGTCACACTTTCTGGTTTGGTGGATTGGGAAAGTACAAATTACCAACGCAAGGACACCAATACAGCGTTTGGCGACCCAAACCAATCGCAGACGTTTGAAACGCTTGGTATTGCGGCAGAGGCTCGCGCACGTTTGGGCGCTATTGCGCTAAACGGCTCGGTTCGCCACGACGATAATGATGGGCGATTTGAAGATGCCACGACTTGGCGCGTTGGCGGGGCTTATAACTTCGACTTTGGTGGCAAACTTCGCGCCAGCACAGGGGCAGGGGTCACAAATCCTTCCTTCACAGAAATTTTTGGGTTTTTCCCTGGAAGTTTCGTCGGTAATCCTGAACTTATACCAGAGAAATCCAAGAGCTGGGAAGTCGGCTATGATCATAACTTTGGCAATGTCGAAGCATCGATCTCGTATTTTGACGCCTCATTGGAAAACGAAATTTTCACGGCCTTCGGCTTTCCAACATCAACAGCCGATAACCGCGAGGGTGAAAGCGAACGCTCTGGCATTGAAGCGTCCTTGGGCTGGCAGGTGTCTGACACGCTCAATATTTCTGCGGCTGCTTCAAAAATCTCGTCAGAGAATGATAGTGAGGAAGACGAAATCCGTGTTCCAGAATTTACCGCTAGCGCAGCCATTAATTGGCAGTCATCTACCAAGGATGGCCTCCGTGCGGGGTTAGCAGCCGATTATGTGGGCTCACAGGATGACTTCAACTTTGGATCATTCCCAGCAGAACGCGTAGCCCTAGACAGCTACGTGCTGGTTTCTGCAACAGCTGAATATCCCCTCAATGACCGACTCTCTGTCACGGTTCGGGGCGAAAATTTGCTGGACGAAACAACAGTTGACGTATTTGGATATAACGGAACCGGAGCTGGTGTTTTCGTAGGTTTCAAAATACGTTAATTCCATGAAACGAGCTGCAACCATTCTGAGCGTAATATGCCTGAGCGGTTGCAGCTATGCGCCTGATACATCCACGTCCGAAGCGAGCGATCGCCCTATGCGCATTGTGAGTCTCGACTTCTGCGCCGATCAATATGTCTTGAAGATGGTGGAACCAGAGCGCATTTTGGCCCTATCGCCCGATGCTGCGGCCCCTTTTTCTTATATGAGAGACGCAGCGGTCGGCATACCAACAGTTAAGTCCAGTGCAGAGGACGTCATGATCCTTAAGCCTGATTTGGTGGTGCGCTCATATGGCGGTGGCCCAAATGCAAACGGTTTTTTCCAAAGTGCCGGGGTGCCAGTTCTCAATATCGGCTGGGCGGGTGATCTTGAAGGCATAAAACGCCTGACACTAGACATGGCAGATGGCCTCGGCGCTCCAGAGATCGGAGCAGAGATTGTTTCAGATATTGATGCCCGCCTTGCTGCGCTCAAATTGCAGCCCAATAAAAACAGAGCACTTTATATGACGCCATCTGGCATAACCAGTGGGTCTGGATCTATGGTGCATGAAATTCTGGCGGAAGCAGGTCTGGAGAACTTCCAAGATCAGCCAGGGTGGCGCTCGATACCGCTGGAGCGTTTGGCTTATGAACGACCCGATATGATTGCCGCAGCCTTTTTTGATACGAATAATGTAGAGAAGAATGGTTGGAGCGCGATGCGTCACCCGATTGCTCGCGCGCAGATAAAAGACCTACCAACTGTAGCTCTGAACGGCAGCTGGATGTCATGCGGCGGCTGGTTTGTCATGGACGGGATAGAGGCTTTGGCGGAGCGCCGCTACACAGAGGCTGATCTCTAATGTTCGCGCGTAGCTTAAATCCCATTCTATGCTGCATCGCAATTCTATCGATATTTGCCGCCTGTTTATTGGGGTCAACCCCATTAGGGCCATCGCGCGTCTTAGCAAGTTTGCTCGGGCAGGGCGATGTGGGTGATAGTCTTGTTGTTTGGCAAATCCGTCTTCCACGGGCAGCAGCGGCCTTTCTAGTGGGTGCTGCTTTGGGTGTCAGCGGCGCTGCCCTGCAGGGTCTTTTGCGAAACCCCCTGGCAGAACCTGGTGTTTTGGGCGTGTCCGCGTCCGCATCGCTGGCTGCGACTTTTGCAATTTACTATGGCTTGACTGGCGCAAATCCGTGGGTCTTACCCATCGCAGCAGTCATAGGCGCTTTGGCCGCCACAATGGTCATTGCGCTAACGGCCATCAAGACAAAGTCAGTTGTGACGCTTATTTTAGTAGGCGTAGGAATTTCCAGTTTTGCAGGCGCGATGATGAGTTTGCTCCTAAACCTTTCCCCCAATCCGTTTTCGCTTGCTGATATGATCAACTGGACGCTGGGGTCGGTTGCCAATCGCAGCTTTGATGACATCGCGTTAGCTGCCCCTTTCTGGCTGATGGGTTTTGCTATTCTCTGGTTCAGCCGTCGAGGTTTATCGACCCTTACTTTGGGAGAAGAGGCTGCAAGCGGGTTGGGCGTCAATTTGAAACGACAACGTATTTGGGTGGTCTTGGGGGCAGGGCTGGCAACAGGGGCAGCGGTCTCTATTGCGGGGGCAATCGGATTTGTGGGCATTGTCGCGCCGCATTTGATACGTCCCCTCGTGCGGCACGATGCTGCGCGGTCATTACTACCATCTGCCTTACTCGCAGGCATATTTCTGGTGTTAGCAGATATTGGCGTTCGCATCCTTCCAACCCAAACAGAATTAAAGCTCGGCGTTGTGGCAGCAATCTTTGGGGCCCCTGCTTTTATTTGGATAGCGGTCAGCCGAAGAAGCGCGGGTGGGCGATCCTAATGGAATTAATCGCAAGCCATATTGTTGTAACGGCCAAAAAGACGTCCCTGCTGAGGGACGTAAGTTTGACGTTGCAGCCGGGAGAGGTGGTCGCTTTATTGGGGCCAAATGGGGCAGGGAAGACGACACTGCTTCGCGCGGCGCTCGGATTTATAAAGCCTGATAGTGGGCAAGTGAGTCTGGGTGGGGCCGATGTACAAACATTATCGCCAATTCAAAGAGCGCGCCGAGTGGCCTATCTGCCGCAAACACGCTTCTTGGAATGGCCCAACATTGTCCACGATGTCGTCGCGCTGGGTCGATACTCGCACGGCGCAAATCTCGCAAAATTAGGGGCTGCGGATTTGGCAGCTGTCGATGCCGCGATTGCCGCTTGTGATATTTCTCATTTATCACAGCGTAAGGCAGATACTCTTTCTGGCGGAGAATTGGCGCGGGTTCATTGCGCGAGGGCCTTTGCTGCGCAAGCACCACTATTGATTGCTGATGAGCCTGTGAGCGCTCTTGATCCACGTCATCAATACCGTGTGATGAACCTTATTCGGGATTATGTGCATTTGGATGTGGCAAGACCACGTGGTGCACTAGTTGTCTTACACGACATAAACCTAGCGGCCCGAAACGCTGATCGTTTAATCTGGATGAAAGACGGTCGCATTGTTGCGAACGGGTCACCTGCGGACACATTAACGGAAGAACGTCTCGCTGACGTCTACGGCGTAAAGGCTAGAGTGATAGAAACTGATGTGATTATCGACGGCGTGTTCTAAGAGGCTGAATGTCTTTCGACTACATAAAATACTGCTGAAATTACGATAGCCTCGTCCGCCCAATCGAATCGAGAGTGGCAGATATTCTTGGCCAATCTGCATTCAGTAACACCAACAGCAATACAACCTTTTCGTGTAAACCCTTAACTCTAGCTGTCTGAAAACCTTGTTATGTGATGCTATATTACAACATGTATGACACAAAATGCCTTTAATTGGACTTATCGGATGAAAGATTGGTCATATAGGTTGCCAATTAAACAAAATTTAAGCTACGCCATGATTATTGCGAAAATTAACGTAACAGCGCAAAAAATGCGTCTCGAATAACCACCAAGGGGAGTACTAAATGAAATATAGCTCAATTATCAAAGTGGCCATGCTGTCAGCATCCACATTGGCTATGGCGTCCGCAGCTACCGCTCAAGACTCCAGTGAACCTGATGAAGTCATCTCAACCGGTATCCGTCAAAGTTTGGAAGCCGCCGCAGATCTAAAACGCTCAGATGATCGCATTGTCGACCTTATTGTTGCTGAAGATATTGGTAAGCTTCCTGACAATAACATCGCCGAAGCACTACAGCGTATTACAGGCGTCGCGATTAATCGTGACCGTGGTGTTGGCGATAGTGTTTCTATCCGTGGCTTGCCACAAAACCGTGTTGAAATTAACGGCCGCTCAACCCTCGGCGATGGCCGAAATGGCGTAAGCTTCCAAGACGTGCCTGCAGAAATCCTCAGCGGTATTGAAGTTGTAAAGTCTCCAACGCCGAAAATGATCGAAGGCGCACTCGGCGGTATGATCAACTTGAAAACATCACGCCCACTTGACCTCAAAGATCGTGTTCTTTCACTATCAGTGAAGGGCGAATATGCAGATAAGGCCGATAATATTGCGCCAATCATCAACGGCACTTTCGGTAAAAACTGGGTCGGCAAGACAGGCGACAGAATTGGCGTGATCGCTAACTTATCCTACCAGGATCGTGAGTTACTAGAAGGTGAATATCGCACTAGCTTGGAAGTTAATTCAATCGATATTGATGGCAACGGCTCCTGGAGCTGCTCAGAACTATATTGACCCCCGTAACTATGCGATTTTCGTTGGCACAGAGCGCCGCGAACGTATTGCAGGTAATGTATCATTACAGTGGGCGCCAGCCTCAGATGACGGCATGTTCTATATGGAAGGCACAGTCACCGACCGCTCTGGTTGGGACGAAACCTTCTCGCCGAACATCATTGATAACTCAGTCTTGCGTCAACAAGAAGAAATTGACATAGGCGGTTTCCGCGTCGATGACACACAACAGATCGTCGGCTTTACAGATAATGACGCTGTCCTCATCAACCGAACAGAATCTGGTTTCCGTAACACACGTTCCTTCAGTGGTGCTATTGGTGGTGAGTGGCAGTTCAGTAAACTAAATGTCGCAGGTGAAGTTAGCTACGCGAATTCAGATACGAATACGCCATACTCTGATCTGCGCTTCTGGGGTCTGGACGCGGCTGCTCAGGCTGCAGCTCAAGCTGCTGCATCTCCTGTTGATCCAGCTGATTTTGGCAATCCATCAGACGTTTTGCGTTCACTAGATGTGACGGTTTTATACGATACAGACAATGAATCGCTGCCAACCGTTGATTTAGCGAATGAAGCACTTTGGCTTGACCGCGATGTATTTGCTCTCCGCCGTTATGAATCGCGTGAGGGTCAGATTGACAATACTGAAACAGCGGCTCGCTTAGACTTTAGCTATGATGAGCCGTTTTCTGGGTTCTCATTGATCGAATCCTTCGATTTCGGTGGACGTATTACAAGTCGTAGTTTTGAATCGTCTCGGAAGCGTCTATTTGTCGGTAATATCCAGCGTGACTTAGTTGACCTTGATACAGGTAATCGTCGCTCTATTTATATGTCAGAATTCGCCCCTGGTCTGATCCAAGACTTCGACTTTGACGTATTCCGTGATATCGACGGCGCATTTGATTTGGGTGAGTTTACGATGTTTGATCCGTCTATCGTGCGTGATCAAGCTCGGACACAGGCTATTGTTGAAGGTCTACTCGCGGGCACAAATAAAGAAGCTGCAGTGCGGGCAGGGCAACAAGAAGAACTTGGTCGTTTCGCAGGCATCGACGAGGATACTATTGCTCTTTATGCGCAATTTAATCTTGATGGCGATCTCGGCACAATGCCGTTTAGTGCTGTTGCCGGCGTGCGTTATGTCGATACATCGCTTACCTCTAGCGCTTTCCAGCGTGAAAACGGCGAGTTTGTGCCTGTCTCACTGGACAATGACTATGATGATTGGCTCCCAAGTGCGAACATCAGCGTGAACGTGCAAGAAGATGTTATCTTACGCCTAGCTGCGGCGAAAGTGCTGCGTCGTCCAGATTTTGGACAGCTGAGCCCAGCTTTAAATGTTAACCAGGATGCGGTTTTCGCGACACGAGGTAACCCAAATCTCGAACCTTTCCGTGCGACGCAATATGACGCATCGATTGAGAAGTATTGGGGCAAAGGCAACCTGATCTCTGCAGCTGTTTTCTACAAAGATGTGTCGAGCTTCTTTGACGAAACAGAGATTTGCTTGAACGCTCCAAATTTTGTGGCAATCTCAAACCCGAACCGTCGTGACGAACTTTGTTTCCTTGACGGACGGGGTGGCAATCCTGTGAACCCTAACGATCCAGGTGCTGTACCAGATCCAGATTCCGCCTTAGGTATTCCAACGGAAATCCAGATCAATGGTGATAGCGGAACTGTAAAAGGCTTCGAGCTTGGTTATCAGCACGCGTTTGATTTCTTACCAGGTTTCTGGAGTGGGTTCGGTATTAATGCCAACTACACATATGCTGACAGTGAAGACCCGAACGGTCGTCCCCTAGAAGATATTTCCAAGAACTCATATAACCTTACTGGCTATTATGAGAGAGACGGATTTAGTGCACGCCTGGCCTATACTTATCGGGATCGTTTCCTAGACGATATTCTAAACGGTCGTGTTCGCCAGCTGGGTGCATTGCTCGCCGATGGTGCTGTACCAGATCCAACACAAGGGAACTCCTTCCGTGAGCCGATCAAACAGCTTGATGCCTCTGTTTCTTATGACATCAATGAGATGTTCACGATCCAAGCAGATGCTGTAAACTTAACCGGTGAGCAGATCTTCGACACGGGCACGACAGGCACGCTTTGGCGTGTTTTAGAAAGCGATCGTCGCTATTCCGTGGGTCTCCGCGCGAAATTCTAATCTAGAAAACAAAGAAACCTAGAAAACAAAGAAAAGGCCCAGTGTAGTTAAATCTGCATTGGGCCTTTTTTTGTTCAAAAATAATTATAAAATACTGAAATATATAGCTATTTATATTCGCTGCCTTCGCTGTGTGCGCGCATGGTCAAGCCTTCGCATTTAATACGCTCCCGAACTGCACCTTTTTTATTCTGAACATGCAAATTTGTTAGCGTAAGCTTAACTATACCAAGCGTGATGTCTGGCGCCGATATTCCAGTCGCATCCAACGGTAATTCATTATGCGTGATGATCAGGTCGTCACCGATGCGCGACCATTTTCCAAATGAATGAAAGGCGCCGTCCTTACTATACATGTCAATAACGACACCGTCAGAGGACAAATAAGTTATCTGCTCGGTCTCGCAAGCCTCTAATGTCGTGCCTGATGCCCAAGCCCCGAGAAGGGCAGGGTCTAGGCGGCTCTCATTGCTGCTCAGATTATTTGTCGTCGCACACGCTGTCAAAGAGAGCGCTACGAGAGCTGTTGCAAAAATACGCATAAAACATCCTCATCTATTTCCTCAAAGCTAGGGCCTCGCAGGCAGTCTGTCTAAGATTAATATAGAGAGCTATGATGCATTTTTTGGGGTCAGTGTAAAAGCATGGGCACGTTTTATGTTTCGGCTTTAATGTATAGTGTGGCCAAGTCATTTCCTCAGGCCACTAGACATCCCAGGGAAGTGGCGGGCGGGGAGGGATTCGAACCCCCGGTGGAGTTGCCCCCACGCCAGTTTTCAAGACTGGTGCATTCAACCGCTCTGCCACCCGCCCGCAAAAGCGCAATATATGACACGGTAATACGAGGCGGCGAATAGGGGGTTTTTAGCTGTCACTCAAGCCCTTTTTCATCAAATCTTGGAGGAACTGCATCTGAACTGCGTTAACCTTTTGCTCACCGTGGTTGGGAACGTAAAGTTAAGCCTGTTTGCGAACCTCGATTTAAACTTACTCATTTAGGTTACCAAATACTGACGGAAGACAGAGGCATATAAGTCTCGCTTTCAAATATCCCGGGTGGGGCGAGTAATAAAGGTGAGTATGATGGGTAAACAACGTGTTTTATTGATGGGTTTATTGGCGGCGACATTATCTGTGAGTGTATCAGGATGTGCCACAACGAAGGTTACAAAGTTGACCAAAGCAGCACCGATTACATATAAAGTCGGGAAGGGGAATGCACAATATGCGTCTCTCGCCAAACCAACTCTACCCCGTTCCAAACGTCCGTTTTCAACGCCGATCCCTTACGAGGCACCAGACGCCATTACTCGTGCGCCGCGCGCCGGCAAGACATTCGATCAAGCAAATGTTGATCCCGACCTCTACAAACATCAACGTGTGGGCAAGCGCTATACAGTCATGGGAAAGTCATACACACCTAAGCATGAGCCGAAATACGACGTCACAGGTCAGGCCTCTTATTACGGTGATAAATTCCACGGCAAGCCAACTGCCACGGGCGAAATTTTTAATAAGAATGACATCACAGCTGCGCACAAGACCCTGCCGCTTAATTCTATGCTGTTTGTGACTAATCTTGAAAATGGCAAGACTTTGATGGTTCGACTAAACGATCGCGGGCCTTTTGTCGGTAATCGTATTATCGATTTATCAGAGGCCTCTGCGCGTGCATTGGGCATCACAAAGTCGCAAGGTTTGGGTAAAGTCCGCGTTCAATATGCTGGCCCTGCCGACCCCATGGCGGCCAGTCGCTCTGTGATGAAACAAGAAGCACAGCCAGTGCCCTTTCCAGAAGATAATTATGTGCAAGCGCCCTCTATTGCCACGCCAGCGCCAGCTCCGTCTGTGCCACAATACGATACGCCGCAATATGAGCCGCCAAGCCTGCCTGCGCCTGTCATACCTGGCCGTCCACAACGCCTCGCGCCAGACGCCATGCCAGAAGACGGTGGTGATGTAACGCTGACCATTAAAGGGCCGATTCATGTCGCGAGTTATGACAGCCGTGTCGCTGAACCTCGCTTCATCCGCGGTGTTGTGAATACAACGAAGTAAGAAACTTCACCTCTGCGCCTTGCGATTGCCGCAAAGCCATGACAATTCAGAAGGGCATCCATATGGGTGCCCCTTTTGATTCTTGTCGCTTGGAGCCAGTCTTGTTTTTGCGTTATCTATTTTCTTCTGCGTCCCTGACTTTGCTCGCGCTGTCTATTTCCACTCCCGCCTTTGCGCAGTATAACAGCGCCGCCCCTCATGCTGTGATAATGGATTTTGAGACTGGACAAATTCTTTACGAAAAAAATGCGCGGCAGCCAATGGCACCTGCGTCCATGACCAAAATCATGACGGTAGAAATGGTGTTGGAAGCGATCAAGTCTGGCAACCTTAGCCTCGATGCAAAATTCACTGTCAGCGAAGAGGCATGGCGTCGCGGCGGAACAAAATCTGGCTCCTCCACTATGTTTCTCAAACTTGGCTCTCAAGTGCGCGTTGAAGACCTCTTGCGCGGTGCAATCATTCAGTCTGGCAATGATGCGTGTATCACGCTTGCTGAAGGCCTCGCGGGATCAGAAGACGGCTTTGCGGCACAAATGTCTGCACGCGCCAAGACACTGGGCCTAGAGAGCGCAACTTTTCGTAATTCGACAGGCTGGCCGCATCCCGAGCATGAAATTAGCGCGGTCGATTTGGCGTCCCTGTCACGCCACCTTATTAGCGAACACGCAGAGTTCTATCCGATATACTCAGAGCGTAGCTTTACATGGAACGGCATCACTCAAAGCAATCGTAATCCATTATTAGGAAAGCTAACGGGTGCAGATGGTATAAAAACAGGTTCAACCGAGGCCTCAGGCTTTGGTTTAGTAGGGTCTGCAAAGCGTGGCGATGACCGCCGAATTATTGTGATTAACGGCTTGGCCAATAAAGCTGAGCGCCAGGCTGAGAGCCTTGCTCTGATGGAGGCCGCGTTCTCACAATTCCAGATTTATAACCTTTATAAAAGTGCACAAGTCATTGGTGAGGTTGACGTCTACATGGGCAAATCTGCGACTGTTCCAGCCGCACTGGGCGAAGACATCAAGATGGGTCTGCATATATCGCAGCGCGGATCAACAAGCGCGAAGGTCGAGTATGTGACTGCAGTCGCACCGATTGCTAAAGGCGACAAAATTGCAGAATTAGTTATCAGTGCACCTGGCAAGGACACACAGCGTTACCCACTCTTCGCCACACAAGACGTCAAAGCGAAGTCATTATTTGGTAAAGCATGGACATCACTACTTAATAAGATCAGGGGCTAGATCATGGCAGAACGCGGACAATTTATTACCTTTGAAGGCGGCGAAGGCGCGGGCAAGACAACCCAAGCCAAGATGCTGGCTGAAGCGCTGGAAAATGCGGGCATTGAAACATTACTCACCCGCGAGCCAGGTGGGACATTTGGCGCGGAGTCAATCCGAAAGCTCGTCCTTGAAGGCACACAAGATCGCTGGACGGGCATGACGGAATTGCTTCTGATGTATGCTGCGCGGCTGGATCATGTTCAGAAATTAATCAAGCCAGCATTAGATCGCGGCGTGTGGGTCATCAGTGACCGTTTCTCCGACAGCAGCACAGCCTATCAGGGCTATGCGCGTGGGTTGGGTGCGGACAAAGTTCGTGCGGTTCATAAAGTCGTTATGGATGGCTTTGAGCCAGACATTACGATCCTATTTGATATGGACCCCATCATGGCACAAAAACGTGTTGAGACGCGTGGTGAATTGATGTCGCGTTTTGACACCGAAGACATTGCCTTCCATAAAAAACTCCGCGACGCTTTCCTTGAAATCGCAAAATCTGAACCTGACCGTGTTGTGACGATAGATGCAGACGAAACTCGAAGCGGCGTCCACACGCGTATCCTCCATGCGATGACGCAAAAATACCCTGAATTTGCCGGCAAATTGAGCCGTGCAGCCAGTTAGAGCTGCGTTATGCGTCAGGCGGAAATCGAGACATTCCCGGAGGCAGATTGCGCCGATGGCTGTCTGCATCCCCGCCATGTTTATGACCTGATTGGACATGCTGACGCCGAGGCCCGTTTCATCAAAGCTAGGCAGTCAGGTCGGTTGCATCATGCTTGGTTGATCACGGGTGCGCCTGGCATAGGGAAAGCCACACTGGCCTATCGCATTATTAGGTATATGCTGGGAGGTGAAAGCCTTCTGACCAACAGCTTGAACATCCCAGCAAGCGATCCCGTGGCACAACGCATTGCGGCGTTAGGTCACGAGAATTTTAAACTGATCCGTCGTCCCTATGATCATAAAACGAAGAAGATCAAGACTGAAATTCCTGTAGACGAAGTCCGCGCGCTTTCTACATTTTTCCAAAAAACTGCAGGGTCTGATAGTGGGTGGCGTGTGTGCCTAATTGATCGTGCGGATGAGTTAAACCGCAATTCAGAAAACGCTATTTTGAAACTGCTCGAGGAACCGCCAGAGCGGACTTTGTTTATATTACTATCATCTGCGCCAGGGCAGTTACTCCCAACTATCCGCTCGCGTTGTATGGCGCTAGAGCTGCGCCCTGTGCCTAAGGACGACATTGGTGGGTGGCTCAGCCACCATATTGACGCGAGTGAAGAGATCAAAAATGCGGCTATTGGTCTATCCCGCGGCGCCCCGGGGAAAGCGCTAGCCTTAGCCCGCAATTCTGACACGGTGCTAATACCACTCTCCCGTTTTTTGTCATCACTAGGGTCGCACAGTCATTCGACCGATATGACGCTAGCTAAGACTCTGGCTATGCAGTCCAATCTTGGCACGCGCGATATGTTTTGGGAGGGTTTGGCCGATATATTGCAACACCAAGCTGTCTTTTCGGTGACAGGGGAATGGACAGGAGCGTTTAAACCTCTGCCTGTCGCAAAATCTCCACAGACTTGGGCAAAACTCAGCGAGCAAGTGGTTGAGACACAACAGCGCGAGAGTGCGATCAACCTCGACAAAATAGCGGCTATGTTTGATACACTGTCAGCAATAAGGACCGCCTAATGCTCGTTGATAGTCACGTAAATTTACACGGCGAAAAATTTGCTGATGATTTGGACGATGTTATCGCGCGCGCGGGCGAGGCTGACATTGGGTATATGCTCAATATTTGTTGCAACATCAAAGATTTTGACGCCGTCATAGAAGTTGCAGAACGGGGGGCCAACATCTTTGCCAGCGTCGGCACGCATCCTCATGACGCCAAAGACAACCCTGACATTACGCCTGACCAGCTGATTGAAATGGCACAACATCCGAAAGTGATCGGGATTGGCGAAACGGGGTTTGACTTCCACTATGGCTATAGCAGCCAAGAGGCACAGATCACAAATTTCAAGGCACACATTATAGCCTCGCAAGAAACACAGTTGCCATTGATAATTCACACTCGTGAGGCTGATGAGTTAATGATGGAGACCCTCAAACAAGCCCTTGATCACAAACACTTTCCAGCGGAATTACATTGCTACACATCTGGTCCCGAATTGGCAGAATGGGCGAGCGATCAGGATTTTTATTTCTCAGTGTCGGGCATCCTAACCTTTAAAAATGCACACGACGTGCGCGCGCTCGCCAGAGCCATGCCAGATGACCGTATCATGCTGGAGACAGATTGTCCCTATCTTGCCCCCATACCGCATCGCGGGCGACGAAATGAACCCGCTTTTGTGCGGGAAGTTTGCCAAGGACTTGCCGATGTGAAGGGTTGGAGTTTTGACGAAACGGCGCAACGCACAACTGATGCTTTCTTCAACCTATTTCAAAAGGCTGTGCGTTAAATGGGTATTCGGGCGATCATTTTGGGCTGTGGATCTTCTGGTGGCGTGCCACGTGTTGGTGGCGATTGGGGCGCGTGCGATCCTAATGAGCCTAAAAACAGACGCTCTCGTAGTTCCATTCTAGTCCAAGCGTGGCAGGGAAAAGAGTGTCCAGATGATCAATCAGAGATGACAACGATCCTTATCGATAGTTCTCCAGATCTAAGAGAACAGTTATTGCGAGCCGAAACGCAACATCTTGATGCGCTGCTTTATACACATGATCATGCGGACCAAAGTCATGGCATTGATGATTTGCGCGCGATCGCCTACCGCATGCGCAAGCAGGTGCCGACCTATATGGACGCACACACAAAAGAGCATGTGTGGACGCGGTTTCAATATTGCTTTGAAATGCCAGAAGGTCGGGTACATCCCCCGATTTTAGACTTGCAGCCCTTGATCAAAAATAATGACGTGATCACTGTGTCCGGTGCGGGCGGCGATATTTCGGTAAAAGTGTTGGAAGTCAGCCACGGCTCAACACCCTCGCTAGGCTTCGTATTCAATGACTTACTGGCATATTCACCTGACGTTTGGGGAATTAACACAGCAGCTTTGGAGACGCTCCGAGGAATGAACACATGGATCGTGGATGCGCTAAGATATAATGATCACCCCACGCACGCACATGCTGACAAGACGTTGGCTTGGATAGCGAAGACACAAACGCGGCAGGCTGTGTTGACTAATTTACATATTGATATGGATTATCAAACACTATCCGAAGAGCTACCACCGGCGGCGAAACCTGCTTTTGACGGGATGATCGTTGAACCGCTTTAGGGCCGAATATTCCAAGAGGTAATTGTTGGAAAGCCGTCGTGATACGCAATGGTGCCATATGCGCCCGTTTTCAACTTTCTTTCAAATGCTTCTGCGGTGTGAGTTACATCGAAGAGGAACCTTGCAGTTCCATTGCTTGTCACCACAAGAATATCTCCTGGCTGATCAGCATAAGCTGCGAGAAATGCTGTCCAGTCAGATTTGATTTGTGCGGGATTAACACGCCATCCATTAGGCACAATCGCTGCGCTGTCCCACGCCTCAATCGCCTCTTGTCCAAGACGCGCTACGACCTCAGCCTCGGGTTTATTCTCGTCAGGGCCATAATCTATTTCTGTCAAGAATGGGAGCGTCTCTGCTCGCCCCGCTACGATTTCTGCCGTTTGTCGTGTCCGCCGCAAAGGAGAACAGTAGACGTGAGTAAACGTCTGACCTTTAAAATGCGCTGCGATTGCTTTGGCTTGAGCCACGCCAGAATTTGACAATGGTAAATCTGTTCGCCCGCCAACGCGCGTTACAACATCGCTAGGATCAAAGGTGTTCCCATGACGCAAAATGATGATGCGCGCCATATCAATGTCCCTTAAACGGATCGCCATGCTTGCGGATCAGCGCTTCCGCGCGGCGCAAATCATCTGGCGTATCAATGCCGGGGGTTGCGACATCGGGCGGATCAACAGCAACCGCTTTGATCGTCAAGCCGTTCTCTATTGCACGCAACTGTTCTAGGCCCTCCAACAATTCATAGCGGCTCTCGGCTAAGCCCACAAAACGCTCCAAAGCAGGCTTTCTAAATGCATATAGGCCAACATGGCGCCGCACAGGGGAGAGGGGTTGAGCTGCACGTAATGCGGCTTCATTGCGTATGGTCGGGATGATCGTTTTAGAGAACCAAACGGCGCGCTCATCTAAGTCGGTAATAAGTGTGGTGCCTGAAAACGGTGTGGTCAGCTTATCCTGACGCAGTTGATCCAACGCGACCCAACCCAGTTGCACATAAGGCGTCGCAATATCATCATCGCTCTCATGGAGTGCTTCGATGACGGCTTGCAAATGCGCGACAGGCGTAAACGGCGCGTCGCCTTGCAAGTTAACGATGATCTGTGCGTCTGGTGCAACAGCTTTAGCAGCTACTAACGCGCGGTCTGACCCAGTGCGGAGATTTGCATCAGTTATAACACAAGGCAGGCCAAATTCCTCGCAATGCGCAACAATGTCGGCGTGATCAGTAGCTATCACGAAAGGCTGTCCCGTTTGATTGGCTATATCGGCTGTGCGGCGCACCATAGAAACGCCTGCAATTTTAGCCAATGGCTTCCCGGGGAAGCGCGTACTGCCCATCCGCGCAGGGATAACGATGATCGATTGCTTATACATAACCATCTTCAAGCAGGGATTTAAGATCAATCAGGGCCACAGGTTTACCGTCATCAGTGACGAAAGCGTTGCCGATGCGGCGATCACTAAACAGCTTTACGACATCCCCCATACGCATACCCATTGAGAGGGTTAGGGGAGAGGGGGTCATAATATCTACAGCAGAAAAACTAAAGAAGTCACTGTTTTCATTATGTTTTTCCATCGCACGACGTATATCGCCATCTGTGATCATGCCGATCAAATTTTGGGCTCCATCAACAACTGCAGCACAGCCTTTGCCGCCACGCGATACGGTCAAGACAGTCTCTTTCATGGGTGTTTCGGGTGTTATCATTGGTAAATCTTGCGGATGTGCCAGCCGCCAATCTGCGACTGTTTGCAATCGAAGACCCAGTTTTCCAGCAGGGTGCCTGCGACCAAAATCATCTTGCGTGAAGCCTCGTGCTTGCATCACAGCTACCATAAGCGCGTCGCCGAGCGCGAGTGTGTTTGTGGTTGATGTTGTGGGGGCGAGGCCGTTCGGGCAGGCTTCTTCGACGCGGGGCAATGCCAAAATCGTGTCTGCGGCTTTGCCTAAGCTCGAATTCGGGTTCGCAGTAATTGCAATGATCGGCACACCTAAACCTTTAGAATATGCCGTAACTGCCCGTAATTCTTGGCTTTCTCCTGAATTTGATAGGGCTAGCAAGACGCAGCCTTGACTTATCATGCCCAAATCGCCGTGAGACGCTTCTGTGGGGTGCATAAAAAAGCTTGGCGTGCCCGTTGATGCAAAACTGGCAGCAATTTTCCGTCCGATATGACCAGATTTTCCAACGCCCACTACGACGAGATAATTCTTTGCTGATAGAATGGTATTGACGGCCGCATCAAAGCTGTCGCCAATAGAAGCGCGCAATGTCTCGAGACCAGCGATCTCGGCTGTGATGACTTGCGTGGCAATGGATTGTGGGTTGGACGACAAGACCCGACTTGGAGCCCTGATCGTAATAACTAACCCCACTCATTTCTCATAATAAACATTATGCGAATAAGTGACTGGCTTAAGGATCAGGCGCTTTGCACCTATATAATTTCTACTCTGCTCCGTGTTTACAGGAATTTAGTGAGAAATATAGAGGTCATAAGCAAATATACGACAACCCGCAGACTTGGCCTGCGGGTTGGGTATTAGGCTCATTATCCCCCCGATAGAGCCCAAGTGTTTTGACAACTATGAGAAGAACATGCCGCCATTGATGTCCATATTCACACCGGTCAAATAAGACGACTGATCTGTAGCGAGGAACATCATGGCATTGGCGACGTCATCTGGGTGACCCTGACGACGTAGCGGGACTGTATTTTCGACGTGTGTACGAACTGTATCTGGCGTAAATGTGTCATGGAAAGTTGTGTCGATCATGCCAGCGCAGAGTGCGTTAACCCGAATACCTTGAGGGCCTAACTCTTTCGCCATGCCGCGTGTGAATGTGATCACTGCGCCTTTCGCTGTGGAGTAAGCAGATGCGCCGCCACCGCCGCCGTCACGCCCTGCGAGTGACGCCATGTTCACGACCGCACTGCCCTTTGGCATGTGCGGCACGACGGCTTGCATTGCGAGAAATGTTGAGTTCATGTTGAGGTGCATAACCTGATTGAAAAACGCTTCATCCATTTCTGCGAGCTTTTTACGCGCGACCAAACCACCGACATTATTGACCAAGACATGGATGTCTTTCCCGAATGCCTTTTGCGTTTCTGCGACGAGCGCGTCGACATCAGACTTTTTCGTCATATCGCCTTTGACGAGGATAGCCGTGCCCCCTGCTCCCTCGATGAGTTTGATCGTCTCGTCGCCAGCCTCTTTACTGCTATTATAATTGACGACGACTTTCGCGCCCGCTTCAGCGAGTTTAACGGCGCAAGATCGGCCAATGTCGCGTGTACCGCCCGTGACGATTGCGACTTTTCCTTTGAGGTCATGCATAATATTTTTCCTAGTTCGAATTAAAGTTTGGGTGAGTTATTCTACTGATGCAAGTTTAGGGTCTTTCAACGACCCTATATTCCCGCAGAAGAAAAAGACAGACAGAACCGTCATAATTGCGAGCCCTGCCCCGACTGCGAAGGCAGGTGCGTAGCTGTTGACTGTAATCACAGGAATCAAGAAGTTCAGCAAGACCACCGCCAGTTTAGCCGCCGTTCCTGCATAACCGGCCAATGTGCCAACGGATTTACCGCTGTAAAAATCACTTGGGAGAGTCTGAATGTTACCAACTGCTGTCTGGAAGCCAAAAAGGATCACGGCCATCAGCATGACGGCAAAGAGCGGCGTTGCGGCCTTCATCGTGAGCAGAAGCGAAACAAGCATAATCAGGCCACCAAGTGTAATCACAGTCTTACGCGTTTTATTTACAGTCCAGCCAGCGCTGATACGGTTTTGAGCCAACAGGCCACCAAACCAAGCCCCAACCATAGCACCAACGTAAGGTATCCAAGCGTATTTCCCGATTTCGGCGACACCAAATCCGTAGGTTTCCGACAAATAGAGCGGGAGCCAACCTACAAACAACCACCAAATTGGGTCGCAGAAAAATGACGCCATGATCACGCCCCAACTCTCTTTACGAGAGAGAATTTCACCTGATCCAGGTGCGTAGCTCGCAACCTCATTGGTTTCTTGGTCACGCTGACCTGTAAGGATATATTGACGTTCATCTTCTGACAGCCATGGGTGATCTTCTGGGCCTGATTTATAAATGATTAGCCACGGAATAAGCCACAGGAAACCCAGACCACCCAGCACGATAAACGTCGCCCGCCAGCTATCGAGAAAGACGAACAAATACGCGATGATGGGCGCTGAAACGATGCCGCCAATCGCTGCCCCTGAATTGAAAATGCCTTGTGCCAATGCGCGTTCTTTGATCGGGAACCACTCCGCATTCGCTTTCGTGGCACCGGGCCAGTTACCAGCTTCGGAGACACCCAAAATACCGCGAAAGAGGCCGAAAGTTAAAAGGCTATGTGAGAATGCGTGAGCCATAGTGGCGAGCGACCAGACGACGATTGACAAAACAAAGCCCATCCGCGTGCCGATCCAGTCAAAAATTTTGCCGAACAAAGTCTGACCAAACGCATAGGCGAAGGTGAAAACATTCAGAATGATCGCATAATCCGTTTTCGTTAGACCAATATCTTCAGAAATCTCAGGCCAAAGGAAGCCAAGCGCTCCGCGGTCAATGTAATTAATAATTGTCGCAATCGCGACGAGGATCACAATGATCCAACGGAAGTTCTTTTTCATGCCTAGTCCCCTATTACCTATTTCATCTCTTCAGAGCTAAAAAGGCGATAGGCCCCCGTCCACTCATAGGTTTTATTGTTAAAGTTTGCGCTGTGTTGTTTTGCGTCCGCCTGATCTCCAGCCATAGCAAGACCAATAACCTCCCCTGTCTTGAGCGTGATTTGAACGAATTCGTTTGCATCTGCCTCAAAATGTTCGACTTTCGCAATCGCGCTATAGCTGTCGACTGTAAATTCTACGGTTGGATTATACTCGCCGTGAGGTTCGATAACAGAGAGATATGAGACACCGTCCCCCTGCTCTGCGCGAAAAATCATGGCAGGCTCACGCCTGAGATTGAAGTTTGGATCATTGGCACCGATTTCGGCGAAGATTACTGTGCCAGATTTAGGCGTGGACGACGTGATCGTGTAAAACTGCCTGTCTAGCAACCATGTCATCTGCGCTAAGCCGTCAACTGGTTCAGCCTCAGCGACTTTCCACAAAAATTCATAACCGTTGCCTTCTCCCAGCAGGCTGCGCGAAGTTCGGTCAGCTGCAAGCTCAAAATTTGTGTCGATCAGTTGCCCGTTATAATAAAATGGTAGGTCATACTGATGAACATTGTCGCTATGCGCTTCCATGAGGTCCACAATAACGGGCTTCGGTAGCGCTGAATCTGAAATCATCGCGACCGTATGGCCGAGGCGCACATCAGGATAAGCCGTATCAATTTCAGCCGACGACACTGTCAGGTTTGGCGATATTTCAAATACACCAATTTTCGGATGATGTTTGTTGCCAAGACTTGTGCTGCCCCCAAAATGGCTCTCTTGGTCAACGACAAGCGCGTTGTGCGCAATCGTCTGTTTCGCAAAAGCATTGTTTTCGGGCAGGTAATGACCGCCGTATTTAGCTTCAATATTAAGAAAACGTGCTGCGCCGTAATCCCGCAGAACTTCCTGACCATTATTGTAATAGAGGATCCCCATCTTATCAAAGTGACCATGGCCAAGACCTTGTGATGTGTTCTTCATGATCAAAGCTTGCGCTTTAGGATCAGACGAACTGCGCATAATATCGAGCGCCCCCTCATCCCCATTTTTACCATCTGATAAGCGCATTGACGCAAATTCAAACGGTTCCGCTTTTCCTGCGATCAAAGCCTCGGACACAGCACGGCTTTCGGGCGTCAAAACGAATTTACCCTGCGCTTCTGCGACAGACAGCAGCGTCGGGTCGCCCGTTAAATCATAGGCAATGGAAACACCGTAGAGTAGCTCTGTCGTTGCAATTCCTTTATCCTTCAAAGCATCATTGATGGGAAAAAACAGACCGTTATAGCTTTGATGCACCGTGCTATAGATCGCTTTTTTCAGAATACCATCGCGATATTTGAAAATCTCACGCTCTGGCTCATTAGCCTCAATAGCTTGACCAAATAGCACAAAAGGCATCAGAGCGTATCGCTGATAATATGGGCCTTCATTGTAGTAGCCATCTGGCGAAAACAACTCATCAAGCTGTTTGATGAAGCCGCGTTCTCCTGATTTATCAAGGCCCAACAAAGCTTTATCGGAATACTCTTTATCGCCTATAACGTAGCCAGTCATCCCAACGGCAGCAGTCGCCCATGTGCCGTGATTATGGATTTTATCAAATGTTTCTGGCGAACCCTCTGATAAAAAGTCGGCCATATTGCGAAGTAAATCTGTCTCGATGTGATCGCGTAAAGCAGGTGTCAATGTGTCCTTCACAGCGTCATAGCCCTGAATAACATTCACTAACCACCAGCTTTCATTGAGGTTTTGCCAGAACATGCGTCCCGGCGATTGTTCTTTCTTGGCGGGATGCTCGCCCCAATTCGGATAGACGTCCGCATAGGCTGTCAACAACTGCGCAGCAAAATCAGCGTAGGCCGCTTCACCCGTCAATTTGTAGAGCATACTGGCATCATATATAAGCTTTGCATTATTCTTATGTTGCTCATGCGTATAGCCACCACCCGCATCCTTGGGTGTTGGTACAGTTATCGGGAGCGCCATTTGAGCTTTGATCCGCGCTTCAGCTTGCGCCTGTGTGTCGGCGAATGTTGGGCCGAAATAAGGTGCGTCCACGCCCCCCGTAGAGGATTGTGAAGCAGGTGAACATGCCACAAAACCTGAGAGGAGCGCTCCCCCGAGTAAAAGATTTGCAAGTAATCGCATTATTTCGACAACCCTGTATTATTCTCAATAATAGCGGTATTCTCTAACGCACTATTGAGTTCATTGACGATTGGCGCAGCCGTTTTCTGAAACGCATTATTGGTAATACGTGTTTTAGGCTCGCCGACCGTGTGATTGATCAGGAAAGGCTTGCTATTTTTGAACGTATTCCCCGTGATATTTGTGACTTGCACGCCCTGCAAATAAATCGATGACTTTGTCTTATTACGTTTGTCAAACCCTACATCCGCTATGGTTGAACCTGTCATTCCAAAGTGAGGGCCGAAGGTGCTTTCGTCGGTGCCGCCGCGGTAATAATCAATGATCCCCTGCCCTATATTATCAAATGTAGAATTTTTGATTGTGACGTATTCCGCATTATAAATACCATAGTCATCGTTCTCTTTATCTAGCTTGAGAATTGTTCCACTCACATTCTCAAAGTTCGAATTCTCGATCAGGATATTATCTGCCATTGTGCCTTTCGCCCCAGACATGACGTTAAAGCTATGATTGGTATCAAGATCGCGGAAATTGCTATTGATGATTTCCAAACGGTAGTTTTGCAACATAGAATATGGTGATGTTCGGATAACGGCATTGCCAGCATAATCGGGGCTTTCCGCGCCAGAGATATTCAATCCCACCAATTTCAAACTGCCGCCATCTTGAATTTCGAACATAGCGGAGCGTTCGAAAACCAGGTTAACTTCGCCCTGCCCTTCAAATGTGAGGGTTTTATCCAGTTTCAGAAATTTACTGACTGTATAGTCGCCCGGCGAAAGCACGATCGTATCGCCAGATTTAGCAGTGGCCAGTGCGGTTGATAAGACTGTGTCGCCTGGTTTGACTGTGATCTTTTGGCCCGACCCGAATGGCACTAGCGGCTCTGTTTTCGGATACCACGACACGCCCGTCATGTCCTTAGTCGTTACCTTTAAATCGCGCGAGACGCCTTCGCTGATGCTGTTATCTGTGGGATATAGTAGTCCATTCTCGGCACGCTGCAGCGTCAAATCTTGAGGCACAAAGCCCACTTTTAAATCAGGAGAAGATTCGCCAACCAGAACATTATCCGCGAAGGTAATGCCTGACATATCGTCATAAACAGTGAACGTATTGAGCCTGTCAGAATG
Organism: Litorimonas sp. RW-G-Af-16; assembly: GCF_048319245.1. Classification (GTDB taxonomy): domain Bacteria; phylum Pseudomonadota; class Alphaproteobacteria; order Caulobacterales; family Maricaulaceae; genus Litorimonas. Next base: position 1,172,977 of record NZ_CP166993.1, read on the forward strand.
ATAAATCAGATTATCCACAAAACGACTGTCGATCGGAACTGCACTGCGCTCTTCATCACTGCCAGCACCAAGCTGAATATGGTCACTATCGATGATCGAGTTTTGCACAATCGTCGCATCTTTGACCTGATGATATCGGTTGATGGGTGAATTAGGAACGCCGTTCATCACAACCAGAGCGCCGCCAAAGCGTGTGCCTTTTAAACGCTCCATATAATTGTTTTGGATCGTCTGACCCGCATTAATCACACGAATACCGCCCGTATGATCGGCATCGTTCCCAAAGAACACGTTGCCTTCGATCAGATTATTATTGCCGTGACGCATGGTTAGCGTACCGCGCGATTGGAAGAATGTATTGTTTCGGAATGTATTCCGCCCCGACTTATTAGAAATAATTTCTAATTCACCGTCACAGCGATCAAAGTAGTTGTTCTCAACAACGGTCAAGCTGTCAGAGAGGGAGTGATGGCTTGTGCCGATGCGTAAGGTTTCGCCGCCATTAGAGCCAAGAATGGATCGTGGGCCGAAATAATTATGGTCAATACGGTGATTGTTTTCTTGGCTCTCATTTGAGTCCAGACGTACGGCCATAGTCACACCGCGATTGCGCTTGCCGACTAAATGGTTGTGATCAAACCGGTTATTCTTACCATACATCATAACCCAGAAATCAGGCTCTTGGCGCTCAGGGTTACTATAATTGTCAATAACGATTTCGGTCACGCGAGAATTATTCGCGAGGGTAGATTTATCGCGGCGGAAGCTAATGACCTCTTGCGTAGGGGTATAGCCGTCCCGAAAAACGAGGCCAGATACTTCTAGGTAGTCACCGCCTATGCGCAGATTGGATTGCCCCGTCAGAACAACCTCACCTTTCGTTTCAGCTGTGAGCGTAATCGGCGCACCTTTTTTGCCTTTGCCCGTAAAGACAATCTCAAAATCATCCCACGTGCCATTGGCGAGTTTGATGACGTCGCCAGGTCGGGCATCTTTAACCGCAACTTTATACGCCGCTTGATCTTTGACCAGAAATTCTTCGGCATTGGCGCTGCATGAGGCAAGGCAGATTGAGACTGTTGTTAAACACACGACCCGTAATGATAATGACGTCAGTCGCATGAGTAATCCCCTATCTGCCCCCGTCATATCTATCGCCAAGTATGTGACGATCGTGCGCGGAGTTTTGCCTTGATGGACTCAAGGTATTTATTGTCTAGAAAATATCAGCAATTACACACCAAGTGTCAACCAGTAACTAAAACCAATTTACATATATTGGTATAGACATACATCAAGCTTGTTCGGTCAGGCCAAAATTAGTCATCAAGAATAACAACGCGCCTTCAAGGAAGGTGTTAATGGAGTTGTTTCGTGAGCAAAAACCGTGATCGGCTCTCTGATGCTTTACGTTTAACTTCTTGATACGCTTCTTGCTCTGACGCGACAAGGAGAGCTTCGATCATTCGCGTGAAATGTGCACGCATAGCTGACCGCGCTGCCCCTGAGTCGCGTTTTTTGAGTGCATTTAATATGGCTTGATGTTCGTCTTCGCGGTGGCTGCTATCGCGGTCACAGACGGATCTGTAAACCTTCTGTAACTGTGCCGCTTCAGTCCGCATTTTCCACATGCTATCAATCACAAACATAATTGCGTGGTTGTTCGTGGCGCGCGCTATCGTCAGATGAAAGGCCTCATCAGCCTGATCGGGTGTAATGTCTGCCTTCACTTTACCAGACATAATATTGATATAATTCTCAAGTTCCGCGATATGCTCATCTGTAATAATAGGCGCGGCGAGCGCAGCTGACTCAGCTTCAAAAAGCGCCCTCGCCTCTGTTAACTCAAATGGCCCAACGCGCGGTAAACCGTTCGCGGGTAAATCACTTGCATCCAAAACATAAGCGCCTGAACCGACTCTAATGTCGAGGCGCCCTTGCGCTTGCAAAGCTATTTCAGCCTCGCGAATAGATACACGACTAACGCCAAATTTCTCGGCCAAGTCGCGTTCGCCTGGCAAGCGACTGCCAGGCGGAAAAACGCCAGAGTCGATCAATTCCAAGATTTGATTGGCAACTTGGTGGTAGAGACGCTTATCAGCCATTTGTTTTGTTCTCCTGAATCTTATTGAAGCCTAGAGCAAAGATACAGGGAATGTCTATACCAATTTTAGTTTTGAGGAATGTTGTCCTTAAAATTGGCCTGACAGCCTGCTTGACCATAATCCGATTTGCTTATTTCAAACACAAAAAAGCACGGCGCCTCAGGGAGGGCCGTGCTAATCAAGGGTCTTAAATCGTGTCAGATTTGCCGCCCTAGAACTTGCCTCTCAGACCGAAAAAGATACGCGGGCCGTAGGCATTAACTTCGTAAACATCATCCTGCGTCCATTTATACTGGCGTTTAGGCTCGTCGAAGAGATTAATCGCTTCAACCGAGACGCGGAAGTTATCGTTGATTTTATATGAAGCGCGGGCTTCGAACACACCGACATCACCAACGTAGCGGATACGGTTACCGTTTGCGATGAATGGCTGGAAATAGTCGCTGCGATATTTGTAGATGCCCTGCAAATCCAAATCGCCGATCTGATAGTAAACCTGACCAGAGAAGACGTGCTTGGACAAGCCTGGAATATTGGCAGGAGCGACGATGCCCTGATTAAGTTGAACAACTTCACCATTTAGCTGACGCTGAAATACATCACCATAGAGACTATCTTCAAACTCAAAGTCAGACTCAGCATAGTTATAGCTGCCCTTCACACCAAAACCGCTGAGCAAACCCGGGAGGTAAGAGAAGCGATGTGATCCCGTCAATTCGACACCAAAGAGGTTGCTTGTTTCTTCGCTGGCTTGTGGCACGACGACATTGAAAGTTTGTGCAACGCCATCAATCAAGTAAGTCTCTTCCTGTATGACATTTTCGAAACCGCCCTTAAACTGTTTCAAATATGTGCTAATCGCGAGGATGGAGTCTGGGTTGGGGTACCATTCCACGCCAATGTCATAATTCCAAGACGTGAGCGGCGTGAACGATGGATTCCCTGTAGCGTCAACGCCTGTGATCAGATCTGCGCGAGATACGGCTGTTTCGTCATCGTCCAGACCCAGAATATCAAGCTCACGATCAAAGCCCATATCGGCTGGATCAGGACGTGATAGCGCCCGGAAAACGCCCGCCCGCAAGAGTAGCTCATCATTCAAATCAACAATCATGTTCGCACTTGGCAGCCATGTTGTGTAATCGAAATTAGACACAATGCGTTCTGTTTCGCCCGTCGTGTCGATAGTAAAGCCTGTCGCGTCTGATCCGTTAACGACATATTCGTCGCGGTAACCAATAGATTCGACGTCCGTTTGCAAGACGCGCAGACCGATATTGCCGCGGACAGGCAGGCCGTCAAACTCTGTTTCGTAGCTGGTCATCGCATAGAGCGCTGTGACGTTTTCTGTCACGTCGATTGTGCTTGAATTTTCTTCCAGAAGTGATGGCAGGCCCGCACTGATGGGATCAACTAGGCCCAGCGCATTGATAGCGTCCAATCCCGTATTCACGATACATGTCGCGTTAAAGGTCGCCCAAGTGTTTGTGGAGCTGATGACATTTCCATCGCTATCGATGTTAGTGATAAGATCACCCTCACGAACTGAGCTGAGAAAATTAGTTTCTGGAAATGCGGTATGACATCCTGCAGCTTCGCTTGTTGTGCTGCCAATAATATCCAGAAGTCCGTCCGCGCCACGTGCAGAACGAGTCTCGCTACCGCTGTTAACATAAAGGCGTCCATCGTTGTTGTCACGAATCTCGACTTCCGTCCGAGTTCCGTCGCCGCGATTGCCGCCTACCAGTGCCAAATATTCCAGGCTGGAAAAGCGCACACCGGTCTCAAGTGTTGTGAAAATCCCTGCATCCACCTCGTATTCTGCATCCAGTCGCAAGGCTTTAGATGTATTCTTACGCTTGAAGTCATTATCGATACGAATACGTAGACGATCTACGTAATTACCATAATCATTCACATCAAACGTATCATTCACGAGTTCGTATTGCGGGATGCCGCTGTCCAGATCCCATGCGATGACGGGTGTTGTGTTGGACTGAACGCGGAATTGATACCCCTGCTCCGTCCGTTCTGTTTCGGAATATGAAGCGTCCGCTGTGACTGTCAGCCGATCTGATACATCGTAGGATGCGCGCAAACCGCCGCCCAGATAAGTCTCGTCTTGTTTGAAATCATCGCCCTGAACTTCAAGTGTGTTATCGGTTACGAAACGCGTTATGGCGCCAGTGCTAGTAAACTCTAACTCATTGAAAGTGCTGGTTTCCTCATTGCCTGGCAAATCAATATCGCGGTCATTTCGCTTCTGGCCATTAAAGGTTAAATCATTCCGCTGCTCTGTCCGTGTGCGGTCAGAATATTATACGTCAAAGTTTACGTCTAGGCGGTCAGTTGGCTGCCACTGTAGGGCCGCAAAGATTGAATCGCGCTGATCACGCGTATCGTTCTGACGATAGGCGCGCTGCGATGGGACGAAGACATATTCCTCTCCAAAATCAAACGCCAGCCCCGTTTCTGGATTGATAGCTGTATTGTAGCCGCCATTATTGCTGGAACCCGCTGGATTATCTTCACAATCATCGTCGCGGCTCGTGTCATTAGAGAAACCCTGATTTTGATCACTGCCAACCAAACATGCAAATGATGAGCTACCTGAGTTACTCGTCGAACGCACTTCCTGCTCTGGCTGTGAAATATCACTGCGCTGAATACCTAATGAGAAACCAATATCGCCAAGGCCATTGACTTCGAATTGATCAACGTAAGAGGCTATACCGCGAAAACCGATATCGCCAGCAATCGTATCACTCTGATTAAGTTGATCGGGGTTGACGTTGCCTTTGAGGTCGAACTGTATCCGGCGTTTGTTGTAATCAAGTGGCTTAAGCGTTTCGAGCTGAATCTGCCCCGCAACGCCGCCTTCGATCTGGCTTGCATCCTGGGTTTTGAAAACGGCTAGCTTGCTCATCAATTCCGACGGGAATTGCGAAAAGTTGACTGAGCGATCACCTGAACCGTTCGTTGCTTCACGGCCATTGAAAACCGTAGAACTTAGATAAGGTCCAAGTCCGCGAATTGACACTTCGGTCGCGCCACCATTTTCACGGTGAGAGGCAACGCCTGTGATCGTTTCAAGCGCCTCGCCAATAGAAAGCGCTGGTAGGTCGCCGATTTCCGCCGCGGAGAGACCGTCAACGATTTGCGCACTGTCGCGCTTCAAAACAATCGAGTCTTGAATGATCTGGCGTGTGCCTGTGACAACAACTTCGTCGCCATTTGTATTGTCCTGCGCCAAAGCGACGGACGATACGGACACCATAGCAAGCGTGGAACTCGCCAAAAGCAGACTTTTGGCAGATGCAGCAAATAGTTTATGAGAATTATTGGGCATGAATGCCTCCCCTTTGAAAATTAGATTTTTCTGATTACACCCAACAGACCGAATAGCATTGATGGTGTCAACCTATTATCCACACCGATTTGTTGTAATTGGTAGGACCAGTTGTCGAATTTGTCGGACTGTGACTTTCTAGCAACAAGATAGCGCAAGATCTCATCATCAGTTGACTTAGATAAAGCGTTCGTTATTTGTTCTAACATGCGGGCACTCGCTTGCTTATAAGAGGAAACGTCAAAGTGCCGCCTACCAAAGCTCATAGCTATATTCAAAGCGAGCGTCGGCGGTACCAGCGAGCGGCAGCTGGCAAAGCCTGGTCCATCAAAGACCTGCCGCAATTTTACTATCATACCAATTTTCAAAACATGTTGGATGACGTAAGTCGGCACCACACATCGGTCTTGGGCAAAGCCGAATTGAAGTTTTTAACAAAGTTTCGCGCCCTGCCCCACGGGGCGCAATGCGCATATGTTCGGCTAGCCAGTCGAAAAGGCCGTGTGTTTGACGTGACGAAGTTGACCTACCCAGAGATAGATAATCTCTCGGCCCAATTTGATCGACTTCACGCAGAAAACCTAATCAGCCATGTAACGGCTCGTCATTTCGCCGCGTTTCTCTCTAGCCTCACCAAACCTGACCTAGCAATATTGCTGTCTGATCACCTTTGCGAGACCGAATTTAAGAAATCTTGGAAAAAAGAGCGACTGGTTGAAATCGCCGTTGATCAGCTAGACTTCGAAGATGTAACGATCGCACAACATTATGTTGTGCAACGCAACACAACTCCGCTCAATTTCATCTATTTTTTGTATCACGGGAGAATTGAGCGAAACTTGCAAGCCTCGACGCTGCAATCGCTAGGCTTGGTCAAGCCCGCTGAACCTCAGTCGCAACGCCGCGTGATCTATGGCGATAGAGCGGAGGCTCAGGCGGCCTATTTCTACGCCGACGCCCTTTATCGTTTCAAAAATGAGGGCGTCGAAGACTTGAGCGAAGTTAAGCATTGGCCCTCCCCGCAATGTTCGCGCAGCGAGCGACGTCGCGAAAAGCTACTACAAAAGCTTGGTGGGCGCGCAGAACGGCGGGACGACGTAGAAGGCGCCCTTACCTTTTACGAGAAAACGGACAGTCCGCACTGCAATGAACGCGTTGTGCGCTTGCGCTATAAGCGCGGCGAAACGGATTGGGTGCAATCACGCCTAGAGGCAATGATTGATAATCCTAGCAGCGATAGCGAACATGCCTTTGCGCAAGATTTCTACGCGCGGAAATTTAACAAGAAACGCACGTCTGTTATGACTGACATATTGCGAGACGCACGTGTGCTAAAGTTGGATGAAGCCTATCGCAATCAGCCCGAACGCGCTGCACTGCAATATTTCAAAGCGAAGGGGATTGAAGCCTACCGCACAGAAAATGTGCCGTGGAAGACTCTCTTTGGACTACTATTTTGGGATGAACTCTACCCAAAAGGCAGCAGCTATACCCTCCCTGAAAGCCTAACATCTGGCGCGTTTTATCACCGCTACCGCGACCAAATTGAGGTCAAACTGCGGAAGCTAGACACCGAGCCGCAATTCGTTTTCATCCAACTCCTCCAAACGCTGACCCGTCAATATGGTCAATCTAACGGCCTGATACAGTGGAAAGGTCGATCTTTGGACCGCATTAAAGCTTTGATCTTTGCGGCTCCCAGGGGCGCTCTCCCTAGAATTTTGAGGCTGATGTGTGAAAACTATACCCAGATGAAAGATGGCTACCCTGACCTGATGCTGATCGAAGCAGGAAAAGCACGTCTGATAGAGATCAAAGCCCAAGGCGATGTCTTGCGCCGCAATCAACTTACCCGCTTACAGCAACTCCGCGCAGCAGGATTTCAAGCAGAGATAATTCGGGTCGAATGGGTCATTGATCCGAAGCAAATCTATGTTGTCGTAGACGTTGAAACAACAGGCGGCCGCGCTGGGCTTCACCGCGTGACCGAGATAGGCGCTGTTAAAATGCAGGGCGGCGTTGTGATCGACAAATGGCAAAGCCTGATCAACCCGCAACGCTCTATCCCGCCAAATATTACGCGCCTAACAGGGATCAGTGAAGCTATGGTAGCCAACGCGCCTGTCTTTCGCGAGATTGCTGACAGCTTTGCAAGCTTTATGGGCGACGCAATCTTTGCGGCTCATAATGTCAATTTCGACTATGGCTTTATCAGTGCGGAATATGAAATGATTGATCGTCGCTTCCGCCACCCCAAAATTTGCACCTGCGCGTCAATGCGAAAACTCTATCCAGGCCACAAGTCTTATTCGCTCAAAAATCTATGTAGTGCCTACCAGATTGACTTGAACGCCCACCACCGAGCTTTGTGCGATGCAGAAGCTGCTGCAGAGTTGCTCAAACTCGTTAATATTAAGCGGCTGGAGGATTGTATATAGGGCGCGCATACAACCCCCTTTCCCACCAGTCTGCTTTGTGGCAAGCCAAGGCAAAGGAGACTCACGCGCAAAATGACGACTGATGCCAAACCACTGCCAATTCGCGACGCACAGCTACCCGCGCAGATCAAAGCCGTTCACGGTATGATCGAAACCCGGCTGGCGAGTATTGTACCGACCGCGCAGACATGGCCCGCCCGGCTGCACGAAGCCCAAAGACACGCCCTCCTCTCTCCCGGAAAACGCTTCCGCCCATTGCTCTGCGTTTTTGTAGCCAAAGGCGGCGGTGTAGAGACCGCCAACGGTTTGGATGCAGCGGTAGATGTTGGATGCGTGGCGGAGATGGTGCATGCGGCATCGCTTATCCTCGATGATCTGCCTTGTATGGATGACGCTGACCTTCGCCGTAATCAGCCTACGACGCACATAGCTTTTGATGAAAGCACAGCGATCCTAACGGCGACGGCCCTACTCAACTGTGCCTTTGGTGTTTTGGCCTCACTTAATATTTCCGCGCAGCAACGGGTCGAAATGATAGATTTGCTGTCCTATGCCGTGGGATCAAAAGGATTGATCGCAGGGCAAATGGCGGACCTTGCGAATACAGATCAAAATGCGAGCATTGCCGAGATAGAGCGTTTAAATACGCTCAAAACAGGTGCGCTATTTGATTTCTCTGTGGAGGCGGCTGCAATACTGGCGGAGCTATCGGCAGCGCGACGCGCAGCCCTCAAGGACTTTAGCTACCATTTAGGTCTCGCCTTTCAACTCATGGATGACGTCAAAGACACAGTAATGAACGAGGATCAGGCTGAAAAATCGGTGGGCAGAGATATTGGCAAAGCCACAATCCTAGCCCTCGCAGGATCAGACGCCGCAAAACAGCGCCTTCATGGCTACATAGATAGCGCCAAAGACGCTCTATCTCGGGCTGAATTGTGCAATACTCCCACGATGAACGCAGTTTTGGACAAGCAATTCGCTTTTCTGGACAGCTAATGCCTGCGCCAATCGTTCTACAGACCGAACACCTAAATGTTCACTACGGCGATCATCATGCGTTGAAAGACTTAAACATATCTATAAATGAAGGAGAACTCGTCGCTGTTATTGGGCCCAATGGCGCAGGAAAAACAAGCTTTATCAAGGCATTGTGCGGTCGAATTAAGCCAGATGGGGTCATGAAAGTCGGCGAAAAACTCCTAAAGCGGGGCGGCGATCGGCGGCGCCATATCGGTCTTGTCCCGCAAGACATCGGACTGTACCCACACCTTAGCGCATCCGAAAACCTACACGTAATTGCCAAATTGCTGCGTGTTCCCCGTGCGGACCGTCTTGCTGCTATCAATGATGCCATCAAGGCCGTTGGGATGGAAGATAAAGCTGATGCTCTTGTCGAGACTTTATCTGGTGGGATGAAGCGGCGCATCAATGTGGCCGCTGCTATTATGCACGACCCAGCCATTATCATCTTTGATGAACCCACGGCAGGTGTCGATACGCCTGCTCGAGATGTGGTCCACCGTCTTGCAAGGACTTTGGCAGAGCGCGGCATGGCTGTGATCTTGGTAACCCACGAATTAGAACAAGCCGAAGCGCTCTGTGACAAAGTCTTGGTCTTGTTCGACGGGGCAACGCTGGCTTTTGACACACCGTCCCGCATTCTCAATAGCAGTTTCGCAGGCGCCCGCGAAGTCGTTGTCAGGTTTACAGTAGCGCCAGACGCGCAGACTCTCGCCGCGATGCGTCCCTTCGCCTTTGAACAGGGTGAAATGCCAACAGTCTGGGTCGCGACAACACAAGCGAACGAAGTCTCTTTTGTGTCAGCGTTTATGACGGCCCTTCGAGGCGGAAATGAAATTATTCGGGAGATTACTGTGCGTCGGCTCTGGCCTTAATTCGCTGATGCATCGAATTGAGCAAACAGGACAAATTGGGTCGTGATCAGTGCCATTTTCAAAATAATGTGGTTGCGCCTGTGGCGTGACAAAGGCGCACTGGTATTAGCGTTTCTGCTGCCCGGATTTATTTTCGCCGTATTCGCGGCAATCTTCTCGAACGCCTCTGGCGGTTCTCTGGAATTACGCGTTGCAATGGATTTGCAGAGTGACGCACCAGCTTCGGTCAGGTTTATGGAAGCCGTTGAGGCTGAAGCCACATTCACAATCGTCACATCGGACATGCCAGTTATTGAACAGGTCCGCTTAGGTCAAGCCGATGTCGGAGTCATCATATCAGGCGACATGGCACAGCTTTCCAATGCGCCCCTCACGATCATCAAAGACCCTAGCCGCGATGTAGCTGCGACAGTCATTAAGGGCCAGCTTCGACAGATATTCGCGAAGCAAATTGGTGCCGACGCACCTGAACTATTCGTAGAGAAAAACGCCTTACCCGACACGAATGAAAGCACAGTAAGTGATCAGTCCGTGACATATTATATCGGTGGCACAGCGATCTTGTTCCTACTGTTTTCCGCGATGCAGGGCGCGGCGCTGTCTATTGAGGAGCGCCGAAACGGAATATCTGATCGTCTGATGGTCGGGGCTGGCGGAGCGCTGGCTATGCTAACTGGAAAGTTTTTATTTTTGACTATGATCGGGTTTATTCAAGCCGCGTTGATCGTTGCGGTGGCACATGTATTCTTCGCAGTTCCTATTTTGCAAGCCCTCCCCGCATTGGGCTTAGCGTGCCTAGGCTCCGCTATGATTGCGGCCGCATTGGCACTTCTCACTGCCGCTCTGTGCAGCACAACGTCTCAAATGCATACAGTGTCAACTTTCGTGGTCTTGCTGTTTTCGGCAATCGGAGGATCAATGGTGCCGCGCTTTATGATGCCGAGTTGGCTACAAGATATTGGACAATTTACGCCCAACCATTGGGCTATTGAGGCATTTTATGGCATATTGGCACGCGGACAAAACATCGCAGAGTTATTTGTTGTCTGGTGTGTATTATTCGGAGGCGCTGTAATCGCGCTAATCCTAGCGGCAGTCGTGTCGCATAAAATGATGAGAGTTTAAGTGGCCAAGGCATCGACCACATCACCGATAAACTTAGGGCCGCTTTACGCGGTCATGGTCGCGTCTGCCTGGCTGACTGTCCATATTTACAGTATTTTCTTTCACCAGCTCTCTGCACAATTATGGCAGACTATCGGGCTGATCGCCTTGCAGTGTTGGCTCTATACTGGCCTATTTATTATAGCGCATGATACGATGCACGGCTCTTTAGTGCCAAATAATGCGAAGGCCAATGCCTTCATTGGGACGGCTATCATGTTCGTCTATGCAGGATTTAATTGGCGAGCCATGCGAGACGCCCATCATGCTCACCACGACTACTCGGGTACAGAAGACGATCCAGATTTTAATGCAGCTAACCCAAATGCTTTCTGGCCCTGGTATTTCAAATTCTTCCTCACCTATTTTGGCTGGCGGCAAGTTTTAGTGCTGTTCGGGTTTACCGTGACCTACATCCTTTTGGGTGCGAGTTATATCAATACAATCATCATGTGGGCCGTTCCCGCAATCCTGTCATCTGTGCAATTATTCTACTTCGGGACATATCTAACGCATCGTCATAAAGGCGAATTTATCGATCAGCATAATGCACGAACAAATAATTTCCCGCGCTGGCTATCCTTACTGACGTGTTTTCACTTTGGGTATCACCACGAACATCACCTTTATCCGCATGAGCCGTGGTGGCGCCTGCCTGCTCGGAAGTTTGCAAAATGATCGGCGCCGTTGCGATAGTTTTGGGGAGTGTGATCTTCATGGAAGTCTTCGCATGGGCGTTCCATAAATACTACATGCACGGTCCAGGTTGGGGTTGGCACGAAAGTCATCATGTTCATACAGACGGCCCGTTTGAGACCAATGATCTCTACGCTGTTTGCTTCAGTGTCATCGCGGCAGGGCTATTTATTCTAGGATCATTGTGGTGGCAACCGCTTTGGTTGGTCGCTCTAGGGTTTACGATTTACGGCGTGCTCTACGGGATTGTGCATGACGGCCTCGTACATCAACGCTGGCCGTTTCGGGTGCAAGCAAAGCGAGGCTATCTGAAACGCCTCGTCCATTCGCACCGATTACACCACGCTGTGCGGGACAAAGACGGTGCAGTCAGCTTTGGGTTTCTCTATGCGCCAAATCCAGAGCGTCTAAAAGCAACCCTGCTCCAGCGAAAAACACTTCTCAAAGAAGAGCGCGCAGACATACAAACTGCGTTTGAGGAATGAGCGAGCCTTTCGATCCAGAGCAACTTTTAGCCTGTTATCGGCGCGGGGTGTTCCCAATGGCCGATGGTCGTGAGGATCGGCACGTCTTCCTCATGGAGCCTGAAATGCGAGGCATTATCCCGCTGGACGGCCTTAAAATTTCTCGTTCCATGCGACAGTTTCTGCGACGCCACGCATATACGGTCACCTACAATCAAGCTTTCGCAGATGTCATAGAGGCGTGCGCCCTCACCCGCACAGAGACTTGGATTAGTGAGGGCATTGAAATGCTTTACACAGTCTTGCATGAGCAAGGCGATGCCCATTCCGTGGAAGTGTGGGAGGTTGAAAAGCTAGTTGGCGGCCTCTACGGCGTAACACAGGGCGGCGCTTTCTTCGGCGAGAGCATGTTTTCGCTGCGCACAAATGTTAGCAAGCTCGCACTTGTCAAACTCGTGGAGCGGTTAAATGAACGCGGCTTTGTTTTGCTTGATACCCAATTTTTGACAGATCATCTGAAGACTTTGGGTGCGATTGAAATTGCGCGAGACGAATACAAAGATCGACTAACTTTGGCACTGGGTCTGGATGCCTCATTCGCCCCTTGACACCTAATTTGCGCGCCGTTTTCTGCCATTGACCTTTGGCGCGGTGCAGTTATGTTGCGCGCGAATGTTGACGGGTGGTCCGTCCGTAATATGACGTAAAACGAATTCGTAGATTGGCCCCTTGTGAGCGCACCCGAAACCCCTGAAGAAATACCCGCCGACGAAGAGGTCAAAGTGACCTTTAAAGAGATCGGCCTTGGCCCAAAAATTATCAAAGCCCTTGACGACTTGGGCTATGAACACCCAACCCCAATTCAAGCGCGCGCAATCCCTGCAGCGCTCGAGCAACGCGATGTTCTGGGCATTGCTCAAACTGGCACCGGCAAGACAGGTGCATTTGTTCTGCCGACGATGCACAAGCTTGCTCGTGGCCGTGCACGTGCGCGCATGCCGCGATGTTTGATCGTATGTCCAACACGTGAGCTTGCTGCACAAGTCGCTGAAAATGTTGAACTATATGGTAAGTATTTAAAGTTAGAAATGGCCCTCCTGATCGGCGGCGTGAGCTTTGCTGAACAAGACAAGAAGTTGTCTAAAGGCGTCGATGTTTTAATCGCGACTCCGGGTCGCTTGCTTGATCAATTTGAGCGTGGTAAAATTTTGATGACAGGTGTTCAAACGCTTGTCGTGGATGAAGCTGACCGTATGCTCGACATGGGCTTTATTCCAGACATCGAAAAAATCTTCAAAATTACGCCGTTCACGCGACAAGTCCTCTTCTTCTCGGCGACGATGCCAGCGGAAATTAAACGCCTTGTGGATCAATTTCTACACCAACCCGTTACGATCCAAGTCGCGCGACGCAATATGACAGCGAAGACTGTGACGCAGCAGAATCGTGCGTATGCCATCATCTGACCCTAAGCAAAAACGCACAGCCTTGCGTTGGTTGATCGAACGCGAAGATGTCGATAACGGAATTATTTTCTGTAATCGTAAAAAAGACGTCGATATTGTTGCCAAGTCCCTCTCGGTTCACGGCATGTCCGCCGCGCCAATTCATGGTGACCTCGCGCAATCTCTTCGGACCGAGACGCTGGAACAATTTAAAAATGGTGAGATCAAATTCTTGGTCGCGTCTGACGTCGCTGCACGGGGACTTGATGTGCCTTCTGTGTCTCATGTGTTCAACTTCGACGTGCCAAATCACTCAGAAGATTACGTCCACCGGATTGGGCGTACCGGTCGCGCGGGTCGCAAAGGTGACGCTATCATGTTGGTGTCGCGTCTGGATCAGAAGAATTACCAAGAAATCTTGAATATGATCAAGGTTGAGGAAATCGAAGAAATAGAGATTCCAGGTATCGAAGACTTCCCGAAAGACGGCGGCAAGCATCGCAAATCTTCTCGCGGTGAAAAAGGCCGCGGACGTGACCGGAATAGTCGCGGTGGACGCGATAGCGGTCGCTCTAGCCGTAAACCGTCTCGTAATTCTGACGAAGCAGCCAAAGAGCCTGCACGTAGTCGCAAAACTGAGGACGCCTCTAACACTGAAACAACAACGTCTGACGCAAAGCCAAAGGCCAAAGCGTCTCGCCGCAGAGCTGCGCCAAAGCGGCCAGGTCAAGACACAGAGACAAAGGCGGAGTCCAAAACAGAGCGCACTGAGCCCTCTTCGACAGATACTGCGACCAAAGACAAACGCGCAAAGTCCAATCGACGCGCGGCGCCAAAGCGAAAAGATGCCCCTCAGGATGAGGATTCGTCCAAACGTGGGGCGAAGCAAAAACGTGACGATCGTCCAAAGCGCGAAGATAAACCCAAGCGTGACAACAAACAAAAACGCGAGTCTCGCACCAAGTCTTCCAACTCGGGCAATTCAGATAAACGCCGCCACAGTCGGTCAGATATTGGCAAAGCTGACCACAAAGGCTTTGGCGATGAAATGCCAGCCTTCTTCAAACGCGATCTCTAATTGCGGGCTACGATGATGCGCTGATACAGCACGTCAATTTCGTCAAACATCGCGAAAACCACATCATCCGTTTCCTGCGGCAAACAGTGACCCGTGCCAGGATAACGCACGAGCTTGCAATCTGCTAAGTCCTCACAGGCTCGATCTATCGCCGCATTAGACACGAAGTCATCGCGTTCTGCGGCAATCATTGTGACAGGCGCAGTGACATCATCAAAATAGCCATCCTGTTTCATCAGAACTGCAGATTGGAAAAACTCAGCGCCCCATTGTACCGTTACTCCTCCAACACGCCGGTCCGGCATACGGGTAAAAATCACGTCACGCAGCGGCAGACGCTTAGGGTTGGAGCTGCAATATTCAATCCCGCTAATCAGCAGATCGTCAGGTGTCGCAGGCATCCAATCACCATTCCCAGGTAAATATTTTGCGCCCTGTCCCAATTTTTGCGCTGTATTTAACTGCTGTCCCGCATCCTCAAAAGCGGACTCTCCAGCCAGAGGTTCAATAGCGGGTGCGACTAAAAAATACCCATCAACGACATTTGGGTGATCCACTGCCATGCGCGCAGCAACGTGCCCGCCAAAGGACATCGCCATAGGCATAACGACACGCTCTGGACGCGTGTGAGTCTTTATGAAAGCAGCCAAATCATCAGAGTAAATGGCAAAATCTTCAACCCACATTTTTTCAGGGTGCTTCGGGAAATGGCGGTCGCTTCCGCCCTGACCCCGCAAATCTAGCCCCATAACGTGATAGCCCCGCTCGGCCAAAAGGTCGACATGTTCGCCATACATATCTAGCGTTGCCGTGTAACCTGGAACAATAATGATCGTGGCTTTAGATGCACCGCGATTACCCGTTTCGCCCCAGCGTAGATTGGTTCCGTCAACCGCGCTAAAGCGATGCCACTGCCAATCTTTGGGCATAGCAGGCAAATCAAACGCATCGACCTGCGACTGATATTTTTGATTAACTTGATGGGGTTGATAGGCTGGTTGCGGCCAAAAAAGACCGCCAAACCAGCAAGAACCGTCAAGGCGATTAGGCCGATAATGACACGTTTAACCATGGTTGAGTGTATCCTTGTAATGCGGATCGTCCATAAATGTGCTGTGCCAGGCCGCAAGTTTTGGCGCACGCTCTTGCCACTTCAAATGCTCCGCGCGATAGCTCGCATAATCCAGCCCGCAAATAATTGCCAGATTACCATAAGTCCAAGGACCGCCGAGCCAGTCACAAATATGATCAAGCGTTGCCACAGACTTCAATATCGCCGTTTCATGCCGCATTATCATTTCATCCCAATGCAAAGCCTGTGGACGAACGATTTCTTGACGATAATTATAGACCGCATCCGATAGACCGTCGCCCAGTGCGTGCTGCCACATATTTAAAAAACGCATATGCGTGTCAGTTGGCAGAATTGGCGGCTCCTGCATTTGGTCTAAATACTGACATATGACAGGACTATCAAAGAGGAATTGCTGCGGCTGCCATTCAAGGGCTGGTATTTTTCCCAAAGGGTTGTCCCCCGCCTTATATCCATTTGCGCCGTCTTTTTCTGGCAATAACTCTTCAACCTCAATATTTTTGAGGCGTGCAAGTATCATGGCTTTGCGAGCATAGGGAGAAATGGGATGGCAATAGAGTTTCATCCCAACAGTCTAGCAGAGAATTTACTCTGCCTGAAACAAGAAAAAAGACGGGTTTTCGACATTCGTCGTGAGTGTCAAAAACCCGCCCAGTTATGGCAGCGTCGATTCAGTAGAAACCGACGCCATGGTATTTGGTGTGTCTGGCAGAGGTTGATCGGGAGGCGGGACAGTGCCTGGCTGATCCAAGATATTTCCAGCGGAATTATCTATATCTTCGATGATCACACGCGCATGACGGATAGGCTTGGTCTTGCGCTTAACGATTAAATTGGCCCGCGCCATAAGGTCTTTCGCATCTGCGAGATTAACGGTAACCGACGCGCCAGCGACAATGCCAGCTTTCTCATTGCTCAGCGTTACGATCTCGTATTCGCCAGATGGTAAGTCATCGAATGCATATTGACCAAAGCTGCTAGAGTAAACTGTCGCTTTTTCTGTGCCGTCCGTTGATACTAGTTTCAGCTTTGCGCCTTCGACACGCTCCTCGCCCTTATCAAATTCGCCGTTATCATTCTCGTCGACAAAGGTGAAACCCCGAATTTGGCCACGTTGCACGATGGGCAGTGGGACATCTGAAATCTGACCGTCTGCGATTGTTACGCGGGTTGAGACATCTTCCGACAAATCATAACCAAGCGGCAAGCTCTGCGCATCTATCTGGACTTCATATAGCCCTTCTTTGATATTTTGGATCGTAAAATAGCCTGCATTATCAGTGCGTAGAGCCATACGTGTGCCCTTAACCCGAACCATAGCCCGCGGGATAGCGACTTCGTCCTCTTGCTTAATGCCGTCACGGTTTGCATCTAGGAAAGTCCGTCCTTTTAAAACCCCACGCCCTTCTTTTGTCTCACGGTATTTACGAGCTTCGTTAAATTCAAACCGCCCATCCAGTTGCAATCCGATACGCTGATTTCCGTTGAGGTCATTCCGATAAGCCAAGCCAACCGCCATATTTTTACCAAGGCGTACGCGACGTGACAGGCCGACTGTCAGGAATTTTTCAGTCGCATTTTGACCATTACCATCTTGGCTGGATAGAGATTGTAATACGCCGAGGGACGCACTCAATTTTGTTTTTTTACCCAAGATATTACCAGAGTTCAAATTCGCGTAGATACCGCCCTGCGCAGACACATCCTCGCCATTCCACAGCGCCCGAACAGACGGGGCAATCGATACATTGGCATTTTTCGGCAGCGGTAGATTAAAGGCGCGACGTGACAGTGTTGCATTGAGGCTTTGCTCCACGGGTTCGCCTTCCACTTTGTCATTACGATATTGCGTCCGAAGCGTGAAATCCTCGAATTGTTTGTAAGCGCTGACGTTAAACTGACGTCCCTTTTCTGACGCGCGGTCATCTGCATAATCAAGCGTATAAATCGTTGTATCGGCCGATAGGCTGACACCCGTATCACGCAAACCCGTTGCGACAGACGCGCCAACAGTTGTGATCGTGCTTCCCAACTCGCCGTTCTTGAAGGCACCTGCTTTCGTTTGACTCATACGGAGTGCCCCTGCCGGATGATCCAAAATAGAATTTTCTGACACTTTCGGTGTAAACCTGGCCGTTGCAGAGATCGCAAGGCGGTCCAAGCCTCTGCGACGCGTATCGGGAATACCGCCCGCCTCTTCCTCAATATCATCTGGATCAGTAAGATCTGAGATTGCGCGCTCAGTCTCTTCTGCGTCCAGATCAGAGCGCAAAAACTCTGCGCCATCATATTATACTGCTGCGTCAAGCGTCACGAGATCATTCGCGATGAAACGTCCGCGACCTGTTAAGCGCAGATCAACACTACTTTCCCGCGCGGCGCCATTGAAATAACCCAAAGACCCTTCGGCATCCCATTGTAAAGACTTATCTTTTATGCGCCCCAGCTTCCCAGATATGGCGGAGAGGACTACCATTTGATCATCAGTCAAACTGTCTTTTTTATAGGAAACGCCAGCTTCCCAGCCATCACGATCCGCAAAGCGAACACCCGCCGCCACGCCACCAAATGTTTGTCGGCTTTGATCATCAGAAATCTGCTTAGCCCCGTCAACAGGCACTCCCGCCGCCAGAGCCCAACGTCCTTTTTCCGTGACTTTCCGCGCAGAGACTCCGCGAATACGGCGTAATCCAACGCCGTCTAACTCGCGCTGATCTGCTGCATAATCGCCGATAGAGCCAGTCATGCCATTTGTATGCGCCAAGTCGACAGACAGCCAACTCGGCTGTAACTCCGCACTGTTCATAGGCAGGTCTGGCATTTCATACCGCAAACGTCCATTGACGCGACCTGCATGTGCCCGAAGTTCGACTTGGTTGATCGTGTCTGGGTCGAGGGTGAAAGACAGGCTTTCTGGTGTGAACGGTGTCTTTTTCGCGATTTCGTCAACGGTATCAGTTGGCTTAATCGCCCCGGTTAGGCGGTCATCTAAGTCGATATTGATCCGGTTCGTGCCGCCCTCCGCTTTAACATGCGTGCCTGTCAGGGTCTCGATAGCGGAGACGGGAAGCAACAAGTTCGTTGCATCAATGTAAGCGATGTCTTTGGACAGGCCGATAGGGTTATCGCGGATCTTAATTAACCCAGTTTCCAGGTTCAGCGTTAGCACGGCGCTATCTTGCGCGCGGCGTACTTTAACAACGCTACCGCCCTCAATAACTTGGACATTATGACCTAACGCTTCCGCAATCGGCAGTAGCGGTAGAAGTAAAACAGGGCCAACAGATTTGGGGGCTGGCTCCAAATTACCCAATGCGACCCCGTTGACAAAAATATCAAAGCCTGTTGCGACTTTCAAACGCGGGTCGAGGCGGAAATCAAAGACATTCTCCTCCGCCTTAAACCGCCCCGTTGCACCGGACAGAACAGCGATTGCATTGGGGGTCAATAGATAATTACCATCAGAAACTTCGCCGAAATGCTTCAATTTTCCTAAAGGCCGACCATCGGCTTTCACAATGCCTGTATCTGTATACAATTCCATGACGACGCCGTCTTGACTGCGGCGCACAATCAGCGCTTTCGTAGCTGGATCAAATTCAACCTGATTTCCGAGGCTTTCGAAAATCGGCATGGCATTGACATACAGACCACCATTTGCCGCGCGCCGGACTTCCGTGCTTTCTAGCGTTTCGCCCTCAAGCTTCACAATAATAGAACTATCAACCTCCGCTATGATTTGGGTGTTGATGGTGGGTGTCTGCTCAATGGGCAAAGCGGCTTCTTGTGTTGGGGTAGATGCCGTCGCGACATTTGGCACCTCTTCCGCCATAGCTTCATCGCTAAACGCCAAGGACATGATCGCTAAAATCATTACAAAAACAGCGATAAACCACTGTTTTTGTTTAACTTCTAGCGTAAATGGGTGTGAATGATGTCCTAGCACTCCGGCAACTCCATACGGGAAGCGCAGAGAGCGTCAGTGGTGCAAGTCGAGTTGACTTGCACAAGCACTGGCGACCATCCACCCCATACGGAGTTGTAAACGGACACAGAAACGGGATCGTTCGCCAGATTAAAGCGGAACTGTTGTTCCAGCGATATTTGACGTGATCCCAAACGGACATCTTTGACTAACTTCTTAGACATCATTGATTTGTTTGAGGATTGTCCCTTTTGGGACGTATTGCGCTCGATTGGGATAGGTCGACGACATTCGCCAACGATCCACCAGGCTTTTTGAGCCTTTTTATCGATCATGAAGGCTGTATCGCCGTCTACAATCTCGAGCATGACTTTAGCCGAGCTTTCGCCCGCCAAAACTGAGCCTTGGGATACCAAACCCAAAACCAGCATAGATATGAGTAAAAATACTCTCATCAAAGCCACGTTATACCATTCACACCATTATCGCGGTCTATTTGCCGCTTATATGTGTAAGCTACCTGATCAGGGTTACGATCAGGTTTAGGCGTGATTCAGCTTTCATGCTGTGATATGGAGTTTTGCGGGCTGAAAAGTTAATTCACTGCAGAAATTTGGGAGTAAATCAGCTCTATTCCCACTCAATCGTTCCTGGTGGCTTAGATGTCACGTCATAGACGACACGGTTTACGCCGCGCACTTCATTGATGATACGCGTCGCTGTTTCACCAAGAAATTCGTGAGAATATGGATAATAATCTGCGGTCATCCCGTCCGTAGATGTAACAGCACGGAGGGCTAGAACGTAATCATATGTGCGACTGTCGCCCATAACACCAACAGTTTTAACAGGCAAAAGCACTGCAAAAGCTTGCCATATATCGTTGTAAAGGCCGTGTTTTTTGATCTGATCAAGATAAATCGCATCTGCTTCGCGCAGAATGTCTAAGCGTTCAACGGAAATCTCTCCCGGGCAGCGTATGGCAAGGCCTGGCCCTGGGAATGGGTGTCGCGCGACGAAATCCTCATGTAAGCCCAATTCACGGCCAAGAGCGCGGACCTCATCCTTAAATAGCTCCCGCAAAGGTTCGACCAGTTTCAAGTCCATACGCTCTGGCAAACCGCCAACATTATGGTGAGATTTGATCGTGACAGAGGGACCGCCATCAAAGCTAACAGACTCGATCACGTCAGGATAAAGCGTCCCTTGGGCTAAGAATTTTGCACCGCCAACCTTCTTGGCTTCCCGTTCAAATATGTCAATGAACGTCCCACCAATAATTTTTCTTTTCTTTTCAGGGTCTTCCACACCTTTTAGAAGGCCTAAAAACTCATCACCTGCATCGATATGGATCAAATTAATATCGTAATGATCGCGGAACAATTTTGTGACCTGTTCGCTTTCACCTTTGCGCATCATCCCCGTATCGACATAAACACACGTCAACTGATCACCGATGGCCTCATGGATCAAAACAGCAGCGACAGAGCTATCAACACCGCCTGACAGTCCGCAAATCACCTTGCCATCGCCCACTTGGGCTTGAATAGCCGCGATCATTTCACCTTTAAAAGCCGCCATGGTCCAATCGCCTTTAAACCCAGCGATAGTATGAGTGAAATTGCGCAGAATGGTTGAGCCATTTATGGAATGAACCACTTCAGGGTGGAATTATACGCCGTAATACCGCTTGTCTTCATTCGCAATCGCGGCGTATGGGGCATTAGGTGAAATACCAATAATTTCAAACCCTTCTGGTAATTTACTAACACGATCACCATGGCTCATCCAGACTTGCTCACGATCACCAAGGCCTTCAAATAACGGTGAATTCCCCTGCGTTTCCATGAACGCACGACCGAACTCTTGCTCATTAGATGTCTCAACCGCACCGCCAAGTTGCGCGCACATTGTCTGCTGTCCGTAGCAAATACCAAGAACAGGCACGCCGTGATCCCATATCGCCTGATGCGCACGAGGTGTGCCTGTCCCGACGACCGAGCTTGGGCCACCAGAAAGAATAATGGCGCGCGGGTCAAAACTCGCGAGCAATTTAGCGTCGACTTTGTTGAAGGGATGAACTTCAGAATAGACACCACTTTCACGCACACGTCGTGCAATCAGCTTGGTGACTTGAGAGCCAAAATCAACGATCAGCAGCTTTTCATGCGTTTCGATGATGTCTGCGTGCTGGCTCATTTTGATTTCTCCATGACGGCAAAGAAAAAACCGTCTGTATGTGTTGATGCAGGCGTTAATGTCACTGTCAGCCCGTCTTCAGACCAAGGCTTCGGCTTATCGACACCAAATCTGTCTTCCCAGACTTCACCAGCGGAAAGCAGTGTAAAGCCCTCTTGGCGTTCCAAAAATTGATAGACTTGCTGTTCATTTTCTTCAGCCAGCATGGAACAGGTTACGTAAAACAAAAGACCGCCAGGACGCACATATTGATGCGCAGCGTCTAATACGACTTTTTGTTCTTTTACGCGTCGTTCCAGTGCGTCTTCAGTCATACGCCATTTTGTATCTGGTTTCCGTCGCCACGTACCAACACCCGTGCAAGGCGCATCAATCAAAACGCGGTCCATCTTTCCAATTAAATCTGATAAGCTGTCTTGGGGTGGCTGATGCACTTTAATATTGTTCGCCCCTGCCCGCATGGCACGCTCATAAGTCGGTGCGAGACGACGCTTATCTATATCAAACGCGTGGACTTCGCCTTCGCCTTTCATATCAGCTGCGAGTGCAAGAGACTTCCCGCCGCCGCCTGCGCAGAAGTCTAGAACGCTATCGCCGGGTTGTGCGGCCACGAGAAGGCTGACCAACTGACTACCCTCATCTTGAATCTCTAGCTCGCCCATCATGAATTGTGGCTCTGATTGCACATTCGGATGACGGCCATTGCCCTCAATAGGCGGAACGCGGAGACCGATAGGTGACAATTCCGTTGGCGCAAACCCTAGTGCTTTTGCCACATCATCCCGAGCCGCTTTAATTGTATTAACACGCATATCCAGTGGAGGGCGTGCGGCAAGCGCTTGGCCTTCCGTTATCGCCTCTTCCGTAAAGTTATTCTCGAATGCGGGCCAAATCCACTCTGGCACATCCGCTCGCACCCAATCAGGAGCTTCGTCCAAGTTGATCTGGCCTTTTAATTTAGCGATTTCATTTGGGGTCACAGCGGCGAAATGCTGGTCGCCTTCGGTTTGTTCTAGCAATTCATCCAAAGTCACGAGATCGCCAAAGATAACAGCTCCTAGTGCTAAAGCCCTCGGCATTTCGCTATCCATCCGAAACGCGATAGAGCTTTTCTGGCGCAAGGCATCGTGAACAATATTACCAATCGCGTTGCGATCTTTGCTGCCTGCAAAACGGTGGGACTTACCCCAATCGCGTAGCGCCATAGTGGCGGGGGTCCGACGCTCTAAAACGTCTTCGAGGACTTCCGCTGCCGCCTGAATTCGTCCGCCTAAACGCATTATATGACCTGCAGGGTGAAAGAGATTAGCATTATAATCAAAGCTAAAACGGTAATAACAAATACGCCAAAGCGCCACGGAAAGATCACGTTTTTAGTGAGCTGAATGAACGCATGAATAATTCGCCCGATCACGAACACCCATGCTGCAGTAATGATCACAGACGTTTGGGCGCCAGTTACAATGATCAGCAAGCTAAGCACATAAAAAATGACGGGCACTTCAAATTGGTTTTTGAAGTTATCAGAGGCATTATTGACATGCACAGGAAAACCAGTTTTGCGGATTTCCGCAATGCCCTGCTTTGAAATGCGGCTAACACGCGAATAAGCAAGCCAGAGCAAGATCATCAAGCTCATCCCCATTTGGATAAGCATTGGAAAAATAAGAGGGTGATCCATAATTAGCTCGGCATCGAGTAATTAGGCGCTTCGCGGGCGATATGGACATCATGGACATGTGACTCGCGAAGGCCAGCATTGGTGATCTTCACGAACTCTGCGTTTTTGTGCAGATCCGAGATTGTGCGGGAGCCAGTATAACCCATCGTCGCGCGAATACCGCCGAGAAGTTGATGGAGGATTGGGCCAACAGGCCCTTTATAGGCTATACGACCTTCAATACCTTCTGGCACTAACTTCATACTGTCATTGACTTCTTTTTGGAAATAACGGTCTGCCGATCCTCGCGCCATGGCAGAAACTGAGCCCATTCCGCGATAGGATTTATAAGACCGCCCTTGATACAGAAAAACTTCGCCCGGCGTTTCCTCTGCACCCGCGAGCAGTGATCCGACCATGGCACACTCCGCACCAGCCGCGATAGCTTTTGCCATATCGCCAGAATATTTAATTCCGCCATCCGCAATTACAGGCACGCCCGCTTTGTTTGCAACGGAACACGCGTCCATAATCGCGGTCAGCTGCGGCACACCTACGCCCGCCACAATCCGCGTGGTGCAAATCGACCCTGGGCCAATACCGACTTTGATGGCGTCGGCGCCGGCGTCAATCAAAGCTTTAGCTGCAGAGGCAGTCGCTATGTTACCAGCTATGATTTGAGCATCGGGATAATCTTTCTTCAGGCGCGCAACCGTCTCGATGACTTTAGAGCTGTGACCATGCGCTGTATCAATCACGACGGCATCTGCGCCAGCCGAAATTAGCGCGATTGCGCGGTCATATCCGGCATCGCCAACTGTCGAAGCAGCCGCAACCCGCAGGCGACCATGCTCGTCTTTACAGGCATTAGGGTGGGATAACGCTTTGTCCATGTCTTTGACTGTTATCAAGCCAACGCAGCGGTAATCATCATCGACAACGACAAGTCGCTCAATACGGTGTTTGTGAAGGAGCGCACGGGCTTCCGTTTCGCTGGCGCCGACTTTGACGGTCACCAAATCTGTTGTCATGAGGTTACGCACGATTTCTTTTGGATCATCGGCAAAACGCACATCGCGATTAGTCACGATCCCGACGAGTGTTCCGTCATCTTCGACAACTGGAATACCAGAAATGTTGTGATGATCACCGAGGGCTTTGAGGTCTGCGCGCGTGGCATCTGGGCCAATGGTAATGGGGTTCACAACCATCCCAGATTCGTAGCGCTTCACCTTACGAACTTCTTCCGCCTGCTCCTCAATCGATAGATTTCGGTGAATTACACCGATCCCACCTGTCTGCGCCATAGCAATCGCTAGCTGCGCTTCGGTCACAGTATCCATCGCCGCCGAGACCAGCGGGACGTTAATTTCTATCTTTTTCGTGAGGCGCGTTTTCAAGATCGCGTCCGCTGGCAAAATATCAGATGCCTGCGGCTGCAAAAGCACATCATCGAAGGTCAGGCCTTCTCGAATCTCCATGGGAGTCTCCTACTTTTGCAAGCGGCAACTATCAGAGATCATCAAAGGCCGCAAAGGGAATTTAGCTTTTTTACAGCAAAGCGCGTGTGAGAAAATTGAGCTAGCGGTCGCCCAGCATCATTCTCTTTATATCGCCTTTGGTCTCGAAACTTAGATAGAGAAGATAGGCGGATAAAAATAACATACCGCCGAAAAAAGCAAACAGAGCTAAAATTAAGCCTGAAATAGAAAATTTGTTACGCCAAGCTGTCCATATTCCAGACAAAAACAAGAAACACATGAAGTCAAAATTAAACTGACCCGGCCAAGTCATGGCTGCCATGTCGCCAAAGAAGATTGGGATAAGGCCCAAGCCATGCCGCGAAATTGTAACAAAGGTGTAAGAAATAATCGCGATCAGGACCACAATTAAAAATAAACGAAAAACTTTCATATGCTCAACTCCCGAGTGGTTTTATCCTTATCCTTGAAAGTTCTTCGCAACAAGATAGATCTCTGGGCTACCCTTACGCGAGCTTTCGGGCTTAGCGTGACGCACAGTTTGGAAACGGCGTTTCAACTCGTCCAGTAACTTACCCTCGACTCCCGCCTTGAAAAACTTTCGTAATAAAGTGTCCGCCTGGGCGAAGAGTTTGCATGGCAAATTCTGCTGCGGCTTCGACCAAGGCTACAGTTTTCAGATGATCTGTATTTTTATGACCCGTCGTATTCGCCGCAAGGTCAGACATCACGAAGTCAGCTTTTCCGCCTAGCATTTCTTTGAGAACGTCAGGCGCCGCCTCATCCATGAAATCCATTTCGATAATTTCCGCCTCGCCAACAGCCTCTACAGGAAGAATGTCAATCCCAATCACACGACCCGCGCCGCGTTTTAAGGCAATCTGCACCCAACCACCTGGCGCACACCCCAGATCGACTATTAATGCACCCTTTTTGATAAGGCCGAACTTATCGTCCAATTCTTCTAATTTAAAGGCAGCCCGCGAGCGATAGCCCTTAATCTTCGCCTCACGCACATAAGGATCATTGATTTGACGCTCAATCCACAGCTTTGATGAAAGCTTTCGACCACGAGCCGTTTTGACCTTTCGGTGGAGCATACGCGTCGCATTGTCGTGTTCTTGCGTAGGTGTTTTGCGAGAGCGTTTTGCATCGCCCGGCTTACTACCCGTCATCTTTCGCGTGGCCTTAGAAAAGGTCGGTTTCTTAGGCGGTTTCGCCATGATCAACCCCCTCTCCTGCTGCTTCAATCACTATATCATCTGCTTCGGTGGGCGCTAATTGTTGGACCTTTTGTCCTGCGTTCATTAATCCGATCAGCATGCCCTCGCGCAATCCTCGATCTGCAACTCGGATCATCTTAGACGGCCACATTTCACATAACACATCCGTAATAGCGCATCCTGCCACGAGCAAAGTGGCGCGATCTTCGCCGATACACGGCTCCTTTGCGCGCTCTGCAGGGCTTAGAGCCGCCATTTTTCGCGCGACGGCTACGGCATCGATAGAGCGCAGCCATAGACCGTCCACTTTGTTGCGCTGGTAGAAAGGCAGTTTCAAATGAATACCTGCAAGCGATGTGATCGTGCCAGATGTGCCAATCAGATGACCTTTGCCGTTTTCAAAGGCTTTAGTGAAGCGAGTCTCGCATCCCTCCTCTTTGATGGTCTGTCGGACAAAATCTTTCATCTCAGCATACCAAGCTTCTCGATCTTCACGCTCTGGGACTTGTTCAGACAAAGTCACAACACCTATTGGAAGCGAGGCCCAGGCCGCGATAGGCGGACGATGAACACGGTGAGCGCTTTCGTCCTCCCGCAGTTTCCGAATATCGACCCATGATAGCTCTGTCGAACCACCCCCAATATCCACGACCAGCGCAACATCTTTGGTCGGGTCAATCAGGTTTAGACAGCCCATAACAGCCAATCTTGCTTCGACCCTCGCAGAAATAATATCAAAAGTGATGCCTGATGTGTCTTTAACACGCTGCAAAAACTCTTCGCCATTACTCGCCTTGCGGCAAGCCTCTGTCGCAACGCAGCGCCAGCGTTTGACCTGCTTAGCTTTCATCTTGCGAGAGCAGACGCGAACCGCCTCTATTGTCGCTTCCATAGCTTCATCGGACAGCCTCCCCGTCGCGGCAAGACCTTGGCCAAGGCGTATGACTTTGGAATAACTATCGATGATTTTGAAAGTGTCTCCCGTCTGGCGGGCAATCAAAAGTCGGCAGTTATTCGTCCCTAAATCAAGGGCCGCAAATGTATTGGAGCGCTTGCCCCGATTGGAGCCACGCTTTCTGGACCGTCTCCGAGGCGCTGCCGAATTTGCAGATGCCTGATCGGAGCCGGACGGATTTTGGTCCGGCATAGTTTTACTCGCTTTGCGCGAAGGGTCGCCAGAGGAATTTCCGCGCCGCTCTTCGCAATCGTCCCAACCGTGTTAGATCAAGCCATCGGCGCTGACAAAGCAATTTTTTAGAATTTTAATGAATGTCGATGTGATCAGAGAAGGTCGACCAGTCTGGTTCTGGCTGTAAATTTTGCATCGCTTCATGCTGCGATAAGAATATCTGTCCCGTGAGTTTGTCCAAAAAGTCAGACCGAAATAGCCGCTCACGCACCCGACTTTGCATATCTGAAAAATGCAATCTAATGCCCGCTGACTTCAATCGATTGTTAATGGTCTCCAGGCTCGACAATGCGCTGGCATCAATACGCGCAACCGCTGTACACATAATCACAAGGTCGGTCATCTCTGGGCTGTCAGCGACGATTTCCGCAACTTTGTTCTCTAAGTAGCGCGCATTGGCGTAATAGAGGCTTTCGTCAATCCGTAGCGTTTTGACTTTTTCATCCGTCTCCACGACAAAGCGATTTGCATCACGGTAATGCTCTGTCCCCGGGAAACGCCCCACCAGCGGCATGTGCGGTTGTAATGTTGCGCGAATATGCAGCGCCATGGCTAGTACAACACCTACCAGCACGCCCCACTGCACACCAAGCAGCAGCACGGAAAGAAATGTTGCAATCGCTGTAATCCCGTCCGCACGACTATAGACCCAAGTTTTCCAAAGTGATGGGAAATCTAGTAGATTAAAACATGCGACAATAATCAACGCAGCCAGCACGGATAGCGGCAAGGATTGCAGCACGGGCGTCAAAAACACTGCCGTCAAAGCCATCATCCCTGCAACCAACAAACCTACGGCGGGCGTCTTACCCCCTGCTGTAAAATTGACAGCGGAACGCGACATAGAGCCGTTAATCGGATATCCGCCTGTCAGGCCAGCGACGACGTTGGATGCACCCAAGCCCAGCAATTCTTTATTGCTATCAATACGCCCCCGTGTGCGGGATGCCAATTCCTGTGCCGTCGAGGTACTGTCGACGAAAGCCACGATGGCGATAACAATGGCTGGAACGACCAAAATTTGTAGATCACCCTGAGATAACATTGGAAATGTCAGCGGCGGAAGGCCTGACGGAATCTCTCCGACAACTCGCAACCCAAATTTTTCTGAAAATTTCAGCAAAGCACTTGTCAGCACAAAAGCTGCGATAATCACAATCGGCGCCATGCGCGCAATCAGCTTCGCCCAACGGCTTTTCATACCCGCCTTGACCAGCATTAACGGCAAAACACTGCGCACGATCAAAAATAGTAATATGGCAACAAAACCCGTCGTGACCGCCAGCCAGTGCATATTGCTAAGCCCAGAACTAAGTTCGCGGAGTAGCTCCAACGCTGTGGTTCCCGCCGCAGGAATACCCAACACATGTTTTAGCTGGCTAATAATAATCAGCAGCGCAGCCCCTGTGATATAAGCAGACACAACTGGTCGGGAAACAAAGTTCATGATGCTTCCGGCTTTGAGCAACCCTGCCCCCAATAACATCACGCCCGTCATCAGCGCCAACGCAGCGGCACTCAGCAACTTTGTCTCATCGGGCAGTGTGTAGACAACTGCGGCAGTCATTAGCGAGATCACCGCTGTTGGGCCAACATTTAAGTGCTTTGAAGATCCGAACAGCGCATATGCCACCAGCGGTAAAATCGAGACGTAAATCCCGATTTGCGGCGGCAGGCCCGCCAGCATTGCATAGGCCAAAGATTGCGGGACGAGCAGGATTGTCACGACGACCGCAGCGAGCAAGTCGTCAGCGAAAATCGAACCGGTATAGCCCTTCATCCATTCCCATTGCTTGAAAATGGCCGAGCCAGAGGTCTGTGCCGTCTCGTTCATATATTTTGTCTGTCAGGGATTGAAAATTTTAGCAAGTCTATGCGACAGCGAAGCAAGCTAAATCCAGCGACGCACGCGAGATTTATAGTCGGTATAAGCCGCCCCGAACTTTTCCGTCAGCGCCCGTTCTTCGGGTTTGATCTGAAAGGCTGTTATATAGAGGATAAATGCTAGCAATGGCAGCAGACCCAAAATTTGCCCAAGACCAATGACGTAGCCCAAAATGACCACCGCCATAGCGAGATACATGGGATTGCGGCTAATGGCGTAAATGCCAGTATCGACAATGGATGATGTTGATTGGGGACGGAAGGGATTAACCGTAGTCTTGGCCCGTTTGAAACCCATTCCTGAGATTAGTAAGATTATTAGGCCCAACACACTGACGGAGAGGCCGATATAAGACTGATAGGGTAGCGACTTAGTCGGCAGCAATGACAGGCGCGACACACCCCAAACAGCAGCCATTGTGAGAATCGTGAGGATCGGCGGCGGTATTTTATTCGTCATTTAAGCTTTGCATATAATCTGTCAGGGGCGCACGAATTTGCTCTAAGTTAAAGCCTGCATCTGTCAGCGAGGCCATGACACCGTCTACGCCTAGCTTATCGACATGGGCAAACCCCCAAAGGACGGCTGAACGCATGCCGCTCGCGCACCACGCTACGATCGGACGGGGCATGGTAGCATAGGCCGTTTTGCTCGCCTGAATAATTCCGGGCGTGATGCCGCCCGCCATGGGAATGTGGTAATAGTCAGTTGTAACGGCATGAGCCGCTTGCTCCAATTCATCCGAGGTTGGCTGAAGGGGGGCTTCCATGTCAGGCCGATTATTGATGAAGCCCATCACCCCCTGCTCCGCCAGAGCTTGCAACTGCGCTGGCAGTAATTGACCCGTAACAAACACATCTCCCGGTAGCTCACGCATTATGAGAGTTTAGCCTTTGCCATAGCAACGATCGCGTCTGATGTGATGCCAAAATGTTCGAACAATTCTGCCCCCGGGCCAGAGGCACCAAAGCTGCTCATGCCGATAAACTCGCCGTCGCGGCCAATGATCTCTCCCCAACCTTGACGGATGCCCGCTTCAATAGCAATTTTGGGTAAGTCCTTGCCAAGCACGGACCGAATATATTTTTCGTCTTGCTCCAAGAACAGATCGAGACATGGCATAGACACGACCCGCGCCGAAATACCGTTGCGCGCCAATTCTTCATGCGCGCTGACTGCGATATTGACCTCTGAGCCAGAGGCGATCAGCACGATGTCGTCCGCCCCAGCTCCAGCCCGCAAGACATAGCCGCCGCGCTCACACATATTTCGAGAAGCGACGTCACGCACCGCTGGCACCCCTTGACGGGTTAGCGCCATGATAGAGGGACCATCATTGCGTTGCACGGCCAATTCCCAACATTCCGCAGTCTCCAGCGCATCGGCTGGGCGGTAGACATAGCAATTCGGGATCGCGCGAAGTGAGGCCACATGTTCGACAGGCTGGTGCGTTGGGCCGTCTTCACCAACACCAATGGAATCATGCGTCATGACGTAAATCACTCGCTTCTCCATCAATGCTGAGAGGCGGATGGCAGGGCGGCAATAATCGGCGAAAACGAGGAAAGTACCCGCATAAGGAATAACCCCGCCATGCAAGGCAAGGCCGTTCATCGCCGCGCCCATAATATGCTCGCGAATACCGTAATTAACATAACGTCCACCGTAATCACCCGCCTGGATTTCACGAGACGTCGCAGGCGTGCGGGTCTTGTTCGAACCCTCCAGGTCCGCAGAGCCAGACATCATATCGGTAATGTGCTCTGTGAGGACAACCAACGCATTCTTCGATGAAGCCCGTGTGGCAAGCTTAGGCTGCTCCTTAGCAATCTTATCTTTGTAGTCTTGCATAGCGTCTTGCCAGCCAGCGTTCAGTTCGCCTTTCATGGCACGACTAAAATCGTCTGCTTTGGGGCTGTTGGCTAGACGCGCTTTCCATTCTTTATGTTCGCGGCGACCTTTGCGGCCTGGACGTTTCCACATTTTGTAGACGTCTTCTGGCACCTCAAACGGACCATACTCCCAACCTAGCGCCTTCTTTGTCGCTGCAATTTCTTCGTCACCCAGTGGTGCACCATGGGCTTTGTTCGTTCCCGCTTTGGTCGGCGCGCCTTTCCCAATCGTGGTTTTACAAGCGATCATCGTAGGCTTGTCAGATTTCTGCGCACGGCGAAGGGCGTTCGCGACTTTACGCGCATCGTGACCGTCCACTGCAATGACGTTCCAGCCAACGGCCTTAAAACGGGCCGTTTGGTTTGTGCTGTCAGAAAGGTCCGTCGATCCATCAATCGTAATCGAATTATCGTCCCATAAAACGATCAATTTGTTGAGCTTCAAATGTCCCGCCAGCGAGATCGCTTCTTGGCTGATGCCTTCCATCAAGCAACCGTCACCCGCAATGACATAGGTGAAATGATTGACCAGATCATCGCCGTAGCGCGCATTCATGTGGCGCTCTGCTAAGGCGAAACCGACACCATTCGCAAGACCTTGCCCTAGCGGACCTGTCGTCGTTTCAACACCTGGCACATGACCATATTCAGGATGCCCAGCGGTTATAGAGCCTAGCTGTCGGAAGTTCTTGATCTGCTCCATCGTCATGGCTTTGTAGCCTGTCAGGTGTAGCAGAGAGTAGATCAGCATAGAGCCGTGACCAGCGGATAGGATAAAGCGGTCACGGTCAGCCCAATCCGGACTAGACGGATCAAATTTTAGGAATTTAGAAAATAGCACTGTCGCAGCATCGGCCATTCCCATTGGCATGCCTGGGTGACCCGAATTCGCCGCCTGCACGGCATCCATGGAGAGCGCGGAGATCGCATTGCTCATCTGTTTATGTTCGAGTTCTGATTTAGAGAGAGACATGTGTTTCACCTGATACGTTGCCATCTACGTGACTTGATTCCGTTTGCAAAATTGAATGGCACAAGGACGGCGCAATGGCTAGCGCCCTGGCCCGCATAAATGTGGACGACCGCAGCGCTTACCCTAAGCCAAAAGCAAGGGCGGTATGATAGGTGATACCCGCTGCAACATACGCCATGACGAAAAGGTAGCCAAAGGCAAAGATTGGCCATTTCCAGCTATTCGTTTCTTTGCGGATAATCGCGAGCGTCGACAGACATTGCGGCGCAAACACAAACCAAGCGAGGAAAGCCAAAGCCGTAGCCATTGACCAATCCGCTCCGACAATCGCGCTAATCTCGGACTCTGATGCGGCTTCACCCAAACCATATATGATGGCGAGTGAACTCACTGCGACTTCCCGCGCTGCCATGGCAGGAATAAGTGAGATTGCGATTTCGAGGTTAAACCCGATAGGCCGCAGGATAGGCTCAATAAAGCTGCCAAGTTTGCCCGCATATGTGCTGGCAATCGTCGTGGCTCGCATCGGGAAGCTGGCTAGGAACCAGATAATGATAGAGGCTGGCAAGATAATGCGCCCTGCCCGTGTGATAAAGATCATGGCGCGATCATATAACCCGCGCAAATAGTCTTTAAAAACGGGAGCTTTATAGCTTGGCAATTCGATCAGCAGCGATGACTTCCCGCCTTTAAGCAGCACACGTTTGAAAAGAAAAGCCATAATCATCGCAAAGACAATCCCAACAACAACCAGACCAAATGCCACTAATCCCTGTTGGTTAAACCACCCAATTTTCTTATTTGGAATAAAGGCACCAATAATCAAAAAATAGACTGGCCACCTTGCCGAACACGTCATAAGGGGCGCGATCAGGATCGTCGTTAGACGATCACGTTCATTTTCGATCGTTCGTGCCGCCATAACGCCTGGAATAGCGCAAGCGAAGCTAGACAGAAGCGGGATAAATGCTCGACCATTCAAACCGACTTTCGCCATAATACTGTCAACGAGAAATGCAGCGCGCGCCATATAGCCAGACGCTTCGAGCAGTAAGATAAAGGCAAAGAGAATCAGAATTTGGGGCAAGAAGACCAATACAGCCCCTACACCGCCAATAATCCCGTCCGAAATCAAAGATCG
This sequence comes from Litorimonas sp. RW-G-Af-16, assembly GCF_048319245.1. Taxonomy (GTDB): domain Bacteria; phylum Pseudomonadota; class Alphaproteobacteria; order Caulobacterales; family Maricaulaceae; genus Litorimonas. The sequence goes on from NZ_CP166993.1 coordinate 1,206,275, forward strand.
CAGCCAACCGTCTGGCACAATAAGAGATACACCGGATTGCAATAACCCAATGCCTGTTTCGATCATATCCATCCCAGGGCCAGCCCAGCTATAGACCGCTTGGAACATGACGAACAAAATACCAAACAAGATAACGAGGCCAATCACAGGGTGAAGAACGATTTTATCAATGCGCTGTGTAAAGGTTTCGGCTTGCTCAATGCGACTAACGGCCCCTCGCGCGATCGACCGCGCTTTAGATTGTAAGTCTTTTAAACTATCAGGTTCGGCGTCTGGTGTCTGAGCCGAACCGTGTAGAATATCGCCACCCCACTCAGCGAGGTAGTCCAGTAAATGCGCACGGCCCGAAGCCCTGACAGCGACGCAGGAAATCACAGGGATGCCCAGCTGCGCTTCCAAATCCTGGGTATCTATCTCAATGCCATCTCGCGCGGCCATGTCCATCATATTGAGAACAAGTATAATCGGCACGCCGTAATTCTTGGCTTGTAAGACATTGTGCAAGTGAGTTGAAATATGGGATGCATCCATCATGAAAATGATGCCGTCAGGCGCTCGCTCGCCTTCAAGGTTGCCGCTCACAGCATCAATCGCAACACGCTCATCCATGCTGTGACCGCAATTTCCGTAGACACCTGGTAAGTCGAGTAATTCGACAGTTTGATCATTGGCGAGAGAAAATTCGCCTTTTCGGTATTCAACCGTAACGCCTGGATAATTCGCGACCTTTGCGCGGCCGCCCGTTAAAGCATTAAACAGTGACGTTTTTCCGCAATTTGGCGCTCCCAACAGAGCCAGTCGCAAAACATCGCTATCGGCTTCAGGGGCTAGTAAATCAATGCTCATACTGCAATCGCCTCTACCAAGATCGCAGTGGCATCCTCACGACGCAAAGCAATGATCGCACCGTTAAGTCTGACTGACATTGGATTGCGGCCAAATAAGCCAAAATGCATCGCCGTCACATTGTCATCCTCCGCAAACCCGATCTCCCGCAGGCGCGTGACAAGCTCAGGGTCCGAATCGCGAAAGCCAATAATCTTAGCCGTCAGATTCTTGGGAAGCGTGCCTAATGATTGCAATTCGGATGACATCAGCCACCCTTAATGCGAACCATTCTCAAATGCAAAAGAAAAGCTCGGTTAAACTTAGAGAAAGCTGCGACAAATTAGAATGAAAGCCTCTAGGCAGCTGTTATAAATTTTTGCCGATATTGAGCGATAAAGCCTGTGGACAGGGCGAAACTCTTTGCCTATAAGCCGCCACGCTTAAGAGCATGGCCGAATAGCTCAGTTGGTAGAGCAACGGATTGAAAATCCGTGTGTCCCTGGTTCAAATCCAGGTTCGGCCACCATTTTCCCATAAAAAACTTACAGCCCAACAAAGCTCTTTTTTGCACCGTTTTTAACTCAATCATTGGGTCATTGCCGATATGCTTTGCTTAAAATGTCCCGCTAAACTCAATTTCCAAAATTGGGCCGAAAGCCCGTGACTGAAATTCTGTGAAATCAAGAACACCGCGATCACGGCGATCAGTGAAGACTTGGCGAGTAAACTCCTCTCGCGAATCAATTATGTTGATCACTTCAGCTTTGATTTTCATTCCCAAAACATCTTTGTGTTCGAGAAACGCATAGGTGATTGGCCGCTTCAGCGTAGGGTCATCGGTCGTGAAAAGACGAAAGCCGCGATAGTCCGCGAATTCACGCACACCGCCGCCATAAGCCCAGGAGGTTTTAGGAATATCGTGACGCATGCGCGCGTGCCAAAAAGTTTTTTTATCGCGACTTAGTTGTCGGGATATGCCCGTCACTGGATCGTCAACTTTGCTATCGCGCCATTCCAAATCAAGATCAAACTGTGTCCCGTCCCAGCCCCAGCGGCTGCCCTTGATACTAGTATTAAAATCCACACCATATTGCACCGCACTATCAACATTCCCAACGGCATCACCGTCTTCCCCAATCGGGATACGATCAACGAGGTCAGAAATAAGATTGAAATAGGGGCTAATTTTGATTGTAAAGCCCTGCCCGAAATCCTTGTCAAACTCAGTCGAAAAATTCCAGCTTTGCGACGGCACTAAGTTGATGTTGCCGACTCGGTCAATATTGTCCTCAACATCGACGAAAGAAATAAAGTCAAAAAAGCTAAGTTGATCAACCTCGCGCTCGATTTTAAACCGAAGCGAAGCGCTTTCATCTGGTTTATAAGTCGCGAGAAGGAAGCCTTTAGGCCGCACAAAGTCACGTGTTAAGCCCCCTGTCTGCTCTAGCTTAGAATACTCTACACCCACTGACGCTTGCAAATTCCATTTAGCCGTCATGGCGCGGCTATGTGTTAAAGTGGTCTCCGCGCGGCGCTCCTCTACGCGGGATGTTGCACCGTTGATGTCTATATTGACAAAATTCCCACCATCAAACTCTTGCAGCATCGACTCAATATCGAGAACATTCAGAGCACCCTCAGCGCTCAGCGTCCAGTCGCGGCCTACTGTCGGCGACCAGCTATATTCTGTGCGTGCTATGGTTTCTGTTTCGTCGGCAAGGCGGTCAAAAATAGATCCGCTGGCTTGCTCACCATTGAGCGCAAAGACGGAAAAGACACTGCGGGTTGGGGATCGCTCAAACCTATAATACCCGATCATTTTCAATTTACCTAGCCCGACTGGAAATTCATAATCCGCGCCAGCTTTGGCATTCCATTCATTTTCACCGCCCGTGAAAACGGTTTCAAGATCTTCTCCGCGGAGCGTTTGTGCGCGGCGGCTGGATCGAACTAATTGTGTTGAATTATATTTGTTATACTCCAAGTTCAAATTCGCAGTATGATCATCGCGCGGCTTCCAAGTCAGGTCTAGCGCACCGCCAGGGCCGTCAAAATTGTAACGCCCCAGTTCATCGCGAATTTCAAAAATATCGCCCGCCGCGTCTCGCAATATCTCTGGCCCCCAATCCCCATTCCGATTGGCCTCATTCCTTAGTTCCGCTGAATATGTGAGATTGCCAGTCTCGCCTGAGAGCGTGAGGTGGGCGTGACCTAAATTGATTTTTTGACGCTTTCGAAACTGGGGAGCCCAACTCCATGTACCTGTCTGCCCGGTTGTTGTCGTTATCACATCCGCGACCTGACCCGATAGTCCGGGAATATCCAATGACGCTCCGTCTTTGATCTCAATCCGCACAACATTTTCTGCAACGATACGTGACAGCTGCGACCCGACATCTGTCTTCCCCGTGAGCCGTTCGCCATTGATCAGAATATTAGCCCCTCCCTGCCCCAAACCACGGCGATCTTCCGCACCTTGAAGCTGGAACCCTGGAATTTGAACAACCATGTCCAACGCATTTCTTGGCGCGTATTGTGAAAAAAATTCTGCCTCAAATACATTGTTTGCGGTTTGGGCAAAAACAGCTTGCGCACTTATCATAAGGGTGAGCGGTATTGTTGCCGCACAGAGCAGCATTTTGAATCTAGCGGTCATGGGATGTTCTTTTTTAGTTTAGGGGTTTATTTAATAAGGATTTGGGGATCGAGCGTTTGCCCGTCTTTGCGGATTTCAAAATGCAGATGTGGGCCAGTTGATTGCCCTGTTGATCCCACAGTGCCAATAACGTCGCCAGCTTTCACATATTGCCCAGGCGAAACCGTGAAATTATTCATATGGCCATAGAGCGTCTGATAGCCAGTTGAATGATTTAGAACGACGCGATTGCCCCATTTAGGTTCTGTTGTCACAAGATGAACAACACCGTCGGCACTCGCAAATATCGGCGCGCCCAAGTCGCCCTTTAGGTCAATACCGTTATGCGTTTGCTCCCATAATTTTCCCGCGCGGCCGTACTTAGCATTGATATGCTGGCTACGCGTAGGCCATGTGAAGTTCGGGGCAAAAGAATTTCCAGTATAACTTGTTTTGTGGACGTGCGCTTTCGCCTCTGGCTGTGGGGGAGTTGGTTGCGGCGGAGCTAGGGGTTTAGGCGTCCTTGGATCATGCACTTCCCCGTTTTTATGTATATGCCGACCAATCGTGACTTTGTTGGACGGCTTTGCTGTCTTGTCATTCGACTGCGATACAATACTAGTTGAACCAGGCTTTAAGGTGATGGTCGTTTCGGCATTTTTCTTGATGTCAAAACTCGAGATGAGGTCGCAATATTTGCTCTCTATGGCTTTTGGAATAATCTGACCATTCACGGCCCAACGATCCCCGACATTAATAAGCGTGACGGTTTCAGCTCGTGAGTTTAAATAACCGTCCTCAATTAGAAACCCATATAGCGTTTCGCGCAATGCATTATGTTTCTCACGTTTTTTTTCGGTGCGCTTAGCTTGTTCTTTGACACGTTCACGCTGCAATTCTAAGCGTTCTCGCTGTTCGGCCATGCGCTTCCGCTGAGCGTCTGCCCGTTCTTTCTGCGCCTTAGCGCGGTCGGCCCTAGCCTCAGCCATATCTTGCTCACGCTCAGCCATCGCGAGGGCGCGCTCAACTTCCCGTTCAACAATATCGTCGATTTGATCTTGAAGGCGCTCCGCCTGTCTCTGCGCACGTTCCGTAGCGCGTTCGACATCTCTCTTCATGCGCTCCCGGTCACGTTCGCTTAGGCCGTTATTATCTTCGAGATAACGCTCTAAATCTGCCTCAAAGTATTCCATGTCAATTTCAAATTGATTCATTTTTGCGTCGAAATCAGTCACATCAAGCTTGCCATTTTTGTATTTAGGCGGCGCTGGTGGTTGTGGCGGCTCTGGCATAGCGACTGGCAGATCATCAAGAACTTCTGGTGACGCGTCAACGTCAGTCCAAGTGCCTTTCACTAGCACCCATCTGCGGCCATCTTCGGTCACTTTGACTGTTACATTTCGACCATTTAGGCGCTTTGTTTCAAATTTATAATTTTGCTTATCTGCGTTCGCGTGGCCGTAAACTTTCGGCTCTGGATGTGCGTTCGCTTCAGAGGTTGTCGATAGATAAATTCCACCAATCAATAGAGTTGCAATTAAAGGCATGAGAAGATGCTCTGGGCGGCGTTGATGCTCGACAGACCCCACAAGCCGTTTCAGGCGATCCATCAAAGGCATATCCCCGCCATCAGCCGCCATAGCGAAACTCTGATTGGTCTTTTGCAAACTTAATGCTGCCAGGCCGCGGATCAGAGCATGAGGATTGCGCGACTGAGCTACAGCTAGGTCGTCGCACGCCTGCTCACGGTCAATATCAATCTTATTGGAAATGTAGTGAATGGCTGGGTGAAAAAAGAGAGCTGTTTTTATCGCAGTTTGAAACAAATTCACCAAGTAATCATAGCGGCGAATATGCGCGAGTTCATGCAGCAAAATCGCTTCTATTTGATCACTCGGCAGCCCCATAAGGAAACCTGTCGGGACTAGGACAACAGGCTTTATAAACCCAATCGTCAGAGGACCAGACACATGGTCGGAGATAAAGATGCGCACCCTGTCGGTCACTCCCGTATTAAGGACAAGTGTTCGAAAACGGTTTTGCCAAACGGTAGGAACGTCAGTCAAACCGGTATGACGCAGCTTTTGCGTCATGACGTAAGCAGTCAAATATCTAGCTGCGACAACAGCAAAGCCGAGGCACCACAAAACCCCTAATAATGGCGTATAAGCTGCGACTGACACGGCTAGTGTTTGAGGCAATATTTGTGGGCCGCCACTGGCTCCAATGAGCAGTGCTGCGCTTTGCGGCACAGCATCAACTGAGGAAACCGCCTTAGCTCCAATCAGGGCTTCACCGCCACTCTGGTATATCCCGAAGGTAACCAGAAAGGCTGCAAAGCAACTGAACAAACACAGGATTTGAAAATTATAGCGAAGTGACGGTGCGCTGTTCTTTGTAATCGCTCGAAAAGCGACCACCGCCAACATCGCTAGCGCTCCCTGCCAAAGACTGTGCAATAAAGCCCACCCTAAGCTATCAAAAACCTGTGTCATTTGCGCCTCCTTCGCGACTGAACTCCTGGCACGGAGCCTAGCTTTTGGGTTCCATATCTTTCAGGAACTGTTTTATTTTTTCAATTTCAGCTTCGCTTGGATCAGACTTACCCAATGCGTGCATGACAAGATCGGACACTGAATTTCCGAAAGTTGTTTCGACAAAGCGATTGACGAGGTGTGTTTTCGTCTCGTCCTCTGACACAAGCGCCTTATAATTAAATGACTTCCCCTCACCCGGCTCTCGCGCGACAAGTCCTTTATCGAACATGCGCTGAACTTGCTTTAGTGTCGTCGTGTAACCCACATCCTTTTGATCGCTGAGATGTTTGTGAATGGACTTCACGCTACAAGGCTCATGCTCCCATAAGACATTCAAAATTGCTGTTTCAGCGACTGAGGGTTTCGTTTTCATAAACAATCGATAAACGACACATGTCGTTTTGTAAAGTTACAAAAGAGACAGTTGTCGTAATTGAGTGCTGGAATATAAATACAGCGACTCACACAGTCGTGATTTCAAATTCCGCTGTAATAGGCTAGACGGTATTCCATGAAACTAAATCTATTCCTCACGGCCCTAGCGATCACATTTTTGATGTCTCCAAAGGCAGTCAATGCTCAAGATAGCCTCCCGCAAAACAATGCCTGTGAGGCCCGCACTTCGCAAACGCTGGCTCAAGGTGAGTTTACGAAAAAGCGCTATACCATATCGGGAAATTGGCAGATTGACCAAGATTGCACTAGCACGATCGTTAATTTTGGCGAGAGTTTCAAAACGAAAGGTGGGCCAGATCTAAAAGTCTACCTGTCCAAACTTCCTCTTTCGGAACTTAGCAACAAAACTGTCGATCGTAATGGTATGAAATTGAGTGTTCTGAAAGCCAATCAAGGGGCGCAGAGTTACACAATACCCGCCGACGTAAATTTATCGGAGTATAAAAGCGTGGTTATCCACTGCGAGGCGTTCTCTGTGCTATGGGGCGGGTTTGATCTGCCTGAATAACTAGGTCATAATCGACTATGATCGATATTTCGCGCCTTATTTCTCACCGCTTTCGCGGGTTTTCAAACTATGAAAACTCTATTGCTGGGCTGAATGCTGCATTGGATTTTGGCGTGCAGCAAGTCGAATTCGACATCCGAGTAACGGCGTGCGGCACACCCCTCATTTACCACGATGAACACGCCAAAGATGCACTTGGCCGCTCTCATATGATCTGTGATGTCATGGCAGTTAACCGCGCAAACCTTGGCGGGGTATTTGCTCATATGCCGACAGCCGAAGCGCTATTCGCTGCAATCGCGGCGCATGAGAATACGTCCTGTAAGCTATTGATAGATATGAAAGATGCGGGATTTGAAGACATGCTCTACGCCCTGATCCGCGCCAATAATTTGCAAGAGCGTGTGATTTGGGTGTCATGGCTGCCAGAGACCCTCTACGCCGTCCATGATCTTGACCCGTCTGCGAAATTATGCCTGTCGCATTGGTGCCAATCGCCTAATGATATAACTCGTAAAGTTCATGCAGTTTACACAGCCAAAAACGGCGAAATCGCGCGACCTGATCGCCGATATGTTCACGGAGAGCGGTCGGGTTGGTTCGTCGACGGCACTTTGCGCGGCGCATTTAGACGGATGCTCCACTCCGTCTGCGTCCCTCAAGATATGGTGACACGGTCACTGGTGGAGAGCTACCACCGCGACAACATCCGCGTGAGTACGTTCTCTTATATCGATTGGGATTACATTCGCGATCACGAAAACCGCTTCAAGATTGATGATTACTTCATTGATAATAAAATGGTTTTTGACCAAATAACTTAAACGTCATTCGATCCTGTTGGAGTTTCGTCAGGTGTCTCTGTCGGGATGGAATAGCCGCCGCTAATCCAGCGATGCAAATCAACATCTGCGCAACGCTTCGAGCAAAACGGCTTGTATTCGGCCGTCACATCTTTACGTCGGCAAATCGGGCAAAGCTCACTCATCGATCCGCTTTCACGTCGACATTCGCGCCTTCAACAATGGTATAACGCGCGCCGATACGGTTGTTGAGACGAGATACCCAGTCAAAATCCGTCGTATCCAGCCAAATTTTGATCGCTTTGGGAACGAAAAGCTCAAACTGCGCGCCCGCATTCAGTTTTGCCTCACGCTCCAGCCGCCGCAGCGCGCGAATGGCTAGCGTTTCCGTAGTCGGCTCACCCTTGCGGTCGTTCAAGATCGAATCAAGTGATGGCCCAGCTTGGCTGCGCGTCATCTCAATCACACCGAACTTCGATAACGGAGCCATACGCGTAATCACTGGATCATTCGCAAATTCGCGTTCAAGAGCTTTCATCAGAGTTGTCCGCTGCTTGGGTTGACGTAAGTTTGGAAAGTCCATGATGATCAAGCCACCAAGACCCCGCAGGCGGAGTTGCGCCGCAATCGTTTCTGCGGCGCCTAAACATGCGTCCAACACAGTAGCAATCCCGCCTTTATCAACGTCAATCGCCAGTAAGGCTTGCGTTTGCTCGAACGTTACAGAGCCGCCGCCCTTAATGGCGACTTGGCGATCACAGGCTTCGTCAATGACGCTAATCGGAGCGTTTTCAATCTTGATCCCAGGATAGATCATCTCCAACCGCTCGGGCAGGGATAATGCTTTCACCGCACCGATCTTGCTTGCACTTGCTTCTCCAGCATAGGACAGGTTCGGTCCCTTCCCCGTCATCGCAGCTTTGACGATATTCACATCAATGAACATGCCGTCAGTGAGCTTTGGCAAATCCTTTTGGGCCGAGAATTTCAACAAGCCAGGCTTTCCAGCACCAACTTCTATAAAAACTCCTGCTACACTCGGATCAACTGTAATGACTTGGCCCGTATAAATATCACCCGCATGGGGTACTTCCCGCGTGTGGCGTCGCACATAAAGTTCGACTAAGCGACGACCTTCATAGACAGCAGCGCGAGTCTCCCCGATCGCCTCTTCGATTACAGCGCGTCGATTCATCGTGATACTCCTGCAGCGATCAATAGTGCGCGTGTTTCGTATACTGGTAATCCCATGACGCCAGTATATGAGCCTGAAATATGATGAACATACGCGCCCGCCAAGCCCTGAATACCGTAGCCGCCAGCCTTACCGTGCCATTCGCCGCTCTCAAGATATTCAGCTACCTCTTCTTCCGATAAGCGTTTGAATTTTATGCGCGTTTCGGACAGGCGTTGGCGAAGTTGTCCATTGGCGTCAATCACCGCAACTCCCGTAAATACACGATGCGCTCTGCCAGAGAGTAACCGCAAGCAGTCTTCTGCCGTTTGACGATCTTCGGATTTAGGGAGGATGCGCCGACCTACCCCAACAACAGTATCTGCAGCGAGTATGGTCTGTTTGGGGTAAAGCGCCGCAATCGCGTGCGCCTTTTCAACAGCTAAGCGCTGCGCATGAGGCCCAGGCAGTTCGCCTTCAATCGGGTCCTCATTGATATCTGCTGGAATAATCTCGCTGGGGTTAAATCCGATTTGCGCCAACAAATCTTTGCGACGCGGCGAGGCGCTGGCCAGAATAAAGCTCATATCACAAGCCTTCTGGCCAAGAGACGTTATTTGAAACGATAGGTGATCCGACCTTTCGTCAGATCGTAGGGTGTCATTTCGACAGTCACGCGATCCCCTGCGAGGACACGGATACGGTTTTTACGCATACGTCCAGCCGTATGAGCAATGATTTCGTGGTCATTCACGAGCTTCACGCGGAAGGTCGCATTTGGAAGGAGTTCGACGACTTCGCCTTCAAATTCCAATAATTCTTCTTTTGCCAAAGTATTCCTATTCTGCCCATCGGGCGGTTATTTCAGGTTTCTAACGCTATATAGTGCGTTTTTCGTAGATAAAAAGGACTTATTGCGCCTCTGCGAAATTCCGCCGCAAACGTGTTTCTATATTGTCACGGATGGCGCGGTAATTATTCAGCAAAGCGCGAACGTCGAGCGAGCCCTCTCCTGGGTCTGGCACTGCCCATAATTCGACGGGAATGTCACGATCTTCAAACACTGCTTGGGCTGATTCAAAAGCGTCCGGTGTAAAAGCAATAACGATGTCGAAATCCTCATCCTGCACACGAGCGAGAGACGCCGCCTCATGCTCGGTCATATCCACTCCCTTTTCGCGCATAACCGTCACCATGAAATCGTCAAGATCGCCAGAGGCCAGACCACAACTGCGAATATCGGCAACGCTCGGAAAATGCTTGCGCATTAGTCCTGCCGCCATAGGCGAGCGCACAGAATTAAGCTGACAGACAAACAATATTGATTGCGGCACATTATGAGCCATTAGCTGCCTGCCCGTCTGTGCAGCGCACATATCAGCGTAAATAATCGCCGTGAGGTGTTAAACCCAATGTCAACTTGGTTGCGCAGACTGTCCGATAGCAAGCGTGAGCCTTCATTGTGAAGACCGCGCCGACCCATATCAATCGCCTCAATCTGTGCCGATGTCGATGTGCGGATGGCGTTGTGATAACTCTCACAGATCATAAAATAATCTTTGATAATTCGACGAAACGGCACGAGTGAGACACTGTATCGCCCGCGGTCTGCGCCGTTTGTGCGCATAATGTCGAAAATTAAGCGCTTGCCGTCTTCAAGACTGATCGTCACCGTGTATGGCCCGCGGTCACTGTCAGCAGGGCGAAAAGCGTTATCTTCGAGCAGATCAAAAATCGCAACGCGGCGTTCATGTTGCATCTCTACCGACGTTACGGGCAGACTATCGTCATCAATGTGAAGCTCGGCAATAAAATGTTCCGCATCACCAATAATGTCAGCATCTTCCATCATATTTAGTCGTCATGCTTCGGGATAGATTTTGTTGTGCGGGGGTCGCCGATGTCTGCCAATGTTATATCCATGGCCTCGACTGATAAACGAAACGCACCGCCACCCGCAAAAGTTAGCAATAAGGTGCCTGCTGGCGCGTCAGTCATATCAAATGTTGCATCGAGTAAGACAGTTACGGCGTCGTCATGGCTGCGGTCGACACCCTTGCTTTGCAGCGACATCACGCCGTCAATCCGAAGTCCACTTTCAATACGCTGCGGCTTTTTCGTCTCATGCATATAACGACTGAGGCGCAGGCTTAGAAAACGTCCTTTCGCGTCATAGCGAATATCACCGACGCGCAAAATGGCGTCCTGCACCGCGCTCGCAATGAGCGGGAGGTCGTCAGGGTCTTTGGCGAGTAGTCTCAGCTTTGACATATGATCCGTTATTCTTTTTCTCGGCGAATACGCGCACCGCATTGGCCTAGCTTTACTTCTATATGCTCGAAGCCGCGGTCAAGGTGATAAACACGTGAAATATGGGTTTCTCCTCGCGCGGCAAGACCTGCGTTGATCAGGCTAGCAGAGGCACGAAGGTCTGTTGCCATAACGGGGGCGGCTCGGTATTCTTTGACGCCGCGAACAATCGCTTCGCGCCCTGTCACCGTTATATCTGCTCCCATTCGCGCCAATTCAGGGCAATGCATAAAGCGATTTTCAAAGATATTTTCACGAATGATAGATACACCGTCAGCTAGACACATCAGACCCATAAACTGCGCCTGTAAGTCAGTCGGAAAACCCGGATAAGCCTGAGTGTCAACATCAACAGGCTTAGGCCGCCCTCCGCCTCTCTCGATCAAAACGGTCGTTTCGTCCAAGCTGACTTTCGCGCCCGCTTGCGCAATTAACGGCCAAAGCGAACCGAGATGATCAGACCGAATATTTGTCAAACGTACAGAGCCGCCTGCCGTGGCTGCCGCTAGCGCATAGGTGCCAGCCTCAATCCGATCAGGCACGACGGAATGTGTGACGCCAGACAGTTTCGACACCCCCTCAATACGTACTTCTGATCGACCTGCGCCCGTGATTTTCGCGCCCATCGCATTCAGGCACTCCGCCAAATCAACAATCTCAGGTTCGCGAGCCGCGTTATTAAGGACCGTCTCGCCTTTGGCCAAGACAGCCGTCAGCATGGCATGTTCAGTTGCGCCGACGGAGATGAATGGGAACGTGATTTCTGCACCTTTCAGGCCCCCTTTGGCGCTAGCAATCACGTAGCCTTGATCAAGCTTAATTTTCGCGCCCATCGCTTCGAGAGATTTTAGGTGCAGGTCCACTGGGCGCGCGCCAATCGCGCACCCGCCTGGCAGCGAGACTTTTGCCTCACCTGCGCGCGCCAACAATGGCCCCAAAACATTAAAGCTCGCCCGCATTTTACGAACCAAATCATACGGCGCCGTTGTATTACTGAGGTCTGCCGCGTGGAGCGTCATTTTTGCCCCTGGCCCTTCCTCGACTTCAACGCCCATATGCGCAAGGAGCTGGCCTAAAAAGCGTGTATCACGCAAACGCGGCATATTGGTCAGCGTGACTTTCTGATCCGTTAGCAAAGACACGACCATCAGCTTGATTGCGGAATTCTTCGCCCCGCTAATCGCGATTTCACCCGTCAGCGGAAACCCGCCCTCAATTACAATTTTGTCCATCTCGGTTCAGTCCTACTTATTTGTTCGAATCGGTCTGATGCTTGGACAACTCCATGACATATTTCAGGCGCTTTCGGGATGATTTCTGGACGATCATTAAAAACACGAGTCGCATTTTTTCAAAATAAGCCTCAAGTCTTTTTGCTGTCACTTGGTCTAGCAGATTTTTGCTTGCGCATCGCAGCTTTGCGACGCCGCAAATTTGCGCGCAACTCTTCTGCCAATCGCTCCTCACGGGTCAGTTTTTTAGGCTTCGCATTATTGGTCATGTAAGAAAGAATACGGCAAAAGCTCTGAATTTCAATAATCAAAAAAACTTGTAATTGTCTGAAATGGTGCCGCGAGGGAGAATTGAACTCCCGACCTCATCATTACCAATGATGCGCTCTACCACTGAGCTACCGCGGCCAAACAGACGCCGTGACAGGCGCGTGCGAATTTTAGTTTAGCTATTCAAATATACAGAATGATGCAAGGGCTAAGTCTAGTCTTACCGTCACTCCACCAAGCCGTAAAAATTAACCTCTCCTTTGCATATAGAGCGTTAGCCTTAATATGGACAGAATCGGGACAGGGCATAGTAATGGTATCTCCACAGATGGATGAGGCTGACATCGTATCAAATAGCACTCATTTCGAGTGGGTGAGTCAGTTTGCTGACATGTCTGGGATTGGCTGCGCTGTGATTGGGGAACGATTGGCCATCGAATATACAAACCCAGTGTTTTTTGACCTTTTAGAAATAAATGCTGATGGATCGCCCCCTATCGATACTTTTTTGGGACTCATTGATACGCTCGCAATTAGAGGGGATTTCGATAATGGAAGTCCAGACATCTCAAAAACCGCCATCTTTAGAGCCCTAGATGATCAGCTATCATCAGGACGCGAAGACGCTTTTAAAACGCAACTGACGTTGCCGTCAGGTCAAAATTGCACGATGGGTCTGAAAGCTCTGGGTGATCAGCAGGTTTTAATCTCGGTCACTCCACTGCAGACCCAATCAACCAATATAACTGATCTCCATAAGATAATGAGCGTCGGCGAGAGCGGTTACTTCATTTACTACCCTGAGACAGAACATCTGGCATTTTACGCTGATAGATTTATATCAAAACTTGGTGCTGCCCCCGAGCTAAATGATGACATAGATGACCTTTGGCAGTTCATTCATTCAGAAGACTTGCCCAAGGCCAAGGCTGCAATCAGTGCCGTATTAAACACACAGCGTCAGACAGAAGTCACAATCCGCGTTACAGTTACTTTCGATCAAGTCATCTGGGTGCGCGCCAAGATCACACCACAACTTGCGGAAAACGGAACAGTTGAGGCAATCTATTGCTTTTTTACAGACGTAACTCAAACGCTGCGCATTCAAAACCAAATGCGTCAGAAAATCGACGATGTCGAAAAATCACTCAAAGCGAAGACGAGCTTTTTGGGGCGGCTATCGCATGAAATTCATACACCAATGAACGCCGTCATCGGCATTTCAGACGCGTTAATCCATCACCACGGCGACCCTGTAATCTTGCCAAAGTTAGAGCTTATTCAAACCTCAGCAGAAAAAATTGTCCGTATTGTGGATGAAACGCTACAACACTCTAAATTGGATGAAGACAAAATCGAGCTAGACCCCCGCACCGCGTCCCCCAAGGACTGCGTTCAGACTGTCTTTCAGTTATGGGAGCCAAAGGCGGAGAAAGATGAAATCCAGCTTAGTTGTCAAATCGATCCATCCGTGCCAGACGAGTTGTTCTTTGATGATCACAGATGGGAGCAGTGCATTAACAATCTTGTCTCAAATGCCGTCAAGTTCACGGCAGGCGGTAAGGTGCAAATCGTCCTCACAACATTAGAAAAAAACGGTGAGAAGCAGCTTATCTTGGCTGTTAAAGACAACGGCATCGGCATTACGCCAGAGGAACAAATTAGTATTTTTGAAGCCTATACGCAGGCTGACAGGACAATCTCGGGTCGCTTTGGCGGAACTGGGCTGGGCATGCATATTACGAAACGGATCATTGAGTTGATGGGGGGTAAAATCTCTGTACGCTCAGCAAAAGGGCAAGGATCCGTCTTCGCACTTAGCCTCCCAATTCCATCAGAGGAACAAAATCCAATTCCAGAGAAAACAAGCGATCTTGTGTCTGCCATGTTGGAGGATGCAGGGCCAAAACAATCAGACTATGCACATCTGACTGTTTTGGTGGCAGATGATAATGCGACGAACCATATGGTTGTGAACTCTTTGCTCGGCTCAATCGTCAAAGAAATCGTGACCGCAGATGATGGCCAAGCAGCCATTGATGTTCTTGCGACGCAGCATGTCGATGTCGTTTTAATGGATATTCATATGCCTGGCATGGACGGGATTGAGGCAACGCTGAGTATCAGAGGCAGTAACAACGCTTGGTCCAATGTGCCAATCATCGCCCTCACCGCCGACCCTCAATATCAACAGAAGCGGCTCTGCAAAAACATCGGCATGAATTGGGCCTTGGCAAAACCAGTCAAACTCAATGAAATTCTGAGCGCACTCGATTCCGTTATGTCTAGCGACACTAGCGACCAAAGAAATATTGCCTAATTTCTTTGGAATAGCCTAGCAAAGACTGTAAATTTCAGCCAATCTATTGGAAATAATTCATACCGATAACTGTGCTTGGCTATATCAAAATGACTTCAACAACATCGCTCGTAGTCTTTATCGCCGCATTGACGCTAGTTGCTTGTCAGGGAACGGCCTCGAAAACGAAATCAACTTCTAAGGATTGGTGTATCTCTGGCGGAACGATTTACACCGCCAATGACGCCAATACAATCATCGAAGCAGTAGCAGTTAGAGACGGAAAAATCAGCTATGCCGGCCCCAATACTGGCGAGTGGTGCTTGAGTAATAGTCAAACGCAAACAATCGATCTGGCTGGTGCTGCTATGTATCCAGGTTTCACTGATGCGCACGGGCATTTACTCGGAATCGGTTTGCGAGAGATGACATTAAACCTCGAAGGCACAAAATCTATCGCAGAGTTAAAAGAGCGCCTCGCGGCCGCCGTAACAACAACACCAGATGGAGAAACGGTCTTTGGTCGTGGTTGGATCGAAACGCATTGGCCAGAAAAACGCTTTCCCAATCGCGAAGATTTGGACGAAGTGGCGCCCAATAATCCAGTTATCCTGGTATGTGCTGATGGTCATGCTGCCGTCATAAATTCAGCCGCCATGAAAGCGGCTGGCATTACGAAGAAAACTCAATCCCCATTCGGCGGTGCGATCAATAAAAATGCAGCGGGGGAACCCAACGGTATGCTGATCGATTATGCCATCGATCTAGTCGAAGACTTGCTACCCAGCCTTACTGAGGCTCGAAAAGAAGAAGCCTATATCAAAGGCGCCGCGTTATACGCCTCTCGCGGCTGGACCAATATCCACTCTATGTCAGTTATTCCCGCCGATGTGCCAATGCTCAATCGCTTGGCCGCAGAAGGGAAGATCAAGATCCGTGTCTATAATTCGCTCGACGTTCTGGACAAGCAGATCATGGGTAAAATGAAGGCTATGGATACGGTCGAAGATGATCAAATCATTACCCGCGCCATCAAATTATATGCGGACGGCGCGCTCGGTTCACGCGGGGCGGCGCTACTCGCGCCCTACTCTGACGACGAAAAGAACGAGGGGCTCATGTTGATGAAAGATGAGCAAGCGCGGTCAATTCTGCAAGCCGCACTACGAAACGGAACACAGGTCAACACTCATGCCATCGGCGACAAAGCTAACCGCTTAGTGCTGGATTGGTATGAAGACGCCTTCACCTCTGTCCCCAAATCCGAATGGAGTAATCCAGACCCACGCTGGCGGATTGAACATTCACAAATTATCGATGTGGCAGATATTCCGCGCTTTGCAGAGCTTGGCGTCATTCCGTCTATGCAGCCGAGCCACGCCATTGGCGACCTGCACTTTGCAGTCGACCGCCTCGGCCCCAACCGCCTTGCTGGCGCCTATGCTTGGCAAGCACTCATTGATAGCGGAGCCATCATTGCGGGGGGATCAGACGCCCCCGTCGAAGTGGGCGATCCACGTATTGAGTTTTATGCCGCAACACAACGCATGGACCTGCAAGGATACTCCAATGAAAATTGGAATAGAGAGCAACGTGTTAGCGCAGAAAGTGCCCTCAAAATGTTCACAGCATGGCCTGCCTATGCCGCATTTGAGGAAAATGTCCTTGGCACGATTGAAGTTGGCAAAGCAGCTGATTTCACAGCATTTGATCGCGACATCATGACGGCAAGTGCGGATGATGTGCTGACAGCGAAAGTTGAGTTCACAATGGTGGGCGGCGACATGGCATATCAGGCCAAATAGTAGCATTATCTCCTCAGAAAAACGCACCCACAGGACACGTTCTTATCTTACGAGGTTAATCTTGCGGGAGTAACCTAGTCTCTAAAGTTCTTAAATTGGACAGGCTGTTCAAGGCCCATGCTTTTGATAAATTGCATTGTCTCTTGAAGATCATCTCGTTTTTTGCCGGAAACACGCAGCTCATCGCCCTGAATAGAGACTTGAACTTTAATCTTTGAACCCTTGATTTCTTTGACAATTTTCTTCGCCATCTCTTTATCGATGCCCGCTTTCACCGTAATCATTTGTCGCACAGACATACCCGTAGCAGGTTCGACTTTCTGGTAATCAAGCTGCCCAGGTTCAATCCCGCGCTTGTGCAACTGCCCACGCAAAACTTCATGAACCTGTTTGAGCTTCAGCTCATCATCCGCGACGACCAAGATACCGTCATCCTTAGCCTCGACCGCAGATTTGGAGCCTTTGAAATCGTAACGCACGGAAATTTCACGCATCACATTTTGTAAGGCATTGTCCACTTCGGACATATCTACTTCGGAAACAACGTCAAAGCTCGGCATGGTTAGACCTTTTGGTTGGTGTAGGGTTTTAGTTCTTTGCGCGCAACTTGCATGCGATGAACCGCATCTGGGCCATCCGCAAAACGTAGCGTCCGCATTTGTGCATACATATGGGCCAGCGGTGTGTCTTGCGAAACCCCTGTTCCACCGTGCATCTGCATCGCTTCATCAATGACTTTCAAAGCCATATTCGGCGCAGCCACTTTGATCTGCGAGATGTAAGGTGCAGCTGCGCGAGCGTCGCCCTGATCCATCATCCAAGCCGCTTTCAGACATAGCAAACGTGCCTGCTCAATCGCGATCCGACATTCAGCGATAATGTCGTAGTTCTGACCCAACTTAGCGAGCGGACGACCAAAGGCAGTGCGGCTTAAAGACCGCTCGCACATGAGCTTCAAAGCTCGTTCCGCTTGTCCAACGGCGCGCATACAGTGATGAATACGACCCGGCCCGAGACGACCCTGAGAGACTTCAAACCCACGGCCTTCGCCGATGAGCAACGCATCCGCTGGCACGCGCACATTCTTAAATCTCATATGCAGATGGCCATGCGGCGCATCATCATTGCCAAAGACTTGCATGGCGCGAACTTTCTCAATCCCAGGCAAATCTGCTGGCACGACAAACATGGAGTGTTGAGAATGACGCGGCACATCGCCGTCACGTGGAGCCATACGCGCCATCAGGATATAGACGGCACAGCGTGGATCGCCCGCCCCCGATGACCAGTATTTCTCACCATTGAATACCCATTCATCGCCGTCTTTCACAGCCGAAAATTCGAGATTGGTCGCATCAGACGAGGCTACATCGGGCTCGGTCATCAAGAAAGCAGAGCGAATTTCACCCTCTAACAATGGCTTGAGCCACTTTTCTTTATGTTCTTTGGTGCCGTAACGCTCCAACACTTCCATATTACCGGTATCGGGTGCGGAGCAGTTGAAAACCTCTGGTCCCAGCGTGCAGTAACCCATTTCTTCTGCCAGATAAGCATATTCCACTGTCGTCAAACCGTAGCCAGCATCCGAGTCCGTGAGCCAGAAATTCCAAAGGCCTGCGGCCTTAGCTTTCTTTTTCAAAGTTTCGCGGATTTCAGTTTGACGGTCTGTGAATGCAAAACGTCCACCAGGAGCTTTGCCAACTTCGTGATGATATTCATCGTCCAGAGCCATGATTTCGTTTTGCATCATGTCGCGAACTTTTTCCACGAGTGGCTTTACGCGCTCGCTCATACCTAAATCCATGGTCATATTTTGATCCTTATAGCTTCCCGGTTTTTATTTTATATCGTGCCAGATTGCCTAGCGCCGCTGTCATTTGCCCATAGTCTTTGAACCGCGGATTATCGTTCTGGCCGCGATAAAAGCGCGCGTAAATTTGTTGAATAATCACAGCTAGTCGCCAGATACCGTAAACATAGTAGAACTGAAATCCTGACACGTCTGCCCCAGTTTTATCGGCGTAGAAATCGAGGACTTCTTGGCGGGTCATCATGCCTGGCGCCATGCAAGGCTGCCGCACTGTTAATTTCATAAAGTCAGGATCATCTGCCTGTATCCAGTAAGCCAACGTATTACCTAGGTCCATCATCGGATCGCCGAGCGCGGATATTTCCCAATCCAAAATCGCTTCGATCTGAGTTGGGTCGTCAGCCCTTAATATGCAATTATCAATACGGTAATCGCCGTGAATAATTGCAGCGCCGCGCTCAGTTGCTGGCATATTGTCGACCAACCATTGCTGCACGTCTTCAAATTTCTCAAGGTCATCCGTCCAGGATTTTTCCCAACGACGATTCCATCCCAAAATCTGCCGACCGACATATCCTTCGGGCTTTCCGAAATCACCAAGGCCGACGGCTTTGTAATCTGTTGTATGAAGATCGACGAGGCTTTGAAAGAAATTCTCGCAAAGTTCCCGCGTTTCTGTCGTTGTCCATTCCCACTCTTTTGGAATATCTGTATGGATCAAGTGTCCTTCAGATCGATCCATGACATAAAACTCTGCGCCGATAATCGCTGTATCATCAGTATAATAAAGCGTCTTCGGTACAGGCACATGCCCCAACAATGCTGTCATCACTTTATATTCACGGTGCATGTCATGACCAGATTTTGGCTTATCCCCGAATGGTGGGCGGCGCAGCACTAGACGGCGGTTGGGGTAATCCAGTGCGTAGGTCAGATTTGACGCGCCGCTAGGATATTGATGCACAGTCGGCATACCCGATAGTCCTGGGACAGCCTGTTTCAACACGGCGTCAAC
This sequence comes from Litorimonas sp. RW-G-Af-16, assembly GCF_048319245.1. Taxonomy (GTDB): domain Bacteria; phylum Pseudomonadota; class Alphaproteobacteria; order Caulobacterales; family Maricaulaceae; genus Litorimonas. Next base: position 1,225,957 of record NZ_CP166993.1, read on the forward strand.
TTGCGCAATGTCTAGTTCTTCGCCTTTGCGAACTTCAACTGTCGGGTTGGACGCTGTCATTTAAATGATAGCTCCTGCGTCGACAACCATGCCCTGTCCTGTGAAATAGCTGGCTTCGTCCGAGACCATATAAAGGACAGCACCGACCATTTCTTCGGGTTGCGCCATGCGAGAAATTGCTAGGTTTTGCTGCATATACTTATCCATACCAGGCATGTCTTTCAGGCCAGCTGCGAGTTTTGTATCAGTAAATCCTGGGAGTAGCGCATTTACGCGAACACCCTGATTGCCGTATTCCTTCGCAAGTCCCTTCGTCATATTGATTAAAGCGGCTTTGGTCATACCGTAGACAACCCGCATTTGACCTGGCTGAATACCGTCGATTGAAGCGACGTTCACGATTGACCCGCCACCGTCTTTCATCAGCATCGGCATAGACTTTGCGGACAGAAAAAACGGGCCTTTGACATTAACGTCCATCGTTTTGTCGTAAGCGGTTTCTGGTGTTTCGTGGGCGGGGCCGAAATAGGGGTTAGTTGCCCCGTTATTGATAAGAATATCCAGGCGTCCGAACTCTTTTTCTATCATCTTCAATACGGTATCATGATGCGACAACTCTCCCAAATGCAGCTCTGCAGACACAGCTTTGCCCCCGTTCGCACGAATAGCCTCTGCCACTTTTTCGCAGTCTGCTTGCTTGCGAGAGGAACAAATCACAGTCGCGCCATGTTCGGCCAAACCATGAGCAATCGCCTCGCCAATGCCGCGTGACGCGCCAGCTATAAGGGCGACCTTGCCCGTCAAATCAAATCTTGCCATTCTAATCTCCCGCAGGGTTTCGCTTTTTATTTCGGCTTAGAATTCGGTAGTTGTTCCGCGCCTAATTTCTGTTTCAACTTGTTCATACCACTTATATAGCCCTCATAGTCCATCGCTTTTTGCTTGAAATACTCCCCGACAATAGGGTGGGACAGCACAAGGAAACGCTCTTCTTCAATCGCGATCTTTAGAGCATCGGCGACGTCCGCCGGTTCCAATAGACCGTCTTGATGCCCCTCGGCCATGGCCATGCCCTTCGTCATATTCGTGCGGACATATTGCGGACAAATGCAATGCGTGCGGATTCCTTGGTCCCAGTGACGAATTGCAATGCTCTCTGCAAGACCAACGGCGGCGTGTTTCGTCGCGGTGTATGAACTGCTGCCGATCTGGCTCAGCAATCCCGCCGCTGACGCTGTAATCACAATGCGGCCCTCACCACGGGCCTGCATTTTAGGCAGTAGCGCCCGCGCACCATAAACGGCCCCCATCACATTCACTTGCCAGCTTAATTCCCAATCGTCATTAGAGGCTCCCGCCGCATGTTTTGGATCACCAAATCCCACGCCTGCATTCGCAACGAACACATCAACGGGCCCCATGGCCTCTTCAGCGGCCTCCAAAAACGCAATAACGTCCGCTTCTTTCGACACGTCGCAAGCGAAGGCAATCGCGCCAATCTCGCGCGCGGTGGCATCTGGCGAAGACAGGTCACTAATCGCAACAGTCGCTCCGTTTTGGATGAACATTTCGGCAATCGCTTTACCAATTCCCCCGGACGCGCCTGTGACGACAACATTTTTATTTTTAAACATAAAGTATCTTAGCGCCCCCATAGATGGGCGCAAGCATAAGCCATCAAATAGATTGAATGTTACCCCTTTGGTATTGCATAGTCTTGGCATGGGGACTGACGAACATACTGATTTTGAAGATGTGTCATTGCTGGACAATGATAGCATTCCTAATGCCAATCAAAGCCTGTTTTGCTTTTCCTGCAACGCACCGATGCAAGGCCTTTTTTGCGCGGCGTGCGGTCAAAAAAATGACAATTTTCGTCGATCATTATTGGGCCTCCTGTCAGAAGCTCTCGCCTCCATCACAGCGATTGAAAGTCGCATCTGGCGAACATGGGGAGCCTTGATCGCCAAGCCCGGAAAGGTCGCGCGCGAATTTGCCGATGGGCGGCGCACATATTGGAGTTCACCCGTTAGAGTGTATCTGGCCATGAGCTTAATTCTATTTGGCTTTATGAGCGTGGCTCAAATCCAGTTTATTAGTCTAGACGTGGATGTTGCGCCTCGGGCAGGAGTCGACGTGCCAATAAAGGACCTCACGGCAGAGACCGCGCGACTGTCCTGGGGCATCGACTTCTTCGCAAGACAGAAAACCATTGATGCACGAAACGCCAATAAAGACTTCGACCTCATCAATCAGGTGCTGACAGCTAACAACTTCAACTTTTCGATTGGAGAGGCCACAAGCATAGATGACCCCGAAACGATCAAATCCTTAGACGCTAAGTTTTCAGAGATATCAAACAAGTTGAGGGCAGACGACCGTGAAGACCTTGCCGCAATTTGGGACGCGCAGAAGGCAGCATTGCTGGCGGGAGAAACGTCACTCGTCGGACTTGATTTGGAAGACGCGTTACAGAAAGATTATGACACTCTGCGCGCAGAACTTATAGGTTCGAAAGAGCGGATAGATGCTATAAGGGCGATGACTGAGGATTCAAAAACGGGAACTTCAAGCCAAGACGGTCAATCTTGGACGAATATTAATGGCGAAAAGGTAGAGCCAGAAACTCTGCAAAAGGCGATGTTGCATATTATCCAGGATCCATCACGCGTAAATGAGGGATTTCGGACAACCCTGCCCCGCCTAATGTTTGCGATGATGCCTTTTACAATGCTGATTGGCGCAATGTTCATTCGCGGGCGCGGAAATGCTTTGCTCTACGACCATTTAGTGCATGCAGCCTATGTTCACGCTTTCGCCTATTTTCTGCTACTTGTCGCCATACTCATTAGTTGGTTCATGCCAATCATTCCAATGATGCAGGTCACATTTATCATTCTACTGATATACTTGCCTTTGAGCCTAAGACGCATGTTCGGGCGTAGCTGGCTAAAAACGATTTGGACAAGTTACGGCGTAGGGTTTGTTTATCTGTTTGCCATGTTCGTTATTTTAACGACGCTCCTTGCCACGGGAATATCAAGCGAGATTAGCGCGACCCGTTAGCGCCGCTGGGTTTGGGCGCTCGGTCACCAAACCACCATAGAGTTGCAGCTGTAGCAGCGAAAATCGCAGCCTCAACAATGGCCCCGTTCTGGGTCTTGGCAAATATCCAGCCAGTGATAAGCCACAGGACCAGCGTTAAAATCGGCCTGACCAGACGCAAAATATTGATGACCCACTGGCTAGCTTTTCCAATCGCAGCATCCGCTTTGATCGAAGCCTCCAACCCAGCCCAAGACCCTGCTTGCGCCGCAAGCGCCAGCTCCATTTCCGTTTCCTGCGCCCGAGCTTTCATGTTTAAATCGTGCAGTCGGCATTCGTGACTCCACTGAGCTTGCGCATGTTTGAACGTCTGCTTTCGCTCAAAAAATGCTGCGACACGCCCAAGTGCTGTTCCGGCAATGCCAAAAATTCCACCCGCAACGGCGTCTAGTCCAAGGGTTAAAGGATCTGCCATAAGTCTCTCGCTTTCGGGCCTGCATACCACTCACGCGGCGCGCCCAGATCAATGTGTAAAAATGTGAGGTAAAATCCAAAGCCCGTGAAACCAGCCCTTTTGGCGGCCTCATGGAGTTTTGCGCGGTCATGTCCCACTGTCGAAATGTCTGCTGCTAGACGCAAATGTTGCGAGAATGGTGCGCCGCCGACCCGCGCATTATGCAGCGGGCAGCGATGTGCTGATGTTATCCGTAATGGTCGACCAACTCGATCTCGCATGCTTTGAAGTCGGTCCATGAACTCAGGCCAAGGATAGCCTATGCCGCAATGTCGGCAGGCCATTTCTATTCGTGTGAAATTGGGCCAAATCCAATCATGCGACGCGATTGAGTTTTCAGTGACATTTGTGGGCGCGGCATTGGGGCGTTGATGTAACATGTTGCGATCATGTCAGTTCTCAACATCGCGTGGAGGTAATAAAAAAGCCCGCCATAAAGACGGGCTTTTATTGGTTTTATATCGGGGATTAGCCCAAGAGGCTTTCTCCTATGAGAAAATACCAAGCTTACGAGCTTTCTTGGCGGCCAAATAGTAGAACGTCACGCGTTGCTTGAAGCGATCTGCTTTCATGTCTTGGCAAATCTCTTTGACCAAATCCATTTGACCTGATGTCTTACCAAGTTTCTTTGTCACAAAACCATCAGCCACACGCTGTAGCTCCGCTTCGTCTGAACAGGCGACAAGTCGGCCATCGCGTGATTTTAGAGCAATACCGCAATATTTGACGATGCCTTCAACAGTCGCACGTTTCGCGTTTGGATCGTATTTTTTCACACTGGTGTAATATTTCTCAAACTGAACTTCGGCCTCAGACATTTTTGGCTTTGTCTTACGCGTTGTTCCAGCTTTTGGCCCAGGCTTTTTACGAGGCGTACCCGCTGCCGTGAGATTACCGCGCTTCGTGCCAGGCTTAGGTCCAGGCTTTTTCTTGCCCGTGCTTTTGGCTTTGCCAGATGATTTCGCAAGACCTTTGGCCTGCTTGATCCACTCATCACGGTCGATACGGCCTGGGAATGAATCGATCACACCTTCAACCATCGTGACGTCCTTCTTCTTCCAGTTTGCGATCTGGCGGAAGTAATAGACACCTTTACCATTGAGGTCTTTTTCAAACTTCGGACCAATGCCGCTAATCAATTTAAGATCGTCTGGCTTTCCGTCCGTTGGGCCGTCTTTGTAAAGCACTTTAGGCTTAGGCGCGGCTTTAGCTTTTGCCTTTGGCTTAGGCTTAGCTTTGGCTTTGGGAGCCGCTTTTTTCGCTGCAGCCTTCTTCTTAGGTGCCGCCTTTTTCGCCTTTGGCGCGTCAGACAGACGTCCTTCGAGATATTTCACGCGAGCCGCGAGATAGCGATTACGCCATTCCAACGCGTAAGTCTCGTCATCGCCATCGTCGCCTTTATTTGCAACAGCAGCACCCGCTGCACCTGCAACGGCTGCACCTGCAGCGGCAGCCGCAAGTTTGCTTTTCAGGCCAGACACTTCTGTATCACGTGATGACACGCGACCTTCAAGTTCTTGAACACGCGCACGGAGGCTATCAGCTTCAGCCCGTAAAGCGCCCTCGCCTTCAACCGACAGATCGCCGACCTGTTTTTTGCCACGGAAAAGTAGCCAGCCTAATAACAGGCCCAAGAGACCAGCTAACAATAATGGTAGCCAGAAGCAGAGTAGGAAATTGATAATATTGCTCATTGAGTGTCCTCCTTATTCGGACTGTGTCACGGTGAAGACGATACGGCGATTTGCTGCCCGACCCTCTTCCGTGTCATTTGGTGCGGATGGTTGCGTTTCTCCAAAACCTTTTGCGGTCATGCGAGATAATTCAACATCATTTTGATTAAGATAGGCGACAACTGTATTGGCGCGGGCTTCGGACAGAGACATGTTGTAAGCGGCATCGCCAACATTGTCCGTGTGACCGTCAACTTTGATCCGAAAAGATGCGCACTGATTGGCCGCAGAGGCCAGAGTGTTGAGAAGGTCAAAACTCTCCGCTCCCCGGATTTCAGCTTTATCTGTCTGGAAGAAAATTTTCTTCCCGTCGTTCAAATCATCAAACAAAGTTTGACAAATCGTCGCTGACTTTACTTCACCCACATTTTCGGCAGCCATATCAGGCACTGAAATGTTAGCGGCAAACTCATATCCCTCAGGCATATTCGCGCCCATCTGGTTAATACGGGCCCGAACGTCAGCAGAGGCCGCCTCACCGCTGATGAAATTCGTGTAGTTTTCCATGGCGAAACGGCCGCTATCGAGGAGGTCCAGTTCATCGATATTCTTTTCGATGACTTTTTCCCAGTTCGCATCAGGCGCACCCATCGCAATTTTGATGGTTCGGTCTGTCACAGTTCCGTCAAACGTAGATGTCGCCTTGGCCATAACGGCGTCGCGCTGTTCTTGGCTCGCGACGTATCCAGACAAAACGACGTTACCGTTATCATCTTTGATCGCATTAAATGTATAAGGCGATTGTGTCGGTAGTGTCGTAAATGACAGCTGATTATCAACGACATGCCACGAACGCTTCCCCTTACAGGCTTTGCATTCCGTATTCTCTGCGATGCTGGCTGCATCACGCGCAAACGCCTCTGAGGGTGCTTCACCCGTCAGTCTAGCGATGTTGCCATCCATTTCGACATTCGCAAAATCATAGCCAGCACCTGCTAGCGCGCCGCGAATATCATTTTCCATGCTGGCGATTTTCGGTACGTAGAAAATCCAGCTTAGAATTAATGAGGCAATGGCGAGGATAATTGTTCCCCAAACCCATTTAGCACCCATATCGGTCCTCCATAAAAAACATAAGCCAACAGACTCACTTTTATGGAGTTAAACCAACTGTGACATTCATGCAACGCCGCAGATTTAATTAATTAAATTATTTCGCTGTAAGAATTCAGCAATCGCGCCTTATCGCTTCACACGCTTCAACGCTTCTTCGTATTCTTCGGTCAGCTCTGCAACGATATCTGCGACAGGTGGCGCATCGTGGACAGATCCGACACCCTGTCCTGCACCCCAAATATCTTTCCACGCTTTGGCTTCAGTATTCCCACCTGATCCAAAGTTCATAGAATTCTTATCTGCCTCAGGGAGATTGTCTGGATCCATACCCGCTTTTTCGATTGAGCCACGAAGATAATTACCATGAACGCCGGTAAAGAGTGACGAATAAATAATATCGTCGCCCGCGCTATCAATGATTTCTTGCTTATATCCTTGATCTGCATTGGCTTCTTCTGATGCAATAAACCGTGTGCCGATATAAGCCAGATCAGCGCCAACAGCCAAAGCCGCTGCTACGGCACCGCCTGTCGCAATCGAGCCCGACAATAAGAGTGGCCCATCAAAGAACTCCCGAATTTCTGGAATCAAAGCAAAAGGCGACAAGCGCCCAGCATGACCACCTGCACCCGTGCAAACCGCGATAATGCCGTCGGCTCCCATAGAGAGCGCTTTCTTTGTGTGTCGAATATTGACCACATCATGTAAAATAATCCCGCCGTAAGAATGTGTCGCGTCATAGACATCTTGGTTAGCTTGCAGGCTCGTAATGATGATCGGCACTTCGTGCTTCACGCAGACTTCCATATCTTCCATGAGGCGATTATTTGACGGATGGCAGATTTGGTTCACACCAAATGGCGCAACTTTCTTATCAGGATTAGCTTTTTGATATTCCTCAAGCTCCAATTTAATCCGCACAATCCACTTCTCAAGCGTGCCAGAGGGACGGGCATTGAGTGCAGGAAACGTGCCGATAATACCCGCTTTACATTGTGCAATCACAAGCTCTGGGACTGAGACGATAAACATCGGGGAGCCCATGACAGGTAGTGGCAGGCCTTGGAGGATAGGAGGCAGAGACATAATAAACTTTCTAAGTGGGTTTCTTTACTTACTCGGTTGATGCCGAGTCGGATGTGTCGCGGAAATTCGTATCGGCCTCGGATGCCATCCAAGCCATAACAGCGAAGGCAGCAGCGTTAGTCGCCATATCTTCGGGTTTGATTTTATCAAGCGTGTCATCTGGTGTATGATGCAAATCGAAATAATCGGTTCCGTCTTGCTGGAACCGCATAGTCGGAACGCCCTCGCGAGACATAGGGCCAATATCTGGCCCGCCATTCGTGCGAACATCGCTCATGGGCAAGCCCGTTGCGTCAGCGATTTGTTTTAACACGTCCTCGCCCGCGCTCACACCTGACTGCACTTCATAGGGAGCGGTCGCTCCGAAGTCTGATTCAGTTGCCAGAACATGATTGTCTAGCTCGGCACGGTTCGCATCAACATAAGCAAAGCCACCTAGCAGCCCGACCTCCTCTGCGCCAAATGCCACAACACGAATAGTCCGCTTTGGTTTTAGGCCAGCTTCCAAGATTACTTGGGAGGCCCCTGCGGAAATGCCAATACCTGCACCGTCATCAATCGCGCCGGTACCTAAATCCCAGCTATCCAAGTGACCGCTAATTAGCACGATCTCTTCGGGGGACTCAGAGCCAATGATTTCACCGATGATATTACCAGAAGGTCGATCACCTGTGACTCGCGGTGTCAATGTCATCTTGATTGTGACTTTTTCTCCGCGCGATAAAACGCGCTCAAGTTGATCGGCATCAGGCGCAGATAAGGCTGCGATTGGAATTTTTGGCGTATCTTCTGCGTATCGCATCTGTCCAGTATGCGGGAAGCGATGGCTATCCGTTCCTACGGAACGAATGACGACAGCCACAGCGCCGCGTTTGGCAGCTTCCGTTGCACCAGAACGGCGTTTGCGGTTCGCAGGGCCATAACCTGCCCCGTCAGGTGCCTTTTCCATTCGGCCAGAAATAAAGACAATTTTTCCATCTAATCCGCCAGCAGGCGCCGCTTCCAAGTCCTCAAATGTTGGAAAAAAGGCTATCGGCGCCGTGATACCGCCTGATGGCGTTGCGACCGATCCTCCAAGGGACGTAATATATAATTGCTGCGCATAGGGTGCGACGATCGAGGCTGTTTCCTCGCCGCGCTCCCACCCAGGAATAGTGAAAGGTTGAACCCGCACGTTTTCGAGGCCAATCTCTTTGAATTTCGCAACCGCCCAATCCCGCGCCCGCGCTTCAGCATCTGTGCCCGCCAAACGGGGACCAATTTCAGTGGTCAGCGATTCGACAATATCATAGGCATGTGACCCATTCTTCGCCGTCTCAATCAGTTTTTGAACCTCAGGCGTAACAGCGGGTTGCTCGGCTTTTGTAGCTTCTTTTGGCGTATCAGACGCTTCATTTGCGCAGCCGACGAGCAAAATTGTAGCGCACGTGGCTAATAAAAAGTGTTTCATTTTGTCCTCAATTCTGTTGCGCAATCGCGGATTCGCGCTTCCAAATCTATAGCTAATGTGTTTGAACAGGGTCAAATGCCGCTTGGCAACCGTCAAATTTGAATTGATGTAAATTATAAGGGTTGGATGGTTCGACTTTCAGAAGTTGGAACGTCCAAAAATGCATATGACACACCGAACAACACTTCTTTCGACCACTTTTTTATCTGCCGCACTGTCTGGCGCTTTGATAGCCTGCGCTCCCGAAGCAGTAGCTCCACTTGATACGCCCGCCGTAGAAATCTCCACGGCAGACCTGCAACGGCGGATCGAAAAACTCGCATCTGATGAATTTGAAGGCCGCGCCCCTGGCACGCCAGGTGGTATCGCAGCATCACAATATATCGCAGACGAAATGAAAGCGGCTGGCCTTATCCCAATGGGCGAGAACGGCACGTATTTCCAAAATGTAGAACTGACCGAGTCGACTGTTACCCCTGCCTCCAACATGACAATCATGAGCGGCTCCTGACGCTGAAGCCCCTCTCATAACGGCAGATCAATCGACAAATGCGGTTTTCTGGACAAAGCGTCTGGCAGAAGAGATTAATGTCGACAGTGACGAAATTGTCTTTGTTGGATACGGTATCGTGGCGCCAGAATTTGGATGGAATGATTATGCTGGCTTGGATGTAGAGGGCAAAACAGTTGTTATGCTCGTCAACGATCCTGGCTTTGCAACAAAAGACGAGACCCTCTTCAAGGGCAATGCCATGACCTATTATGGTCGTTGGACATACAAGTTTGAAGAAGCAGGTCGCCAAGGCGCCGCAGCAGCGCTTGTCATTCACCAAACAGAACCTGCTTCCTATGGGTGGGATGTTGTGTCTGGTTCTTGGACTGGCGCGCAATATGACCTCGTGCGACCTGATGGCGGCGCGTCCCGCACACAGTTGGAGGGCTGGCTCCACTTAGACACAGCCACGGAGTTGTTTAAATCCGAGGGCCTCAATATAGACAAAGCCATAGCGGATGCAGCGTCAAAAGACTTTAAACCCTTCACGATTGGCGACGCCCAACTCAAAGCCAACATTGTCCAGAGCGTAAAGACGACAACTTCCCGCAACGTCGCTGGCGGCATTAAAGGCACCGAACGCCCTGACGAATACGTGCTTTACATGGCGCATTGGGATCACCTTGGTAAAAACGAGACCTTAGAAGGCGATCAAATTTATAATGGCGCAGTTGATAATGCGACTGGTACAGCCGCGATCATCGAAATTGGCGAAACATTTGTTGAAGCAGGCGCGCCCGAGCGGTCCGCGATTTTCGTCGCTGTGACGGCAGAAGAGAGCGGCTTGCTGGGTTCCGCCTATTATGGCGAAGCGCCCCTCGTCCCGCTCAATAAAACCGTCGGCGGCATCAATATCGACGCCATGCTGCCACTGGGCGAGACCAAAGACATTAAAGTCATCGGCTTTGGCTCGTCAGAACTTGAAGATCGCCTCAAAGTACAGCTAGACAAGCGCGATATGTATCTAGTCCCTGACGATAAGCCAGAAGCTGGCTATTACTATCGTTCTGACCATATCAGCCTCGCTAAAAAAGGCGTGCCGATGCTCTATGCCGATCCAGGCAATGATCACGTCACCAATGGACTGACCTACGGTGAAGACTTTGCGAAGGAATACACGAAGGAACGCTACCACAAGCCTGGCGATGAATATGACAATAGCTGGGATTTGTCTGGTATCGTGCAAACGACCGACCTCCTATTTGACCTCGGCTATACTATGGCCAATAGCGAAGATTGGCCGAATTGGTATGCCGGCACAGAATTCCGCGCGTTACGCGACGCCATGATGATGGACGACATGTCTTCTAAAGAGACAGCCAAAGAAGAATAGCCACACATGCAAACCGTCATTTGCATGAAGTGGGGAACGCGTTACGGGGCCGAATTCGTCAATCGGCTCTATAACGCGGTTCAACGTAACACCAAGCGAGACACACGATTGGTCTGCCTAACCGATGATACGACAGGCATTAACCCCAATGTTGTCTGCGCCGATATTCCAGAGATCAACCTACCAAAAGAATTGATCAATACACCTTGGCGAAAATTGACGCTTTGGAAAGCGCCCTTAGTCGACCTGTCAGGCGATGTGCTGTTCCTTGATCTCGACCTTGTCATAACAGGTAGCATAGACGCGTTGTTTGATTATGAACCTGGGCGGTTCTGCGTCATCCGCAACTGGACACAGCTTAAAGACAGTATTGGCAACACGTCCTGCTTCCGTTTTCCCGTCGGCAAATACACACACATCTATGATCGCATCCAAGCCGATCCTGACCCAATTCTCGCGAAATACCGTATTGAGCAGGTCTATATCAGCCGGGAGATTGAAGACATGGTCTTTTGGCCAACACTTTGGTGCGCTAGTTTTAAACACACACTGATGCCGCGCTGGCCAATGAATTTCTTTAAAACCCCCAAATTACCACGGGACACAAAGATCGTTGCTTTCACCGGCAAGCCCGATCAAGATGAGGCTGTTATAGGCGTCTGGCCCGTCAAAGCATGGTATAAACGGCTTTACAAATACGTAAAACCCACGCCTTGGATTGCGGAACACTGGCAGTGATCACGGTCAAATTTCTTGCCAAAACCGCGCCTAATCAAGACCCAGCCCTTTGGTCTTCACTGATTCCTGGCGGAGGAGACCGCATAGAAGATGTCAAATTTACATTCGATCTGGACGCGCGCGACTATGATTGGTTGGTCGTTTATGAGGGCTTACCGCCACTCGATGGAGAGAAGAAAACCAACCGTGTGGAACGGCTGGCTTGTCCACGGGCAAATACACTTCTGATTACAACTGAACCAAGCTCTATCCGCATTGATGGACCTCAATTTCTAAGGCAGTTTGGCCATGTTCTGACACATAAGCACCCTGATCTTGTCAGACATTCGGGGCAGATACGGCGCACGCCACCTCTTCGGTGGTTCTATGGTCGCCCCAGGGGCGGGCCAGGGCGCTATATGACTTGGGACGATATGGAAGAGGCTGCACCGACAAAAAATAACTACTTATCAACAGTTTGCAGCACAAAGCAGATGTCACATACTGTGCATGCGAAGCGGTTAGAATTCGTTTTGGCCCTACGAGATCGCCTGCCAGAAATGGACGTCTTTGGGCGCGGGATACAGCCTATTGACGAAAAGTCGGAGGCTATGGATACCTATCGCTATCATATCGCGATTGAGAACCATGTAGAGGCAGGCCACTGGACAGAAAAACTCGCCGATTGTTTTTTGGCGGGGTGTTTGCCGTTTTATTTTGGCGACCCTAATTATGCCAGCGCGTTTCCAGCGGAAAGCGTCATCCCGATTGACATTTTTGACTTAGATAAAGCAGAGGCTGTCATTCGCGACGCCATAGCGACCCACCAATACGAAAAACGTCTACCTTTTATAATGGAAGCCCGACGCCGCGTATTGCATGATTACAACATATTGTCAGTCGTTGCCGATATTGCGACTGCAAAGAATAAACAAGCGCCTATTATCGCTGGGGCAGAAATTTGCGGGCGTCACATTTTTCGCCGCAAACACCCGTTTCAAGCAGTTCAAGACGCCCTCTTCAGGGCACGAATAGCGCGACATCCCGCCACCTCCCCCTCCAAGGTTAAACTGCCGCACTACGCAAGGCGTAATGGGAATAATCTTTCTCTGTTTACGGGAATTTAGTAGGAAACTGTCACAGACCTGCACTAGGTTTAGGGCAGGAATGGGAGAATGGCATGTCAGCTATCATCAAAGCACTCAAATATGGTTTCATTGGCGCGCTCGGCGCAGTTGGAACTTTGGTCATCGGCACGCATGCCATAGCTGCAGACAGTGACGGGCCAGTTGGGAGCGCGGGTGATCAAGTCAAAAAATTTCGTCAGCTCGGCACAGAACTTCCCTCCCCCAACGCATATCGCAGCGCGTCTGGCGCACCTGGCCCTGCCTATTGGCAACAAAGTGTAGATTACACGATTGACGCGGTGCTTGATGAAGACGAGCGCACAATCACGGCGGAATCGGAAATCGTCTATACGAACAACTCCCCTGATGCGCTTAATTACCTCTGGGTAGCGCTTGATCAAAACCGTTTCAAAGATGGCTCTATGGCGCGCACCTCTGCAGTCGCCTCTGCCGCTGGATCTCGGCGCGGTGACGGTGCAGGCGGTGAGGACAGCTATAGCTTCGGCGCCCTGCGCTACGAGCAAGCCATGGAGGACCGTGAATACGGATTTGAGTTCAAAGCCATCATGGACGGCGAAGGGGAAACGCTGCCTTACGTCATCAACGACACTATGATGCGCATCGACTTACCAGAACCACTCGCCCCTGATGCTAGCGTGACCATCCAAATCGACTGGGTTCATAATATTATTGATGAAGTGGCTGTGGGTGGCCGTGGCGGTTACGAATATTTTGAGGAAGAGGATAACTATATCTTTGGCCTCGCGCAGTGGTTCCCTCGCCTCGCCGCTTATACTGATTACACCGGTTGGCAGAATAAGCAATTTCTGGGTCGCGGGGAATTCACGCTCGAATTCGGTGACTACGACGTCAATCTGACTGTTCCCAGCGATCATATCGTGGCGGCAACGGGCGTCCTGCAAAACCCACGCGAAGTTATGACGGCTGAACAAAGGCGACGCATGGATAAAGCTGGTACAGAAAAGCCAGTTTATATCGTGACGCCTGAAGAAGCGGAAGAGAACGAAAAAACGAAAGCCAAGGGTATGAAGACTTGGCGCTACTCCGCTGAAAATGTCCGCGATTTCGCATGGTCCTCCTCTCGTAAATATATCTGGGACGCAATGTTGTTTGAGCAAGACGACGATGTGAACCCAGTCGTGACGGCCATGAGCTTCTTCCCCAAAGAAGCCGACCCGATCTGGTCTCAATATTCAACGCAAGCCGTTGTCCACACGATGGACGTCTATAACAAATTTGCGTTCAACTATCCGTATCCGACTGCACAGTCCGTGAATTCATGGGAACGCGGCGGCATGGAATATCCGATGATCACCTTTAATGGCTACCGCCCATCAGAGGACGAAAAGTCTGGTGAAGTCGTCTATTCCCGTAATATCAAATATGGCCTAATTGGCGTGATCATTCACGAAATTGGTCACATCTATTTTCCGATGACAGTGAATTCTGACGAACGCCGTTGGACATGGATGGACGAAGGGCTGAACTCCTTCCTCGAATATATGGCCGAATATGAATGGGAGGAGGATTTCCCGATTTCTGGCGGACAACAAAACCCTCTCGACGTCATTACGCGCTACATGACAAGCGATGGCCAAGTGCCAATTATGACGCAGTCTGACAGCGTTTTGCAATTCGGGCCAAACGCTTATTCCAAGCCAGCGGCGTCACTGATCGTGTTGCGAGAAACTGTTATGGGACGTGAGTTGTTTGACTTTGCATTTCGCGAATACGCAACCCGTTGGAAATTCAAACGCCCAACGCCTGCGGATTTTTTCCGTATTATGGAAGATGCCTCGGCGGTTGATTTAGATTGGTTCTGGCGCGGTTGGTATTACACTACCGATCATGTCGATGTAGCTGTCACCAGCATGCGCGAATACCAAATCTCAACACAGAACCCAGAAATTGAATTTGATATGGACCGCGAAGAAGATGCCGTGCGGCGTCCTGAAAATATCGTCCAACGTCGCAACCGTGAAGAAGGCATAAAAACCCGAGTCAGTCGTTACTCAGAGCTAAAAGATTTCTACAATGAGAACGATAAGTTCACGGTCACAAATGCCGATCGTAATAAATATCAATCCTTCCTCAAAGACCTCGATGATTGGGAGCGCAAAGCCTATGACCGTGCGATGGAAGACGGTAAGTATCTGTATTTCGTCGATTTTGAAAACATTGGTGGGCTGATCACCCCGTTGCCTGTGACGCTGGAATATGCGAATGGTCGCATGGAAGATATGATGATCCCAGCTGAAATTTGGCGTCGCAATTCGGAATTCGTGACGAAACTCATCATCAGAGACGAGCCCGTAGTTTCAATTCGGTTAGACGAAGCTCACCAGACGGCTGACGCAGACTACTCTAACAACACTTTCCCGCCAAGCATTGCGAGCGATCGCCTAAAGCTGAAACAATCGAACTATAAACGAAGCAATATGATGGCAGATGCTCTGGCGGAGCTCAAAGGCGACGATAAGAAGGATGCGGACAGCAAAGTTGTCCCTCTCTCTACTGATGTTGAAAAAGCTGAGACAGTTGAAGCTGTAAACGATAATGACAGTGACAATGACGGCGATACCGCGTCTGATGCGAGCGAGGCGGAAAAGCCGAAAGCACGTAAAGACCGCGAGTCAGCGCTCAAAAGAACGCTCAAGCGCATGATGAACCGCGACTAGCTTTCACGTTAACAACGCAACAAGATAATCCCTGCCCTCTGGGTGGGGATTTTTTGTGACTCATGGACAATGTTGAGAAATAACTATTGATCAAGCGCCGACTTCACCGCACAAGAAACACATGTTGATTGTACACCATTTGAATAACTCCAGATCACAGCGTATCCTATGGCTACTCGAAGAGTTGGAGATTGAATACGAAATCAAACATTACGAACGCGATCCAGAAACCAACCGCGCGCCAGCAGAACTCAAAGCCGTTCACCAACTTGGCAAAAGCCCAGTTATTGAGGACGGCGATTTGATTGTTGCGGAAACGGGCGCAATAATCGTTTATATTCTGGACAAATACGGTAGCGGCAAACTCCGCCCTGAAAAAGGTACGCAGGACTATGTCGATTATGTTCACTTCCTGCATTTTGCCGAGGGTTCAGCCATGTTGCCGCTTTTGCTATCCCTTTATACAGGTTTCCTAGGCGACGCAGCAGCCCCTATCCAGCCGATGATCGTGGCGGAGATAAAAGGCATTTTAGATTATTGCGAGTATCAGCTTATCAGCAGCGACTATTTCGCAGGCGATGAGTTAACGGGTGCCGACATTCAAATGATCTTCCCTTTGGAAGCTGCCAAAGCGCGCGGGCGCTTAATTGGTTACGAAGCCTGCAATGAGTACGTGAACAAAATACACGCGCGTCCTGCTTACTTGCGAGCGTTGGAAAAAGGTGGAAATTATGCCTACGACCCCAAAACCTAAGCCAGCGATTTTCCATCTCGCCTATCCGATCAAGGATAAGGAAGCGACACGCACATTCTACCGCGATATTCTGGGCTGCCATCAGGGGCGAGAGGCTCCGACATGGATTGACTTCGATTTCTTTGGCCACCAGCTCAGCTTTCACCTCAAGCCAGAGAGCTTCGCGACCCCTGACCCAACGAACCAAGTTGACGGAAAAGACGTGCCTGTGCGCCATTTTGGGGCTGTATTGCCTTGGAATGAGTGGCACGCTTTGCGAGATCGCCTCATTGAAGCAGGCACAGAATTTGTGATTAAACCCTACATCCGCTTCAAAGGCGAGACGGGAGAGCAAGCGACAATGTTCTTTCTCGACCCATCAGGCAATGCCCTAGAGTTTAAGAGCTTCAAAGACCCATCACAAATTTTCGCCGCTTAGTCTTAGGTCTACTTAGTCTAAGTAAAGCCCGCTTAATTCGGCCAATTCATCCGCAGCCGCTTCGTGCATAGACTTTAAGGCTGTCCAGCGGTCATTATCCAGATCATTCCAGCTTTTGAGCTGGATACGCGCATAGTTTGCTTGCCATTGCAGGTCACTGATGCGGCGCTTAATCTCTTCACGCTCCCGCCAAGACAGGCTGGACATCGCTGTCTCAACATTATCATTTGCGATTTTTGACGCGCTAACGCGCCGTGGTTTAACAGGTATTGCCTGAACACTCATTTTAAACATTGGTTTGCCCCATAATAACAATTACGGAACACACGGAGCAAGTCCCGCGCCAAGTTACGCGGGAGCGAAACATTATAGTTAATGAGGGATGAAGACCTATAAAGTCGGATTGATTAAAAACTTCTCACCCGTTTTTTTAGCATTATAGCGCTTCACAATATCAGCGTCTAAAGCATCAGGCAGGCTAATCTCGTCAGTGTAGTGGCTGGCAAAGGTTGTTTTCAGTTCCTTGGCGACACGTGTGCGTAGGCGAATATTTGTCTCCATACCCGCTTTGGCAAGGAAATTCGGCAACAGCCATCCCCCGACTCCCCACGCCATGCCATATGCGCGGTTCAGCACTGTCGGCGACATATCGAGGCTCCCGTAGAGATAGACCTGCTTGTGTTTGATTGAGCCATAAATCGAATAAGCCCCTGGCGTGCGAGCCGCAGCGGCCTCCATCGCCGAGAGTATATCAGACGCCAGCGAACCACCACCTGTGGCATCAAACGCGAGCGTTGCGCCCGTTGCGTGGATAGCGTCAGTCAACTGAGCCATGAAATCATCATCAGAGCTGTTGACGATATACTTTGCCCCCATGTCTTTGAGTAATTTTACTTGTTCGGGTTTCCGCACAATGTTGACCAAATCTATGCCGTCTGCTTGACAGATACGGTTGAGCATTTGTCCCAAATTGGACGCGGCGGCTGTGTGGACCAAAGCCGTATGGCCTTCACTGCGCATGGTTTCAGGAAAACACAAAGCAGTGAGTGGATTTACGAAGCTAGACGCACCGTCCTTGGCCGTGCAGCCAGGCATAAGCGGCAGCACCATCTGTACATTTACGCAACGATATTCGCCGTACATTGCGCCGCCCATAGCTGCGACTGTTTTCCCGATCAAAGCTTGTGCCGCATCGCTCTCGCCAGCAGCTACGACTTCACCCGCGCCCTCATTGCCCACTGGCAAAGACTGTCCAAAGCGAGCTTTCATACGGCCTAAAGCGGAAGCGTGGATCGGCGCTCGCAAGACACGGTTAAAACCCTCACCTTTGGAGGTCGCCTGAGATATGTCAGCCGCTCCAAACATTACGCCGTGATCAGACGGATTAATTGGGGTTGCCATGACCTTGATCAAAACTTCGTCCGCCTTGGGTTTTGGCATATCCATCTCGACGAAGGACATTTCTAACCATCCATCATCGGTGATGAGGGATCGCATTTGGTGGACTTTGGACATAGTAATTCCTTCGATATGAGTGTCTATTCTGGGAGAGGTATATACTCCTCATCATCCCCGGGGACAGTGCCAAATTTGCCTGCCTTCCAATCAGTTTTCGCCTGTTCGATCCGCTCTTTACGAGAGGACACAAAATTCCAATCCAGATAACGCCGCCCCAACGGTTTACCTCCAATCAATGCGAAGCGAGTTTTCCCGCGCGCTTTGATCGTTGTGGTCTCATCCGTCAGGACGGTCATAGCATTGATGGGCACAGTTACCCCATCAATCTCGCCCTCCCCTTCAACCACGTAAATGCCGCGCTCTTCTGCCTCTGGCAAAGTCAGTTCCGCCCCGTCTTCAAGATGGGCTTCGACATAGAGGTTAGGCGAGAAGGTTTTGACTGGGCTTTCAACGCCATAAGCTGTGCCCATCATTACGCGAACCTTGGCGCCGTCAAACTCGACCTCCGGAATGTCATCGGCCGCAGTGTGGTGGAAAGACGGTTCAACTTCTTCAAATTCTTCTGGCAGTGCGTGCCATAGTTGCAGACCGTGCAAATCATAGCCGGTCACTTTTAACGCGTCCCGCGTGCGCTCCGAATGGGTAATGCCGCGCCCTGCGACCATAAGATTGATCGCGCCTGGGTGAATGGCAAGCGCATTGCCGAGGCTATCACGGTGAAAGATTTCACCTTCAAACAGATAGGTTACCGTCGCAAGATTGATATGCGGGTGCGGGCGGACATTGATACCTGCGCCCGGCTGAAAACTGACAGGACCAAAATGATCAAAGAACACCCACGGCCCGATAGAGCGTTGCTGCACGAACGGCAAAGCCCGTCTGACAGAAAACTCGCCAATATCTTTCTCACGCGGTTTCAAAATAGCTTTAATTGCGGGGCTGTCTGCCATAACGTTTCCTCAAATCATTCGATCAAAGGATATATGATATGCTAAAACTATACGATTGCACAACAGCACCAAGTCCACGTCGCACCCGCATGTTTTTGACAGAAAAAGAAATAGCCTATGAGAACATTCAAGTTGACCTGCGAACAGGCGAGCAGATGGGTGATGCATTCCGTAAGGTTAACCCGCGTTGCACTGTACCCGCTCTTGTGACGGAAGACGGTCTATTGCTGACCGAAAATGCTGGCATATCCGCTTACCTAGACGCGACCTATCCCGACAAGCCGCTCCTTGGCACAACGCCGTCAGAAAAAGCGATGATCGCCGAATGGAATTGGCGATGTGAATTTGAAGGATTGATGGCTGGGGCTGAAGCGCTACGCAATGGCAGCCCGCATATGAAAGACCGCGCGATGACAGGCACTCGCAACGTCCCTCAAATCCCGGAATTAGCTGCACGAGGCGCAAAGCGGCTTGGGTGGTTTTTTGAAGATCTTGATGCGCAATTACAAAAGAATGAGTTCGTCGCAGGGGATAGCTACTCCTATGCGGATATTACCGCGACAGTCTGTGTTGATTTCGCGCGATGGGTAAAAGTGTACCCAACGGACAAGCAAAAAGCACTGACAGCATGGCATGAACGCATGAAAACGCGGGCGAATTACGCGGCTTAATGTAGGCGTTTACCTGTAATAGAACCTGCTCAATTTCATTGTCCTTGAGGTCGTCTGGCGCAATCGTCAGGGGGTTCACGTCGATGACAATAAAATCGGCCCACTTGTCCGTCTTGAGGCTGCCCAGCATATCGTCTTGAAACGCACCATATGCATTTTCAATCGTCATGGCGGCAAGGCTTGGTTTACAGACAAAGCTTACTCCGCATACCGCATAGTGTTCATACCTGTAAGTATTGTTTTTTAGCCTGCCTTCTGAATAAGGCTGAGCACAGTTTTTACATGTATGAACACTATGCAGAGGCTTTGCTTGAATTTAAGCGATCACAAAGTATGTTCATCGCATGACTAATCGTGATTACACATATGACAAATCGACTCGTAAACCGATACGCCCTCTGAAAGCGCTGAAGCATTTTCGCAATCTCATGGCCGATAAGGAAGACACTAGCCAAGTATTTCACATCATCAATGAGTTAAATGGTGATAACTTTCAGAAGTTTTTCTGCCGCTTTGCAAACTCTCCAGAGGGCCGCAAACATATTGAGGCGGGTCTTTTCCTTCCGACTATGCTGGACGATCACGAAAAGATCCGCAAACTTCCCGAAGGCACGGTCGGCCGCGCCTATGTGGAGTTTATGGAGAGCCAAGGCCTAACAGCGCAAGGCTTGGTTGATGAGTATGAGTCGTTTGACTCAAAAGCTCGCGATAAGTGGTCGCCAGAAATGATTACATTTGGTAATCGTCTGCGCGACACACATGACTTGGTTCACGTGATGACAGGTTATAGCCGCGACGCACTGGGCGAGGCCTGCGTGCTAGGGCTGTCCTACTCCCAACATGGCGGTCGCGGCCTGACGTTCATCGCGCACATGGCTGGCTGGGAAGTCAAGAAGTCGGCCCCAAAGGGCGCCCCAGTGATGCGCGCGGTGCGTGAAGGTCACAAAATTGGAAAGACGGCAACAGATTTGGTCTATTTAGACATTGAGGCCTTGCTAGCGATGGACTTAGAAGCGGCGCGCGCTAAGTACGGCTACATCACACCCGAAACATATTTCAAAGTTCATGACTGCATGCGTGCGGCAGGAATGGATCCTTATGCCTTCATCGGCGGAGAGGCAGCTCTTGCTTAAATCTGCTAGGCTGGCACTTCTTCAAATTCGCCGTCGTCATTGGTAATCATGAGCCTGGCTTTGATAATTGAGAAATACCCCCCGACCAATTTCAAATGACCCGTGTCAACTTTACGTTTCACAAACGGGAATGTTGTAAGATTTGTCAAAGACTGTCGAACAACCTCTAATTCCATTTCGTAAGTCACTCGATCTTCGGGAAGCCCCTTTGCAAGAACTCGATCTCGTACGTCATTGATCAGGCTTACCCATTTGCCAACATAGCCAGCATCAGGATCGTGGCCCATCCCAGCTAGGCAGCCTTGAATCCCGCCGCAGCTTTCGTGACCCATAACCATGATCATTTCGACACCAAGATTGTTGACAGCATATTCGATCGCGGCTGACGTCCCGTGATACCCGCCCGTTTCGTCGAGCGGTGGGACGATATTGGCGACATTCCGAACGACGAACATTTCGCCAGGATAAGCGTTAAAAATATCTGATGGATCAACACGACTATCGGAGCATGCAATCAACATAATTTTAGGGTGCTGCCCCAGCGTGCCTAGCTGCTCATACAGTTTCTTCTGATTGACGAAATCCCCTTTTCGAAAGGTTTCATATCCTTGGATGAGTAGTTTTCTTAGCGGCATAGGCTGTTCTTATCCCAGCGCTCTCAAACGTCAAGCAGTGACCCAAACACTATATTCAAGTGCCATGCACTTTCGTGGAATTGACAGATGGCGCGCGCGAGCGCAGTTTACAGCGATGGGGGCTACAGCCACATATCTACCGACCAAGCGGGTCAAAGACTTAGCGCAGCGGTCTGACCTTTGGGGCGCTTGGCTGACCTTCCATGTCTGGGCCGTTATATTTGGGTCTATGGCGATGTTTATCATCTTTCCAAACCCCCTGACCTTCATTCTGGCTTTCTTGCTAGTTGGATCACGCCAACACGGCATGGCGATCCTGATGCACGACGCAGCACATGGCGTGCTGTTCAAGACGAAAGCGCTCAATGAGTTTGTGGGGCAATACCTCCTCGGCGCGGCCTATGGCGGCGATATGATGAGCTATCGCAAATACCATCTCAAACATCACCGCTACGCTCAGCGACCAGAGGATCCCGACTTGCCGCTATCTGCCAAATTTCCAACAACACGCGCATCTCTGCGGCGCAAATTTATCCGTGACTTGACAGGGCAGACTTTCTTGAGGCTACAACTTGCGTCACGCACGATGTCGAAAGGCGAAGCCCCTGTGATTGAGGGATCAGATGCATTTCAGAAAAGCTCGCCTTGGCCCTACTTTATTATCAACGCCTTTTTGTTAGCAGGACTAGCCGCGCTGGGATATTGGTGGGTTTACTTCGCTTTATGGCTGGCGCCTCTGATGACGTGGTTCTTTTTTGTGTTGCGCCTACGCAATATAGCTGAACACGGTATGACGACGAATGACGATAATGCCCTCACTCACGCACGAACAACGAAAGCCAACCTAATCGAGCGAATTTTCTTTGCGCCCTATTGGGTCAATTACCACGTCGAACATCACGCCTATATGTATGTGCCGTGCCATGGGCTGAAGGCCATGCACCGTGAAATGCTGAAGGCTGGGTATCTGGATCAAATGGAAACAAAGACCAGCTATCTGAATGTGCTTCGAACAGCCGCGCCTGCCTAGCTTCGCAATGAAAGCCAGTCCAGCATGGCTCGGCTGATAGCGTCTGGCGCATCCCACATGGCCCAATGCCCGCAATTTGGAATAGTCACGCGGGTTAGATCATCCACCATATGCTCCATAGGGTCAGCCAATTCTGGCGGCAAAAGCAAATCACGCTCAGGGCTGATCATCAGGACGGGCTGATCTATGCGGTCAGACATCCCCTCTGCCAGTTTCCAGTTCTCATTAATATTCTGATAAAGGTTCATACCTGTTTCATAGCCTGTACGTGTGTAAGCCTCTACAAATACTGCCCGATCCGCTTGATCCATAACACCACCTTTGAGCGGTGGTGAGCCCGCGGCGAGAAATTCTGCGAACTTAGTTGGGATGAATGTAAACGTCTCGTCTGCAACTGCACCCTCAGGCGTAGAGCGGAACATGAGACGGAAAAACCCATCTGGATCTTTGGCGAATAATGCAGCGGTTTCCGCGCGTTTATAGAGAAACTCCAAAAAGTAGTGCTTCCGTCCTGCCCGCTTCTCGATGATCTTCAACGGCGGCGCAGGAGCGCGAGCGGTGTGCGGAACACAAATACCGACGACCCCCGTAACGCGATGACGGATCATACGTGCGGCGTGCCAGACAATGCTGCCGCCCCAGTCATGTCCACAGATCAAACTTTGACTTAGACCATACCCATCCATCACCGATTCCAAATCAGCGACGAGTTGCGGCATCGCGTAATGCTGCGAATCTAGAGGCGCAGAAGACCGCCCGAAACCGCGCAAATCATAACATATCACGCGGTAGCCCGCCTGCACCAAAATCGGCACGATCGGCTTCCAGCTATAGGCAATCTCTGGCCAACCATGAACCAATATCAACGGCGTCCCATCTAGCGCCCCGTCTGAATAGGTCGCAATTTCGAATCCATCGGACTGTATAAAGTGAGGCTGATTGAAGTTCATAGATCGCACTTTAGGGCGTTCGTCTGTGAAATCAGCCTCTTTTTTCGGTCAAATTGCTGATTTATCGCAGCTTTTACTCTTTACGGCGCGAACTTAGACCCCTAAAAGCCAGCTATTCCAAAGGCTCCGATGCACGGGGCCTTTAATTTTGAATTAGAAATGAGTTGAAGACCACATGGTTGAAATCTACGTCCGTCAGAATAATGTTGATCAGGCCCTCCGTGCCCTGAAGAAGAAACTTCAGAACGAAGGCATCCTGCGCGAAATGAAAGCGCGTAAACATTATGAAAAGCCATCCGAGAAGCGCGTACGCGAAGCTGCGGAAGCTGTGCGTCGTGTCCGTAAACTGGCACGCAAGCGCGCCCAAGTCGAAGGATTGATCCCGTCAAAGAAACCGCGCCGTCGTTAATCGACCGCATCTCCTTACGGAACCAAGTTCAAAACCGCTCTCTTAGGAGGGCGGTTTTTTTGTGCGCTACTGTGAAGCGCATGTATGAAATTTGTGACAAAAATCTAACATGGTCGTAACTCGTCCGCCAGAAACATGGTTAAGGTTGAATTACGATCTGTGCTTAACGACCCTAATGACAGGAAAAACTCAACAAAATGCATTTTATTGGAAAAAAATTTCTATAATATTTTCAATACTTTAACCGCTAAATTAACGATTGTAGAAAGTATTCTAAACGCTGTCCTAACGACTGATTCGCGGTTCATTTACCAATGACCGTTAGATAGAGGCTCATAACAAAAACAATAATAATTCTTGTGAACCCTAGATGACTACAAAGGACAAAAAAAATGAAAACTCTATCTACACTTATCGGCGCAGCTGTTTTGACATCTGCATTCGCATCAACTGCATATGCAGCGTCACCTGACGTTTATGTTGTGAATTTCCGTAACGCGAAAGACGTGAAGAGCCAACAGCTTGACAGCCAACTCCAAACAGCTGTCGCAATCGCTGGTGTAAACGCTGAAGAAGTCGTGATCGACACAACAACAGCAGCCAAATGGGAAAAAGGCGCACATGAAGCGTTTGATAAGGACATCGTGCCTGTCTTCAACAAATGGGTCGGCCTTCCAGGCTTTGCCGCTGTCGTTGATGCCAAAACAAAGCGCGTTATCGGATGTGTGAATGCATCTTTCTCAGCAAATGAAATGGCTGAAGAACTTCGCAAAATGGCGTCCCGCGCTCAAGGCAATGCCTATATGAGCCGTGCATCTGTTGGTGCCAAAACGACATCATGCCCTGCGGCTCACAATGTTGACCCAGGCCTCTAATCTTATCTAGGGGAAGATGAGAAAGCCCGGTTCCAGATATTATCTGGTCCGGGCTTTTTTCGTTGGCAAGTCTGCAATTCACAACCTCCCTCGCCCGACTTCGCCTCACGATTTTGTGCGGTAGAAAACTGCAATTTCATCTGCCATTCAGATCAAATACGCCATAAGACCACAATATGACACGTATATTGAAGACCTTCATTTCTGCCGCGGCTCTAACACTTGGACTCAGTGCGAGCGCGAATGCATATCAACCGACACCTGACGTCTATGTCGTGTTTTTCGAAGCAGACTGGTGCGGGCCATGCAAGATCGTTGAGCCCCGCTTGACAGAAGCTTTGCAAAATCTACGCGATCCGATGATTGAGTTCGTGCCAATCGATATTTCTGGCGGCAAAGGTGATCTAAACGCTCACGCGGTCTTCGATCGTGGGATCGTGCAGCAATATAATATGTGGATGGGCGTAACAGGTTTTGCCGCTATCATTGATGGCGATACAAAACGGACAATGGGCTGTGTAAACATGACCTATGACGCCAAAGCCATGGCCATGCACATTCGTAATTTGCAAAATGCGGCTCGAAACAATCAGCAGTCATTTGACCTGACCTGCCCCGAGCCGAATAATATTTAGACTCAGGCTCTAGGCACGCAGTCCGTAGACCTCTTCACGAGCAGCTTCGAGGCACTCGGCCATTTTTTCGCGGATAGCCGTGTCAGAAATATCAGCACCGCCATCTGTTAGGTCTTTGCGCAGCTTGCGGAAGACATCATCATCGCCGGCTTCTTCCATATCCGCCATAATCACTTCGAGCGCATACTTATCAGGATCAGATTTCCCGATCAGCTCAGCCGCCCAAAACCCCAATGCTTTGTTGCGTTTTGCTTCGGCTTTAAACTCCTTCGCCGCATCCAACACGAAACGTGTCTCAGAGGCGCTCTCGCGTTCATCAAATGTCGACATGGTCTACCTTTCCAAAAGTCGTTATTTCTAAAGGATACGTATGTCTGCCCGCAGCGTTCTTCAAGGTGTAAAATCCTCAAATATTCGCCTCCTGCGCATTGCCGCCGCGAGAGGCTTAGGCTATGCCGTGGCTTTAGAGATCAAAGACTGAGTCTCGCTCATATATGAGGGCCACATGAGCCGCCGCAAACAAATCTACGAAGGTAAAGCCAAAATCCTGTTCGAGGGGCCTGAGCCTGGAACATTGGTGCAGTATTTCAAAGACGACGCGACTGCCTTTAATGCACAAAAAAAGCAACGCTCGACGGCAAAGGCATCCTCAACAACCGCATAAGCGAATTTGTGATGCTTCGCCTCGGCGAGATTGGTATCCCCACGCACTTCATCAAACGCCTGAACATGCGCGAGCAGCTGATTAAAGAAGTCGAAATCATCCCGCTGGAAGTTATTTGCCGCAATATAGCGGCTGGCACCATGTCTAAGCGCCTCGGAATTGAAGAAGGCGAGAAGCTCCCGCGTTCTATCGTAGAGTTCTGCCTCAAGCGCGACGATCTGGGTGATCCTCTGATTGCTGAAGAACATATTCACGCTTTTGGCTGGGCCACCCATGCAGAGTTAGACGAAATGATCGCTATGACGCTGCGGATCAATGACTATTTGCAAGGGATGTTTGCTGGCATCGGTATTAAGTTAGTTGACTTTAAGATCGAATTTGGACGGCTGGCGAATGAAGACGGCGGTCACCAAGTTATCTTAGCGGATGAAATCAGCCCCGATAGCTGCCGCCTCTGGGATGCAGAGACAGACCGCAAACTCGACAAAGACCGTTTCCGCCGTGACCTTGGCGGCGTAACCGAAGCCTATACCGAAGTTGCCTCACGGCTTGGCATACTCAAAGAAAACCAAAATAAACACGCACCGAACCTCTCGGTCGTATCCAATGACGATTAAACCAGATCAAACCAGGAGCTTCCTATGAAAGCGCTCGTCTTTGTCGGCCTAAAGCCCGGCGTTCTTGACCCACAAGGTCGTGCTATCGCGCGGTCTCTCAACGATCTGGGCTTCGATGAAGTGACCAACGCATTTCAAGGTAAAGTCATTGAACTTGATATAGAGGCTAACGACCCCGAAGTTGTCAAAGGCCGCGTGACCGAAATGTGCGAGAAACTCCTCGCCAATACGGTGATCGAAAGCTACCGCATCGAAATTCAGGCGTAAGACATGAAAACTGCCGTCATTACCTTCCCGGCGTCTAATTGTAACCGCGACGCAGCGGTCGCCCTAGAGAAGATCACAGGCCATCCGGCGCAAATGATCTGGCACCGCGAGACAGAAATTCCCGATGATGTTCGTTTCGTCGTTCTGCCAGGTGGTTTCTCCTATGGCGACTATCTCCGTTGCGGCGCAATGGCGTCACGCTCGCCTATCGTGAAAGACTTGGTCGCGAAGGCCAATAATGGCTTGGCCGTCGCTGGATTTTGCAATGGTTTCCAAGTTCTAACAGAGGCGGGGTTGCTGCCAGGAGCTTTGATGCGCAACAAGAATTTGAAATTTGTTTGCCGTCCCGAAACACTCAAAATCGCTAATAATGACACTCGTTTCACCTCGAAATACGGCACGAAGTCAGAGGTCATCTTCCCTGTCGCGCACCATGACGGAAATTACTTTGCTGATGACGAGACACTAGGCCGATTGGAAAAAGAAGGCCGCGTCGTCTTTCGCTATGCCAATAATCCAAACGGTTCCGCCCGAGATATTGCAGGTATCGTCAATGAGGCAGGCAATGTCTTTGGCATGATGCCCCATCCAGAACGCGCAGTTGATCCGCTGCACGGCGGCACGGACGGTATTGATCTGTTCAAATCTATTATTGAGAGCATATAATGGCTGTGAAGAAAAAATCAGAGATCACGCCAGAGATCGTGGCTGAGCATGGATTATCAGAAGGCGAGTATGAGATCATTTTGGATCGTTTGGGTCGTGAGCCGAATATCAACGAACTCGGTATCTTCTCCGTCATGTGGTCGGAGCATTGCTCTTATAAATCTTCCCGCCGTCATCTCGGTAAGTTCCTAACCAAGGGGGACAAAGTCATCCAAGGCCCTGGCGAAAATGCGGGCGTTATTGATATTGGCGATGGTGATGCGATTATCTTCAAAATGGAAAGCCATAATCACCCCTCCTATATCGAGCCATACCAAGGTGCTGCGACAGGTGTTGGCGGGATTATGCGCGATGTCTTTACGATGGGAGCCCGCCCGATTGCATTGATGAATGCGCTTCGATTTGGTGAGCCAACGCACCCCAAAACCAAGCAACTCGTCAAAGGCGTTGTTGCTGGCATTGGCGGCTATGGCAACTGCGTTGGCGTGCCGACTGTCGGTGGTGAGACAAATTTTCATAAGGGCTATAACGGTAATATCTTGGTCAATGCGATGTGTGTTGGCCTAGCGAAGGCTGATAATATTTTTCTGTCAGCAGCCAAAGGCGTTGGCAATCCGATCTTCTATGTCGGCTCTAAAACAGGTCGCGACGGCATCCACGGCGCAACCATGGCGTCTGCCGAATTTGACGATGACAGCGAAGAAAAGCGTCCAACTGTGCAGGTCGGCGACCCGTTCACGGAGAAGCTGCTGATCGAGGCCTGCCTAGAGCTTATGGCGACGGACGCCATTATCGCGATCCAAGATATGGGCGCAGCTGGCCTCACCTCCTCCTCTATTGAAATGGCGGATAAAGGCGGCGTGGGCATCCAACTAAACCTTGATAAAGTGCCTCAACGCGAAACGAATATGACGCCTTACGAAATGATGCT
Source organism: Litorimonas sp. RW-G-Af-16 (assembly GCF_048319245.1). GTDB lineage: Bacteria > Pseudomonadota > Alphaproteobacteria > Caulobacterales > Maricaulaceae > Litorimonas. The sequence continues at coordinate 1,254,333 of NZ_CP166993.1, forward strand.
GTCGGAGTCTCAAGAGCGGATGCTGATGGTGATTAAGCCGGGCAAAGAAAAGCTCGCTTATGATATTTTCGAGAAGTGGGAACTCGACGTAGCCATGATCGGGAAGACGACTGACACCGGCCGCCTCGTCCTAAAACATAATCGCAAAAAAGTCTGCGATATTCCGATCGCGCCGCTCGCCGATGATGCGCCCAATCTGGATCGCCCATATGAAATTCCTGAAAGCCAGCCGCCTCTATCTTGGACGGATGTGCGCGAGACACAGGACTATAATGACGCTCTGCTCCGCATCATGACCTGCCCTGACGTCGCATCAAAACGCTGGATTTGGGAACAATATGACCGCCACGTGATGGCCGATACAGTGGATAGCAGCCAGAGCGGTGGCGACGCAGCAATCGTGCGTATTCACGGTACAAACAAAGCTGTTGCGATCACGACAGACGTGACGCCGCGCTATTGTTATGCCGACCCGTATGAGGGCGGGAAGCAGTGTGTGGCGGAGACTTGGCGCAACTTGACTGCCGTGGGCGCTGACCCAATCGCAATCACGGATTGTCTGAATTTTGGTAACCCAGAGCGGCCTGAGATCATGGGTCAGCTGGTTGGATGTATCGAAGGCATGAATGAGGCCTGCCGCGCATTTGAGTATCCTGTCGTGTCGGGCAACGTCTCGCTTTATAATGAAACTAATGGTGTTGCGATCCCGCCCACCCCTGCGGTTGGTGGCGTGGGCTTAATCCCAAATCTTGACTATTTCGCGACCCTAACTGGCGCCCAAGAAGGTGATACGCTGATCCTAATTGGCGACACGCAGGGCTGGCTAGGATCGTCATTATACGCGGAGCATGTCACCTCAATCGAAGGCGGCGCACCGCCACCCGTTGATCTCGAGGTTGAAAAAAATAATGGCGACTACGTTCGCAAGCTCATCCGAAATAAGCGCGTTCACGCTGTTCATGACCTCTCAGATGGCGGACTCGCTGTGGCGGCTTGTGAAATGGCTTTCGCCTCCAACATCGGCATGCATTTGCGCGGCGCCATCGGCACGCCGACACATGCATGGCTATTCGGCGAAGACCAAGCCCGTTACCTGATCGCGGTTGAGGAACATAGCGTTAATCCTGTGATTTCAACTGCCAAGAGCAAGGGCGTTCCAGCGCAGGTCGTCGGCACAGTCGGTGGTGACCGTATTAAAGCCGACAATGCTTTCGATGTCACAATCAGTGGTCTACGCGAGCGCAATGAGGCTTGGCTGCCTGAGTTGATGTCATAATGGGTATGCCCGCCGAAGCCATCATCGCCTTGATCAAAGAGGCTATGCCAGATGCAGAGGTCGAAATGATTGACCTCGCGGGTGACAATAATCATTGGAAAGCGGTCATTACAAGCGCGTCGTTTGCAGGCCTTAATCGCGTGCGGCAGCACCAACTCGTATATGCCGCCCTCAAAGGAAAGATGGACGGCGCAGACGGCGAACTGCATGCTCTCGCCTTAGAAACCCGCACCCCTTGAAACCAAGATGTCCTAACCTACTTATAGGTTACTTCCGGAGGAATATTTATGTCTGCAACTGATACTATCAAAAAGACCGTCACTGAAAACGATGTCGTATTTTATATGAAAGGCACACCGACCTTTCCGCAGTGTGGGTTTTCGTCGACCGTTGTCCAAATTTTTGACTATCTCGGTGTCGATTATGCAAGCGTGAATGTATTGGAGAATCCAGACATTCGCCAAGGCATTAAAGACTATAATAACTGGCCGACAATTCCGCAGATATTCGTCAAAGGCGAATTTATCGGCGGCTGCGATATTGCACGTGAAATGTTTGAGAGCGGCGAATTGCGCACCTTTCTCTCTGACAAAGGCATAAAAACCGCCGCGGCCTAACCTCCCGTCGCCACTATGGTTAACCAATCGCTAGGCGCGTATTAAACAGACGGAAACCGTTTTCGCGTATGTTTCGCTCAAATTTGCTGTGGGGGCAAATGGGAGACATAGACATGGCGCGACTAAACCTTTTACTGAAACGACGAAGCCGACCGGAAATTGGTGGGTTCCACGCAGCATATATTGACAAAAAAGCCGGCGGAAAACGCCAAAGCTTAGGAATATTCAGAGCCATGTTTTCGGGCCTGTCGCTGACATTTGGCGCGATGATGTGCTATGTTGCGCTACATTATGTGCCAGCTTTTACCAGCACACATAAAGTTCTCTCGTTCTCAAATGGTGATACATCGGCGGCACGCCTGCAAAATCGCAACCCTGTTCAAAAGCTACTTGGCCCCTACGCTGATGCATTTTCGCTCAAACGCACTTATTTACGCGCAGGACAGAGTATTCAGGTGCAATATGCGATCCCTGCCGGCGCGAAGATGGACTTGAATATCGTCCAATGTCGTCGCCTCTGGGTGATCGAGGTTTTCACCTGCCAGACTGTGTCTCGGAAACACGTCGAGGTCACAAAAAAGGTCGGCACTGAGACATTTCGGTTTCAGGACACAGGTTTTTACTTTTTTGATGAAACAGTGACTTTAGGCGAAAAAGGCAAAGATTACCGCGTGGTGTGGACCCGCAAATAACGCATATAACTCAGTCTTTTACTTGCAAATCTAAGCATTAAAAAACCCGCCTCGGATAAATCCAAGCGGGTTTTTATATTGCAATAAGGGTCGTCGCTTAGCGCGAGTAGAATTCCACTGTGAGGTTTGGTTCCATCACGACAGGATACGGTACTTCATCAAAGCTCGGGACACGTGTGAATGTTGCCTTCATACCTTTTGGATCAAGGCTGATATAATCAGGAATTTCACGTTCTGGAGATTCCAACGCTTCAAGCACCAAAGCCATTGTGCGAGACTTTTCGCGCACTTCAACCACATCACCTTCGCGGACACGGTAGGACGGGATATTGACTTTCTTGCCGTTGACCAAGACGTGGCCGTGATTGACGAACTGACGCGCTGCAAACACAGTTGGCACGAACTTAGCGCGGTAAACCAAGGCATCCAAACGACGCTCTAGTAGACCGATCAAATTCTCGGACGTATCGCCCTTCATCCGTGTCGCTTCATCATATGTGCGGCGGAATTGTTTTTCCGTGATGTTGCCGTAATAGCCTTTTAGCTTTTGCTTTGCCATCAACTGAATACCGAAATCAGACAATTTACCACGACGGTTTTGGCCGTGCTGTCCAGGTGGGTAAGAGCGTTTATTGACAGGTGATTTGGGTCGGCCCCAGATGTTCTCGCCCATGCGGCGATCAATCTTATACTTAGCGGACTGACGTTTTGACACGACGTCTCCTTTTCATTTGACGTGGGCCGGCTGGTCGGACACTTTCCAACAGCGATTACAACGGCGGCTCCACACCTTCCCGTAATATGACGCGGCTTTTAGCGGGCTGGCTTTATATGTCAAGCGCAGCAACGCACGAATTTCACTTACTTTTTGATTGGCAAAAGCTGTGCGCCATGACAAGCGAACGCATGAGCCAGACTCCCAATATAAATGCTGATGGTGAACATCGCAAAGGGCTGATCGCAGGGCTAGCGGCCTATACGTGGTGGGGGCTGTTCCCCGTTTATTTCGTCTTGACTAAGGCTGTACCTGCGCTCGAGATCCTAAGTCACCGTGTTTTGTGGTCTGTTCCATTTTGTTTCCTGATTTTGCTCATGAGGCAGCAACTGCCTGCGCTCTGGACAGCCTTGCGGGATACAAAGACAGTTTTATATCTGGGGATCGCGGCCGTTTTCCTCTCAATCAACTGGGGTGTTTACATTTGGGCGGTGCAGAACGAACAAATCTTTCAGGGTAGCCTTGGGTATTACATCAACCCCCTCCTCTATGTCCTTGTAGGTGTTGTTTTTTTTGGGGAACGCATGAGCCGACTCCAGACTCTCGCGATCGTGCTTGCCCTGCTTGGCGTAACTGTTTTGACAGTTTATGGCGGCGTGTTTCCGTGGATTTCACTCATCCTCGGAGTGACTTTCACATCCTACGGCGTATTTAAAAAACAGGTGAATATCGGCGCTATGCCAGGACTACAGATCGAAACGCTAGTCTTGTTTATTCCAGCCGCCGCTTTGATGTTTTATATCAGCCAAACGGAAGGGCTGGGCTTTACCAATGTGAGTCGCGAAATAGACTTTTTGCTGCTCTTGGCTGGGCCAGTGACCGTCCTCCCCCTCCTCGCATTTTCTTTTGCCGCGCGGCGGATTAAACTCTCAACACTAGGATTTTTGCAATATGTCGGACCGACGTTACAGTTTGGCTGCGGGCTCTATTTCGGAGAAACCTTCACGCCCGCTCATGCGATTTGTTTTATCCTTATCTGGACGGGAGTTGCTATTTTTGCGTGGGATAGCTGGCGCAAGCGACCTCTGCCTACACCATAATCATCATAGTCCTAATTCCCACCTTGCAAGAACCGCCCAAACATTTCACCCGCAGGTGTAGTGCAGAAATATCCGATTAAGTAAAACATAAACATGATCAGGATTTGGCTGAAGAGCAGGAACGCGCCGTCTAACAACATATTTTGATCTGGCGCCATAGGCGTGCTTTTCAAATTATGGCGGCGAGCGGTCGCGAAGATTAAAGTTGAGGCCAAAGCCAGCCCAATCAAGACAAATGGAGTCACGCGATAAAATCCCGCCACACCCGCCACGATCAACAATAAATATCCTAGATATTTCATACCAATTTTCCCAACTGTCATAGCTATGCCTTATACATCTTCGCCGCGCGCGCGTCTGATTTTTAGCAACGCTTCGCCGCGGCCTTTAACAAGCGCTTTGATCATACCGCGAAATGTTCGGATTTCCTGCGCACTCATTTTGGCCCGTGTCAAAGGCGCACGAATATTTTGCGCCATAAGAGGTTTCTTGGCCGCTGGAAAGAAAAAGCCTGCAGCGTCGAGTTCTGTCTCCAAATGCTCCATTAAGCGCGTCAGGTCTTCCCGTGGCGCAACTTCGCTACGGGAACCATCAAACAGGTCAGGGATCAACTGATCCGCGCTGCTCGCCCAAATATAAGCAAAAATATTGACGGCTTGCGCCAAGTTGAGCGATTGGAAAGCCGGGTTCACGGGATAAGTCAAAATCGCATCGGTGAGGACAACATCAGCATTGGTTAGCCCTGCCTTTTCTGGCCCAAACAAAATGCCAGTTCGCTTCCCTGCGGCTTCATAAGTCCGCATTTGTGGGCCGACGACATCGGTGCCGATGACAGGCACTTCCAACTCTCTACGGCGAGCCGTCGCGGATAGGACATAGGTCAAATCCGAGACCGCTGCCTCCACGCTGTCAAAGACTTGAGCGTTTTGTAATACGGGCAAAGCCCCTGCCGCCATGCTATCGGCATCTGGATTGGGCCAGCCATCTCGCGGACTCACAAGGCGCAATTCCGTCAGGCCAAAGTTCAGCATGCAGCGACACGCCGCGCCAATATTCTGGCCCAGCTGCGGCCGCACCAACACAACAACAGGCGCAGAAGTGGCAGGTTGCTCCACCACGCGGCCCATTTGATCTTTGACTGTCTTCGTCTTGCTCAAAGCTTCGTCTTTCCTGCCCGCGCATGTTTTGTGCGGGGTCTTTACGTCTTAGGTCTTTAAAACTCGCTCGCACAGTGTTAGAGGCTGCGCAACTTAACTTTCGACCTGCTTACAGAGGACATTATGGCTAAAATCAAGGTAAATAATCCCGTCGTTGACATGAATGGTGACGAGATGACCCGCATCATCTGGGACATGATCAAGGATCGCTTGATCCATCCCTATTTGGACATTGATCTGCTTGACTATGATCTGTCTATTCAGTCACGCGATGCAACGGATGACCAAATCACGATTGATGCCGCCAATGCGATTAAAAAACACAATGTCGGCATTAAATGCGCGACGATTACACCTGATGAGCAGCGGGTCGAAGAATTTGACCTCAAGAAAATGTGGCGCTCCCCGAATGGTACAATCCGCAACATTCTCGGCGGTGTTGTCTTCCGCGAGCCAATCATCTGTAACAATGTCCCTCGCCTCATACCCGGTTGGACGCAGCCTATCGTGATTGGCCGTCACGCCTTTGGTGACCAGTACAAGGCCACAGACTTCCTCGTCCCTGGCGCGGGTAAGTTAACAATGACATGGGAAGGCGAAAACGGCGAAAAGATTGAAAAAGAAGTCTTTGATTTCCCAGAATCTGGTGTGGCGATGGGGATGTATAACCTTGATGCCTCTATCCGTGACTTCGCGCGTGCCTGCATGAATTATGGTGTGTCTCGCAAATGGCCTGTCTACCTGTCGACAAAAAACACAATTCTCAAAAAATATGACGGACGCTTCAAAGACATCTTCCAAGAAGTCTATGACGCAGAATTTGCCGATAAATTCGCAGAATTTGGCGGAGAATATCAACATCGTTTGATCGACGACATGGTCGCAGCGGCCATGAAGTGGTCTGGCGGTTATATCTGGGCTTGTAAAAATTATGATGGCGATGTGCAATCAGACACAGTCGCGCAAGGCTTTGGCTCGCTCGGTCTGATGACGTCATTCTTGCTGACACCCGATGGGAAGACGATGGAAGCAGAGGCTGCCCACGGCACTGTGACACGTCACTACCGCAACCACCAAAAGGGTCAGGCAACATCCACAAACTCGACTGCGTCAATCTTCGCATGGACACGAGGCCTCGCGCATCGCGCCAAGCTCGATGACAATGAAGCGCTGTTGAAATTCGCGGAAGGTCTTGAAAAGACTACGGTCGAAACTATCGAAGGTGGCCAGATGACCAAAGACCTTGCCCTCCTCGTCGGTGATCAGCAAGGCTGGTTGACAACGGAAGGTTACCTAGAAGCGATTGCCGAGAACTTCGAGCGCAAAATGACCTAATTCAAGCGCGCATTGTCTGCGCCGCAGAGATAAATCAAAGCCCGCTTAAGAGTTATTCTTGGGCGGGCTTTTTTGTGCTATGAGATATGCATGCAGAACTTTCTGATAACATCCCTCATCGCATCCATCTTGCTGACACTAGCCCTTAATTTGCTGCCAGCTTTATTCCCCAAAGCTGCGGAAAAAGCGGAGCAAAAAATCGTCGAGACAATGCAAAAAAACGCACCGCGACCGCGTTGACCCCAGCACGCCGAAAGTGCGCGTATTCTTCCCGTGGAGAGCAATGCTGATTCTCTCAATCGGACTGACACTCGCCGTCAACCTGATCGCTGTTTTGGCACGATAAGCTAACCGCCATTTTGCACTTCGTTGAGCCCTAGCGCTGCGACAGCCGCTACGGCGCACATTATCGCCATCACGACAATAACGCTGACGACCCCAGCAATGCTCGCTAGCAAGCTAAATGCGCCGCCAAGCACGAGCAATAAACCAATGACTGTATTCGATAGCGCCGTATAGGCGGCCCGTGTGTCTTCAGTCGCCATATCCATTAAATGCGTGTTTCGGCCAATGCGGACACCGCGGTAAGCTATCATCAAAACGAACAGCAATCCTGGCAAGGCAAAGCTGTGATTAATAAAGCCGAGCGAGGCTGCAAACGCCGTCACGATTAAGGCGACACACGATACGATGCCTGCTAAAATCAACACCTTTCGGCTTGAACGGTCAGAGAGTTTTCCCCAGATAAACCCAGATATGAGCCCTGCTAATGCGGAGGCTAAAACCAAAGCGCCGAGCGTGTTTAATACCGTCCCTCCTCCCGCGCTTGTTGCTAGAGCAAGCATGAAAGGTGGCGCTAGGGCTGTGGCAGTTAACAGTCCGCGGACAGCGATAAAGCGGCGAAGCTGCGCATCTTCTTTCAGTAAACTCAGGTCTTTCAACACGCTCTTAAAGGTCGCAGCATCCTTTCGGGTCGAGCTTTTTGGCTCGGATACTGACCCATATATTAAACCGCTAACGATCCAGAATACACCCGCAAGGGTCAGGCCACCCGTCACCAACTGACTGCGCGGAACAATTTCAAACATCAACAAGACTGCGAAAATGATGACCCCCGCCGCAGCAATGGAACTTGCCAGCCCTGTCGCCGTGCCACGTCTAGAATTAGCAATCGTTTTGCCCATGACATCTTTGATCGAGACAGAGCAAACGCTGCGGGCAAGTGCCAAAATCGTCAATATAGCTAAGATCGCGAGACCACCTGACTGTCCCGTCATCTGCGCACTCACAAAAGCCAAAGCGAGCGCACACAAGCCTTGGATAATAGAGCATAGCGACCACAACCATTTCCGACGCTGCAGGCCATGAATATAGGCGGCTGTAAAAAGCTGCGGCAGGAGAGCCCCCGCTTCTCGGATAGGCACCAATAAACCAACCAAAGCGGTTGGTGCGCCGATCGCAGTCATCAACCAAGCCAGAACAAGTTTCGGGTCGATAAGGCCATCTGCGATTTTTGTCAGCGATAGAGACGCGACATGGGTTAAAAAATTCCGGGGTTCATTTGGTAATTCATCGACATTAGAGCCATTTTCTGACGCTGTTAGTGAGCGAAAAACGCGTGAGCTTAGGCTATTCATATTACGCGGTCTTCCACACAGCGAGGCCATTGCCTTGCGGGTCGGTAAAATGAAACCGTCGACCGCCTGGGAAGTCAAACTGCGCTATCGTGATAGTCCCACCCGCCGCCTTCACCGCAGCTTCCGTGGCGTCCAAATCATCAGAAAAAATGACTGGCAAAGCGCCTTGATCAGAACACACGCGCCCGGCATCGCCATCAAAGCCACCGTCAATTCCTGCCCCGCTAAAGCTAGCGTAGTTTGGGCCGTAATCGGTAAAGGTCCACCCAAAAACAGCGGCGTAAAATGCTTTAGCTTCAGACAGATGTTTTACTGGAAGTTCTATGTAATTGATTGTGTGATGTTGGCTCATAGGGCGTCTCTATATCGTGTGCGATTTTCCCGCTTCGATGGTGTCCAAGGAGAGCGGCATGATCTCGCGTTCTGTGATATTTGTGCGCGCTTTATCAAACGTCATCAACTGTCCATCGATAACCGCGACCAATCGCCCGCCAGACGCGAGTTGATCCAGCAACATTTGTGGCGGCGCGAGACAGGCACAGCCCAAGATTATGCGATCAAACGGCGCTTGGCCTTTCCACCCATAACGACCATCGCCATGACGAATGACTATGTTCTGGATCGCCAAAGTTTTGAAGCGGTCTTCGGCATCGCTTATCAGAGTTTTGTAGCGTTCCACCGCATATACGCGCGTGACAATTTTGGACAAAATCGCTGTCTGATAACCGCTACCGACCCCGATTTCGAGCAGCTTATGATCGCGTGACAACCCAGCAATCTGGCACATCAAAGCAATCGTTAGCGGCTCAGACAGGCTCTGCCCGCAAGCAAGGGGGAGCGACTGCGCTTCATAGGCGACAGGCCAATCTTCTTTGCGGACGAAGTGTTTACGGTCGACCAGTTCCATCGCGCGCAGCACAGCATTATCAGATATGCCTCGCCCGCGAAGCGCCATAATCATATCTATCAGCCCAGGATTAAACAGGACTTACTCCAATGCTCGCAAAGTGTCTTCATGTGTCAGGTCTGTGTATAACGGCGTGACTGAGATATAGCCGTCATATATGGCTCGTAAATCCGTGCCGACAGGCGGGTTGGACTTCTTTGCCCCATAGGTCAGCCAAAAGTAATGCCCACCGCGCGGGTAATCGCGCTTCTCGACGCCCGTCATTTGAAAATCACGATGCCCTTGTCGTGTAATCTGCACGCCTTTGACAGCATCTGGCGCCGCGTCAGGGAAGTTGACAGATAAGATAACATTTGCGGGCCAACCCTTTGATAATAAGTCTTTTATGATCTTCGGACCATGTTGCTCTGCGGTTTCCCAAGGCAAGCTACCCGCGCCCTGAAATCCTCGTGCGAGGGATAATGCGATAGACGGTATCCCCATCTGCATGCCTTGGAGCGCCCCTGCGATAGTCCCGCTAAACGTGACGTCTTCAGCCAAGTTCTGCCCGCGATTGACGCCAGAGAGGATCAAGTCAGGTGCGTGGTCTTTCAGCAAGTCTTTTAAGCCTACAATTACACTATCCGTGGGTGTGCCAGACACGCAAAATACACGGTCTTCCAGCTTTTTCAGCCGCACAGGGTTGTGCAGCGACACCCCACGCGAGGCAGCGGATTGTTCTGTTTCCGGTGCGCACACCCAGACGTCATCAGATAACTTGGCAGCGATACGGCGCAGCACAGACATGCCCTCGGCTCTGACGCCATCATCATTGGTAAGGAGAATTCTCATTGAATGACCGTCACGCCGCCCATATACGGCACAAGCACCTCTGGCACGGTGATTGATCCATCTTCGTTTTGATAATTCTCTAGCACCGCTACCAATGTCCGTCCGACCGCTAGGCCAGAGCCGTTGAGTGTGTGGACGAAGCGGTTGTCTTTCTCGGCGTGTTTGTAACGCGCTTGCATGCGGCGGGCTTGGAAATCACCACAGTTAGAGATGGAGGAAATTTCGCGATAGGTGTTCTGGCTCGGCAGCCAGACTTCGATGTCATAGGTGCGGCGCGCACCAAAGCCCAGGTCGCCAGTGCAAAGCTCCACGACACGGTATGGCAGCTTGAGGCGCTTCAGCACTTCCTCGGCGCAGCCCAGCATACGCTTATGCTCCGCCTCGCTCTCTTCGGGGCGGGTGATGGAGACCAATTCGACCTTGTTGAATTGATGCTGGCGGATCATACCTTTGGTATCACGGCCCGCGCTGCCGGCCTCGCTGCGGAAACACGGCGTATGTGCCGTCATCCGCATGGGAAGTTTGTCAGCGTCGACAATGCTCTCACGCACGATGTTGGTAAGGGAAACTTCGGCGGTCGGGATCAGGTAGTGGGCCATGCCGTCTGCTGCATCGCGTGCATCAGATTTCTTCCAAAGTTGCGCATCCACCTCTGCTACTTTTTTTGACAATTCAGCAAAAGTCTGCGGGTCAGATTTCTCTAAAGCAGCCCACCCGCCACGCTCTCCTATTGCACGGTTGAGCTGTTTTTGCGCCGTAATTAAAGGTGCCATATCGGCATCCAGCGCTGCTTGTGAGCCTTGAATTTTATACAAATCTTCCTCAAACTTTGGCAGTTGACCTGTGCCGTAAAGCGCTTCACCCCGCACCAAAAACGGCGGGCTGGTCTCAACATAGCCATGCTCTTCCGTCTGCAAGTCGAGCATGAACGCGGCCAAAGCCCTATCCAGCCGTGATAATTTTCCAGACAGCACAACGAAGCGGCTCCCGCTCATCTTCGCGGCCGTTTCGAAATCCATCATACCGAGCGCTTCGCCCAAATCCGCGTGATCTTTTGGCTCAAACGCCAGCTTGGTCGGCTCCATAAAGGTATGAAGCTCGACATTTCCGCTCTCGTCTTCGCCCTCGGGAACATCCACGAATGGCACATTTGGCGTGGAGGATAGCAATGCGTCTAGCTGCGCCTTCTCGCTTTCGACCTGTGCGCCCATAGCGGCAATCACGTTTTTCGCCCCCGCAACCTCGGTCTTAAGGCGTTCGGCCTCTTCCTTATCGCCCTTGCCCATGGCCTGGCCGATCATTTTGGAAGACTTATTCCGCGCGGCCTCGGCCTCTTGCACAACTTGCATTGCTTTTCGGATCAAGGCGTCTTGATCGAGGATTTTCTTAGAAAGCGGCTCTAAGCCACGTTTCGCCCAGAGGCGGTCAAATTCTTCCGGATTGTCTCGGATGGCTTTAATATCAAACATGGTGACGTCGCTTTATAATAGAGTTTGGCAAGCTATAGCCCTGCGTCTGACTCGCGTAAAGCGCCGTCAATCGCATAGGTGTCGAATATGTGACGATCCGAACAGATTGCAGCGGCGTTCATTGCCTGTTTACCTTGGCGCAACTATAGCGCGCGCGTTCATGTTCTAAAGGAGATCATCATGAAACGTATTTTGCTCGCGTCTGCTATGACGCTTACACTCGCAGCCCCTGCCTTCGCACAATCTAGCCTGACAGAGGGTTGGGCCGGTGAAGCCTCATTGACAGGCTCAAAAACCACAGGTAACACAGAAACCACAGATGTTGGCCTCGGCCTCAAGCTCGCAAAGGAAGGCGAAACTTGGACGCATAAGTTCGACGCCCTTGCCGATTACGGTAAAAATTCTGATATTAAAAACAAGCAGCGCTTCCAAGTCGGCTACCAAATCGACCGTCACCTGAATGAGCGCACTTATGTCTTTGGTAATGCTGACTATTTCAGCGATGATTTCGGTGCATACAAGCAAGGCTCATATCTAGGCGCAGGTGTTGGGTATAAAGCGATCCTGCCTGGCCCAATCGGCTGGAACCTAGAAGGCGGCGCAGGCTACCGCACACAGAAGTCACGCATTACAGATAATGACATTCTGACAAATCCAGAAGGCCTCGCTAGCGAAACAGAGAATGAATTAGCCCTGCGTGCATTTTCAGATTTCGATTATCAGTTCAACGACAATGTGTCTTTGTTCAATGATACAGAAATCACCTACTCTTCGTCCGATACATATATCTGGAACGAGACAGGCATTACGGCCACATTGGCAGGTAATCTGGCCGCGCGCGCCTCTTTCCGTATCGATACGCATAGCGATGTCCCAGCGGGTCGTGAGAAGACTGATACCGTCACACGCTTTGGTATTGTCTACACAATGAAGTAAAATCTATAGCGCTCTCGGCTTTGGTCGGGGGCGTATTTTTCTTAAGCCTGCTTTTGTGGGATCGGCATTGTCTCGCCATGTATTTCGTCGCATAAAAGACCATGCTCACTCACCTCCTCTTAATGCGTCACGCAAAGTCTTCTTGGTCAGACGGATCTATGTCCGACCATGAGCGGCCGTTAAATACGCGCGGAGAACAATCTGCAACAGCGATTGGTGCTACGTTGACTGCGCGAGGCTATGCCCCTGATATTATCTGGAGTTCAGACGCCAAGCGCACGCGGCAGACGGCGATGCTGCTAATCCGGGCGATCCCGGGCGCGCAGGAAGTTCATTACAATCCCGACTTTTATCATGCGAGCGCTGAGCAAGTCCTGATGATTTGCGGCAAAGAGATTGAACCGCAGGGGCGTCTTATGCTGCTAGGCCACAATCCAGGCTGGGCCGCGCTACATGAATATTTCACACGGAGACCCCATGACTATCCGACTGGCGCTTGCACAGTGCTAGAGCGCACAAACCGCGGGGGCGGAGATTGGCTCTCCCCTAGCAGCTGGCGCATGATTGATCTTGTTCTCCCTCGTGAGATCATGTCTTGAAGGTTATAATCGCATTGTGGCGGTTGTTTTGGGTCTTTGCCTTCTATCCCATCGCATTCGCCCTAATGATCTGGCTATGGATTAAGGGGGCACACTGGGCATGGGGCTTGGTCGTGATCTGCGGCGTGCTGATCCTTGATCCCATGTGGGGATTACTAGCACGGCGTTTGCGAGAGTTGACGCCAAAAAAATAGGCGCCACCGCAGAGGGTGGTCGCCAAAGTCTTGTCCAAATCCAAAGGGGGAAGATTTAGACTGTTCATGCCATCAAGGGACTAAGAAGACAGTAACACCCTATCTACGATATGCACCACACCATTGGATTTCATGATGTCCGCTTTTTTTACGCTGGCTAGTCCGCCTTGCTCGTCTTTCACCATCAGATTACCATCTGACAGTACAGCTGTAAGCTTTGCTCCGCTGAGCGTCTCGACTTCGACGGAGCCGCCATTTTGTTCGGCCAGACCGATGATATCAGCTGCGGACAGCTTTCCCGCCACAACATGGGCTTTCAAAATGTTTTGGAGCGAGCCAATATTCTCAGGCTTAAGAAGTGTGTCGACTGTACCAGTTGGCAATTCCTCAAACGCCATATTGGTTGGTGCAAAGACTGTCAGCGGCCCATCGCCAGATAGCGCACCGACGAGGTCAGCTGCTTTGACGGCCGCGACCAAGGTAGAGAGGCTCTCCGTAGCTACGGCAGCATCAACGATCGTACCTTTCTTGTCTTTCTTATAATTCCCAACATAGACAATAGGTGACGACATAACAGCGGTGTTTGCCGTTGTTGTATGTTGAGCCGTTTGTTTCGCTTTTTTCATGGCGCAATCACTGGCATTGGCTGTGCCTGCGATAGCGAATGAGGCTGTAATGAATGTGACGAGCGCAGTGTTGCGCTTTACACGGGAAGTTAGGGTTTTCATGGGTCTCTCCAATGAGATAGGCCCTTGACCGTAGTCTGGCGGGGGGCAGTTGAGTCCCTCGAATATGCGAGGTTATATTGCCTACGCCGCGCAATCTTCTAACGATTTCACTCTTACAGAGGTGTAATTCAGATGTTAGCTGGCCGTAATGTTAACGGGCCAGAAACTATAACTTTACAATCTTAAAAATAAGTCGTGACATAATACACTTATTACGATAGTTCAAGAATCGTTGCTGGTGATCTCATCCCAACTCACATCAGCACGTGAATGGCAGCGCAATCCCACGCAAGGCTGCCGAAACAGGTGGGCTGGTCAATGGCCTCCTCTCATCCCGGTGAGGACATCGACCAGCCGCCAATTCTTTCATTTGAACAGGTTGGCTGCAGCAGTACAAAACTAAAAAGTCAGTCCTCTAGTTCAACGACAAAAGCGTGTCCTGCTCTCGCAACTTCCACAGCAAGAACATCGCCATGAGCGTTGGTATAGCCGCCATAAATGTCGGAATGAATTTCTCTGTCCCTGGAATCATGTATGGCAAGCTCATCAACGTACCGACCAAATGGATCAAGAAGACCAGACCATAGCTTATTTTCTTTTTAAATCCGATGATGAACGCAATCAGTAAGATCACCCAGCCAACACCTATTAATGTTGTCATAATGTCAGGTTGCGTGAAGTGATAATATTTCTCAGAAATGCCCTTGGCATTCTTTCCGCCGTCAATGAACCTCATCAGAATCCAAGGCAGCAGAAAAATCGCAATCGAAAGTCGCGTCAAAAAAAGTGGTAATCTTAAATTTGGCATGTAGCCCTCCCTTTATATATCGAGGGTCTAGCATATTTCAGGCATCTTACCCGTCACATCATTGTGAGCTATGCTGTTTCACCCCGTAGTCGGGCACGCGCCTTTTCTGCCCCCATTAACATCAGAATCGGTCCCATTTCTGGGCCGTGGTCGCGTCCTGTCAGCGCCCGACGTAGCGGCATAAAGAGCGTTTTACCTTTGCGCGCGTGATCAACCTTCAACGTGCCTATCCACTCGCTCCATGTGTCAGCTGTGATGTTATCAGGCAGGCAATTCGCGGCAGCTTTACAGAAATCCACGTCTTCTGGCTCGATACGCCCAGGCATAGGCGAGTAGATAACAGTCGACCAACCTGCCGCGTCCACGACCTTTGTCACATTCGCACGAATGACATTCCAAAACGCCTCGCCTCCGCCAACATTCAGGCTATCAAGATGGTCTTTCACATCCGCATAAGGCGTTTCGTGCAGAATTTTGCCGTTTATCAGGAGCAATTCATCTTCGTCAAAACGGGCGGGCGCACGACCAATTTTGGAAAAGCTGAATTCATCTTTTAGGACATCCATAGATGGACGCGCCTCGATCGGATCAGACGTTCCGATTTTAGCTAGCAATGAACAAATCGCCATAGGCTCCAAGCCTTGTTCGCGCAGTTCTTGCATCGACAAAGAGCCAAGACGCTTGGATAGCCCCTTCCCGTCTTTCCCGACCAGCAATGGCGTATGCGCAAATTTTGGGAGATGGTTAGATAGGGCGCGAAAGACTTCTATCTGGGCACCAGAATTCGTGACATGATCTTCGCCGCGAATAACGTGGGTGATTTTCTCTTCAATATCATCAACCACGCTAGGTAGCGTGTATAAAAAAGAGCCGTCCTCACGGATCAAGACTGGATCAGACAATGACGCAGTATCAACGGTTTGCTCGCCGCGTATGACATCATCCCACGTAACAGGATTGCCAGATAGCTTAAACCGCCAATGCGGCTTGCGACCTTCGGCTTCCAGTGCAGCTCTATCAGCGTCCGTAAGTTCCAGCGCTGCGCGATTATAGACGGGAGGCTTACTTTGCACGCGTTGTAATTTGCGCTGACGGTCCAGTTCATCCGCTGTCTCGTAGCACGGATATAAAAGCCCCTCTTCTTTGAGCTTTTTCGCCGCCGCTTCATAACTTGGAAAGCGGTGGGATTGATTGAACGTATTGTCCCAATTCAGGCCCAGCCATGTCAAATCGTCCTTGATACCCTGCTCATATTCATTCGTGCTGCGCTCAAGGTCTGTATCATCAATCCGTAAGATCAGTTTACCGCTCTGCTCCCGCACAAACAGCCAGTTGAGCAACGCCGTGCGGACATTGCCGACATGTAAACGGCCAGTGGGTGACGGGGCAAAACGGGCGATGACAGTCATTTAGATAACCTTTGAAACTATTCGCGGGGTCTTAGGGGAATACAGGTTGAATTGGAAGAGGCAAGACATTACCATCACCGCTGCTCGGCTTGCATGTTCTCGGCATCATAAAGGGGTCGCCACCAAGCAAATGGCGCGGGAACTAGCTTTGAACCATCATTTATTCGGAAATAATATACATCACCCCGTCTTAGTGGACCTGGTGATGATTCCGTCAATTTCAGTGAAACAATCTTCCCGCTGCAACTCGCACGCTCCATTTCCAAAATCTCGATTTCATTGAGACTTGCAATTGCTGTCGCTGGTTCACCATCGAAAGAAACTTCTTCGTCAGGCAAGAGAGTCTTGTTTTTTATTTTACCAATAAAGTCTAATTGTCCCGCTATGTCGCAGGTCAATAATTCTGGTTTTCTTGGAATTGAACTACAAGCAGAACTAACAAAAATTAGCATCATTACGACATGCTTACATCTCATCATGATACCTTTTGATTATTAGACTGCAACGAACGCTATTGAATGCGGTTTACGGGACACTAAAGGTCACACCTTATCTCTAAGACATTTACAATTTTAGCATCATCTATACGGCCCTCAAAATGGTCTGCAAATACAATATGTCCCCCCGTATTTAAGGGTGCTTTTCTATTTGAGAACTTACCGATTAATCTGACGTAAATGTCCCTCTCATTGATCGTTTCGTATAAAAAGGTTGTTTCGCCTGTCCGCGTCACCCTTTCCTTATCCATGGCTCTATATTTTCGCGGGATGTATTTTCCGTCGACAAATAAACCAAAAACACTGTCATTTACGATAATTGGCGGGCGCCCGCTTAGATCAAAATTCCACAATTCATATTCGTGACTTCCATGAAAATCGAGACATCCTTCGACCAAGATCGTTTTTCCGTGATAGGTTTCAGGTTGATCGGCTAAGTCTTGTATCGTCACAGGCACGGCAGTTGACAGGTTTGTTTTTGAGGGCTGGTAATAAGCGCAGGATGCCAATGTCAGAGCCAATGCCGCCCAGATCAACTTCCACATAGATCTTATAAGATCAAATTTCATCACGATATTTATTTGTGATCGGATAGCGGCGGTCGCGTCCGAAGTTTTTGGAACCGAGCTTCACGCCCGGCGGGGCTTGGCGGCGCTTATATTCAGCGATGTAAAGCAAATGCTGGATTTGCCTGACATCGGCGGTGGTATGCCCCCGCGCAAGAATATCTTCAACTGGTAATTCCTGCTCGATGAGGCCGAAGAGGATATCGTCCAGCACATCATATTCTGGTAAGCTGTCGCTGTCTTTTTGATCATCGCGAAGTTCTGCGGATGGGGGCTTTGTGATGATGTTGACAGGGATCGGGTTTTCTGCACCGAACATATCATCAGGATTGTGTGCGTTACGCCACTTAGCCAGCTTGAACAATTCTGTTTTATACAGGTCTTTTAGTGGGTTATACCCCCCACACATATCACCATAAAGCGTTGCGTAACCAACTGCCATCTCACTCTTATTGCCTGTCGTCACTAACATCGGACCGAACTTGTTAGAGAGTGCCATTAGCGTCAATGCGCGGGCTCTAGATTGGATATTTTCCTCCGCCGTGCTGGGCGGCAGGTCTTTGAAGAACGGTTCTAGCATTTCATCAAACGCATCAATCGCCGGTTTTATGGCGATCGTGT
Organism: Litorimonas sp. RW-G-Af-16; assembly: GCF_048319245.1. Lineage (GTDB taxonomy): Bacteria > Pseudomonadota > Alphaproteobacteria > Caulobacterales > Maricaulaceae > Litorimonas. Next base: position 1,272,427 of record NZ_CP166993.1, read on the forward strand.
CGTAACGGCAGCGCAGAGCTTCTGCACATTCTTCGGCATCTGTCAGGCTACTGCCTGCTGTATATTTCGTTGGCATCATCACACACCAGACACGCTCTGGCCCCAGGGCATCGACGGCAATCGCCGCTGCCATTGCGCTATCTATGCCGCCTGAGAGACCGAGGATGACTTGCTTAAACCCGTTCTTATTGACGTAGTCGCCCAACCCAAGACACATAGCCCGCCAGTCAGCCTCATGCCCCGTTAGTTGCGTCTCCAACTTCGCCTCAGTACATACCCACGTCTCACCCTGCTTCTCCCATGTCGCAAGATCATAGTCTTCGACAAAGGATTTCAGGGCTTGAACAATCGCACCATCCGCGGCCATAGAAAAAGACGAGCCATCGAAAACAAGCTCGTCCTGCCCTCCAATTTGATTGACATAAACCAGAGGCAAGCCCTCATTATGAACTTTCGAGCCCAAAGCCGCGACCCGTTCAGAGAGAGCTGTGCGCCGCCACGGAGAGCCGTTTGGGGAGATCAAAAGCTCCGCGCCCAAATCTGCGAGGTGGCTCGCCACCCCTGGTTGCCAGAGGTCTTCGCAAATCGGGAGGCCAATCTTGACGCCCTTAAACTCAACTGGTTCTGGAAGTGGTCCTCGCGTGAAAATTCGAGCTTCGTCAAACACGCCGTAATTAGGCAAATGATGTTTCTTGCGCACATCCGTAATTTTACCGTCCTGCATAAATAGCGCAGCGTTAAAAAGCATCCCGTCTTCGACCCATGGCAAGTTGAAGACAACCGCTGGCCCGCCCTTAGTGAGCATGGCGAAGTCTTCAGCCAACTTGCGGCAATCATCCTGCGCGGCAGGTTTAAGGACGAGGTCTTCTGCGGGGTAGCCAATGATAAATTGCTCTGGCAACACCAAGATGTCCGCGCCGCCTAATTTTGCTTGCACATAAGCATTGCGTGCCTTGGCGATATTGCCGTCCAAGTCCCCGACATGGGCGTTGAGCTGCGCCGAAGCGATTTTAAGTGTCGTTGTCATAAGGTGCGTTTAGCGGTGCCCTTCCCGCCTCGCAAGGCTTATGGCATCGCGGGGGCCAACTGATCCGCCAAGCTCCGAAACATATCGATGTTGACGTTCATGGAGTGACCATAGCCGTCTTGTTCATAGGCAAATTCTCGGTCTGCAGCATTTTTGGCGATCACAAGCTTTTTAGCAGGGTTGATGTAGATATATTGCCCGTAAATGCCGACGGCGAAAAAATCGCCAGCATTTGACCCCTCTTGCGGCATTGGCACCCACCACTGATAGCCGTAGCCTACGCCGCCGCGATCAGAGAATGACGGCGCAGAGTGTCGCGTTGATTCAGCTACCCACTGAGCAGGCACTACCTGTTTATCCCCAACCTTGCCTTGATTGAGAAAAAGATAGCCAAACTTAGCATAGTCCCGCGTAGTCAGGTTCAAGCCACCCAAAGCGAAAGCCACATTCTCGCCGTCCGTCATGTAATAAGGCGCGCGCTCAAAGCCGAGATTGGCAGAGTAAGTTTCATTAAACAGCGTATGTAGAGATTTGCCTGTTGCAGCCCGCAACACCATTGCGGCCACATGTGTATCAATCGATACATATTGCCAACGCTCACCCGCAACAGCATCCTTCGCCGTCAATCCCGCCGCATATTCATCCATCGAACCGCCAAGACCCAAGACACGGCCCATATCATTGATGTCGGATTTGGGATCCATATAGTCTTCATTGAACGTGATGCCGCTGGCCATGTTCAAGACATTGCGAATTGTTGCGCCTTCATAAGCACTACCTTTTAACGACGGTG